>JAISQA010000061.1 GCA_031274525.1 Candidatus Margulisiibacteriota bacterium
GTGGCCTCTCACTTAACGTCGCACTTTGTGCTTGCGACCGAGCGTGCATTTCATTGCACGCGAGGAAGTACCCGCAGGCGACAAGCCAAGGGTGTTAAGTTCGAGCCAAAACGCGCTCCGGCAAAATATTTATTACGCTGGTGACTTGGCAGCAATACTACTTTTGTTCTTACTGGAATAATCCATAATTGTTTTTCTGTAATAATTGGTCTGAATTAAACAGGCCGTTTACACAATTGATTTTACAGTCTCAAATAAAAACCTGTCTTTTCTATAACTAAAACCGGATACCGGCCGACAAAGAAAGCGTCGCCATCGTGTACGTGCCTTTGGCCTCATCTATGATTCTTCCAGTTGTCAAATTTATTAAGTCCACCTAAACATACCTGTCCCTCGCCCCGCCGGCGATGTCCGGACAAATTGTCTAATATTTTTCTCCCAGCCAGTCTAAAACATTTAACTGTTTGATGCCGTTGTGCGAGACGGGCGGATCAAAGTCGCGCGTCAAAAGAAACTTGGGATTGTGATCGCGGATAACCGCCAGCGCTGACAGCTCGCGGCGCAGCGCGGTCTCTCCTCTGACCGTATCCGCCACCTGGTAATATTCAACGCCGCGCAAACTCTCCGCCACAAAATCTACTTCTTTGTCGCCAACCTTGCCGATATAAACCCTGTAGCCACGGCGTAAAAGTTCGAGATAGACTATATTTTCCAGCTCCCGCCCGCTGTCAGATCTCTGCCTGCCGAGCAGATAATGACGCAGCCCCATGTCCACCAGATAATACTTGTCCAGAGTTTGCAGCAGTTTGCGGCCTTTCACATCATACCGCCCGGCACGGTAAAGAATGTAGCTGTCCCGCAAAGCATCCAGATAGCTCTCTACGGTCAAAGGCAGCACTTTTAACCCGTCGCTAGCCATCGTGTCGCTTATTTTTTTTATAGAGGTTAGATTACCGATATTATCCGCCATAAATTTAATCACGCTTTCCAGGCGGCTGATATTTCTTATTTTTTTATTTTCCACCACGTCTTTCAGGACTATGGTGTTATATATGCCGCCCAGATAATCTCGAATTTGTTTTTGGTCGCCGCACAGCTGTAAGGTATAAGGGAATGAGCTGTCTGCCAGATAACGCTGAAAATTATCCGCCCGGCTTTCCGCAGTGAACGCCGCAGCATATTCCTTAAAAGACAACGGGAACAGATGTATCTCCACATACCGCCCCGAAAGCAAGGTCGCCCATTCACCTGACTGAATTTTGGAGTTTGAGCCGGTAAGATACAAATCCACATTTTTCTTAATAAAAAGCCCATCCGCCGCTTTTTCAAAATCCGGCACATTCTGAATTTCGTCAAGGAATATATAATTCATTCTGCCGGGAACAAGCCGTTTCTTTACATGCGCGTACAGTACTCTATAATTTTTTAACGCTTCATTATCCATATCTTCCAGATTCAAACTCTGGATTTGTTCCGGTCTTACCCCGCTCTTGAGCAGCTCGGCTTGATACAGCTCAAAAAGCGTGGATTTTCCGCAGCGCCGCACCCCGGTAACGATTTTTATTAACTGCTTATCTTTAAAGCCAAGCAGTCTTTTAAGGTATTCGGCCCGTCGCAGCATATTTTATACCCCTATTTCTCATATATCATAATGTAAAAACTATGTTAAATCAATAGGTTTTATATCTTATAATGTAAACATTTACAGGGTAATTTTTAGCCCGATTTTGCTTAATATTCCGGCTGAGGTTTGGCATATCTGGAAACCTCTGCAAAACTATATCCTTGCGGTAAGGGTATCTACTGGCAGCTACGGTACGACAGGCTTACCGTCCAAATACGCTGCAAGCATACGCGACCCCGCTGACTTTCGCAGCGGCTTCGTTTTTACACATATCTATCCCTCGCCCCGCCGGCGATCTCCAGACAAAAATTTTCATACGCCTGCCGGTCCTGGTCGGACAGAGCGCTTTTGAGCTGTTCGATAAATTTATAGCCTTCCTGTTTCGTGCTGTCCGCCGCGAAATCGTCCAGATACTCGCGCAGGGTGATCAGCGCGTTCATGCTACATTTGCCTTTGATCGTGCCGGGTTTGGCCAGACACATAAATTTCTCGCCGGTGCGCTCCATGCGGTAGCAGGCCGCGCAGAAGCTGGGGATATAACCCTTGTCCACCAGCGAGGCGATGATCTCATCCAGACTGCGGTGATCCGCCACTTCAAATTGTGAGTTGATTTTTTGATGGTTGCCGAGCGTAGTCGAGGCATAGCCGCCCGGCGCCACGCTGGACTCCGCGCTGATCTGCGAAATACCCAGATCGATCAGCTCATCGCGCATCTGCGGCGTTTCGCGGGTGGAGAGTATCATGCCCGTATACGGCACGGACAGACGCAGGACGGCGACTATTTTGCGGAAATCTGCGTCGGACACGCGGCGCGGGAGAGTGAGCGAATATTCCGCACCGATTGCCGGCTCGACCCGCGGCACGGAGATCGTGTGCGGCCCGATTTTCCAGTTTTTTTCTAACTGCTCGATATGCTGGAGCAGGGCCAGCGTGTCAAAACGGTAATCGGACAGGCCGTACAGCACGCCCATACCGACATCATCTATGCCGGCGGCAAAAGCGTTGTCTATTGCGGCGATGCGTTTATCCGGATCGGTTTTCGGCCCGCGGACATGCACATATCTGTAAGTCCCTTCGTGATAGGTTTCCTGAAAGATCTGAAAGGTGCCGATGCCGGCTTTTTTCAATTTCCGAAAATCCGCCATGCTCAGCGGCGCGCAGTTGATATTCACGCGCTTGATCTTGTGCGGGCCGACCTGCGCGGCGTAAATAGCCTCGATAGCTTCCGTGTAATAATCGACCAGCGAACCGGCAAAGGCCGGTTTGGCCTCGCCGGCGACCAGAAGTATGCGCTTGTGGCCGCGCTGGAGCATAAATTCGACCTGCTCCTTGATCTCCGCTGGATTTAAAGCCTTACGCTCGATGAGCCGATTGTCCGCCTTGAACGCGCAGTAACGGCAGGCATTCTGGCAGATATTGCTGATATACAGCGGCGCAAAAAGCACCACCCTTTTGCCGTAAATCTCATTTTTGACCCGGGCCGCCGCCGCAAAAATTTTGCGCAAAATCTCCGGGTCGTCCGCCGCCAGCAGCGCCGCGGTCTCGGCCAAAGACAGCCTTTGCAGGGTTTGGGTTTTCTGCAAAATAGCCTCTATGGTCTCCGGCGCGGTTTTTTGGGCCTGCTCCAGAGTTTCCCAAATCAGGGCTTCGTTGATGTACTGCATAAACGGCTCGCTTTCAAGGTATTATAACCATATTGGGCAAAAAATAAAGGACAGTCCGGCAACAATTTTGCTAAAATACCGATAAGAGAATATGTTCGCTAAATTAATATCCCACCGGCAGACTCTCAAAATTCTAAAGGGTTATTATCCCGCGCAGTTTCAAATCACCAATCGCAAGAATAGTTTCTGCGTCTCCTTAAATGACAGCATTTTGCCACCCAGTGCCTATGAACCGGAGTCATCCACCGGCCTAGACTTCACGGTGTATCGCAATGATCTGATTTTTATAAATCATCTGCATGTTATGCCTGCCCGCAGAGGACTGGGGCTGGCGAATAATATTCTCGCTCCGCTGTGGACTTTTTATTTTGATTTTAATTTCCGGAGCATAAATTTAATCTCCATCAATGAACCGTTCTGGCGGCACATCGCACGGAAATTTCCCTGGATAAATTTTAACATTACAGAACACTAGCGGTTATCCAGCAGCCGCGCCAGAAATCTTGCAACAATTCCGCAATGCTTGCGATATATATTTAGCAGATCTTAAAATAGGAGTTTTATGGACATAAGCAATATAAGAGTTTGGCAGGCTCTTGAAGGCGGAGGCGGTACGCCAGCTCCTCGCGCGCCCCAACCGCCTAAACCAACCATAGCCGAACGCGTGGACAATCTGCCCGCTCCGGCCAAAGCCGCTCTTGGCACATTCGCCGCCCCGCTCTGGTGGCTGCTGACCCTGACCAGCTGCACCGCCGCACAAGAAACCAACAAAACCCCGGAAAGCATTTCAACCACTCTGTCCAGCCTTGATATCGAAATGCGAAAAAAACTATTCATGCTGGAAAATATTTCGGATTATCTGGACAGACCATTGGGCTCTATCTCCAAGGAAAAAGCCAACTCCCTGACGGAGCTTATCACTTTTAGCAAAAACAATGCGATATATCGTTATGACGACACCGAATCTATTATGTTTTTCATTAACAGTATACTTAATTTTAATATCGCCATAGCCATCGAGGCCAGAAATATGCCGATCGAATTACAGCAAGAAACACTTTGCGTGCCAGAGGGCGGCCCGGATTCGGTGTCTTATAATGAATATATCCTGAATAATGCCAGCACTATTGTTTTCACCAATGACGTTATTCTTAATAAACCAGCGAATCCAGTCTGGCAATTCATCAAGCCATTTATTGACGTCGACCAGAACACCGGGCAGTTTAACACCCTGACAGCGAAGCAGTATTTTACCTGGACGCCCGCCCAAAAACTGCTGGCTGACCCGCACAGCCTGTTTGTTAATGCGGTCTGCGTCCCCCCAGCCGACGGCTTTTATGACTTCCAGACAGCCTCGCTTTTAGTGCGGGGAGCGGCTCACGCTGAGCTAGCCAGTCTGGTCAGCGCGGGCAGCATATCCCGTATTTACGAGGATAATTTACTGCTAAGTGAACGCTACGCTTATCTGCGCCAGCTGGATTTCTGCAATAAACGGCTGGATTATGAAAAAAACAAGCCGGAATTTGACCAATGGTCAGCAAAGCTGATCGAACAAATAACCCTGCTCCAGGAGAGTCTGATTTCAACCTTAAACCACCTTAACGAACAGCTGGGTATCACCGACCTAAATAATTATTTTGTATTTGGCAAAAAATTTGATAATGATTTAGCGCGCCAGTATGTCGTAACCAACTACGCTGAACTTCTTAAAAAATATATCAGCATCTCCACTATCCACACCGCTATTCAATAAAAACACAGAATAATACTATCTATTATACAGCGGCCGCGCCGTATATTTTGTGTGCAGCAGGTGATGCGCTTTTGTGCCTGATAAAATTACGGGCTATCCCGCAAAAATATTTTTAATCCGCACTTTCCCCGGCAGGCGGTAAATGTCAAAATCCGCGTCCAGACTTATGATGGTCTTAACACCTATTTTTTCCGCGGCAATGACCAGCGTGGCATCGGCAAAATCCATCGGACGGTCGGCGTATTTTTTAGTCAATTCAATAATCCGCGGAATATCCTCCTGCTGTATCGCGCACAAGTTCAGACCATTGTTTTTTATCCATTCCAGAAAATCCAGCTGCACATTGACATTAAAATCCAGCATATGTGCAACTTCAGTCACCACAGCCACGGTGCTTATAAATTGATATTTTTGACCGCTGATAAACTTTTTTATTCTTTTATGGTACTTATCGTCTTTGTCAAATAAAGCGATCAGCGGCCCGGCGTCAATAAGCACACTGTTTGGCATGCAGCTTCCTTTTCAATATTTCTTTATATTCACGGGAAAGTTCACCTCTGCCACTGCCGTACCGGCCAAAATACGCTTTGCCGAGCTCATAAGAATCCAGCGCGGACTCTTCTCGATAGAAAAATATATCCAGCGCCTCGCGGATCAAATCCGATTTGGACTTGTGTTTTGTTCTGGAAACAACGGCCAGTTTATGTTCTATCTCCTGCGGCAAACGCACCGTAGCCATACGCCCCACTCCTTGTAATACAAAGTGTATTACATTCTTTACGCGGCGTCAACTTCTGGAGATTTCGGCTATCTATTATACAGCGGCCGCGCCGTATATTTTGTGTGCAGCAGGTGATGCGCTTTCTCACTCAAAGGTTTTTCCAGAAAATCCCGGTAAATTTTCTGGATCTCCGGATTTTGATGCGAACAGCGTTTGACCGCCAGCTCATCGTCCTGGTACAGGCCTCTGGTGCGCAGTTTGCGGACCTCATCATTGGCGCCGTAAGGCTGGCCGCCGCCGCCGATACAGCCGCCGCGGCAGGCCATTACTTCGACAAAATGATAGGGCGTCGGCTGACCGGCGGCTTTCGCCGCTTTGATTTTTTCCAGCACATGCTGCACATTGACCGCGCCATGCGCCACGGCCACTTTGACCTCCGTGCCCTCAATATCCACCGTGGCTTCTTTCACGCCGTCCAGACCGCGCACAGCCTGAAAATTCACGTCGCCCAGTTCTTTCCGGGTGATCAGGTGGTAGCCGGTGCGCAGAGCCGCCTCCATCACGCCGCCGGTCACGCCAAAGATCGTGCCCGCGCCGGTGTACTCCCCCAGCAGGGCATCCGCTTTTTCCTCCGGCAGGCTGGCAAAATCAATGCCCGCTGTTTTGAGCATCCGCGTCAGCTCGCGCGTGGTCAGGGAAACATCGATGTCCTGATAACCGCTGGCAAACATTTCATCCGTGCGGCTGATCTCGTATTTTTTGGCCGTGCAGGGCATGATCGAGACCATAAAAATTTTTGCGGGATCAAGCTGCATTTTCGCGGCGTAATAAGTTTTGGACATGACGCCCAGCATGGCCTGCGGCGACTTCGCGCTGGAAAAATAAGGGATCATCTCCGGATAATATTTTTCCAGATAATCCACCCAGGCCGGACAGCAGGAAGTGATCAGCGGCAGTTCCTCCGGTTTTTTGGTAAACATCTCCACAAACTCGCTGCCCTCTTCCATAATGGTCAGGTCGGCGGCGAAATTGGTGTCAAACACCGCTTTAAAACCCAGCCGGCGCAGGGCGGTGTACAGCTTGCCGGTCAAAAGCTCGCCCGATTTATAGCCAAAAGCCTCGCCGATCGCCACGCGCACCGCCGGAGCGATCTGCACCACGGGGATTTTTTCCTGATCGCTGATAGCATGCCAGACTTTGGCCGTCTCGTCTTTTTCGTATATCGCGCCTACCGGACAATGCGCGCTGCACTGGCCGCATTTAATGCAGGGGCTGTCATTGAGCTGCACATCCGCCGCGGGGGCGATGCGCACTTTATGGCCGCGGCCGATAAACTCCAGCGCCCAGACATTCTGCATCTCCTGACAGACATGAACACAGCGGCCGCAGAGAATGCATTTTTCCGGATTAAGAATAATGGACGGCGAGCTGTTATCCTCCGGCAGATCGCGCAGCATTTTTTTGTAAGGCATCTCGCGCACGCCGAATTCCGCGGCAATAGTCTGCAGCTCACAGTTGCCGCTGCGCGGGCATTTCAGGCAGTCGTTGGGATGGTTGGACAGAATCAAATCCAGCACGGTCTTGCGCACCTCGATGATCTCCGGATCGTGGGTGATAATGCTCATACCTTCCTCGGCCGGCGTCGCGCAGGCGCGGAACATCCTGGGCGAATTGGCAGCCTTGACCACGCAAATGCCGCAGGCCGCCCAGGCGGCCAGGTCAGGGTGATAACAAAGCGTCGGCACTTTGACATTGACCTGTCTGGCGGCATTGAGAATAGTCGTGCCCTGCTCGACCGTCACCGGCAGACCGTTGATTTTAAGGTTGATTTTTGTCATTGACCTAACTCCTTCGTGTAATGTCGGTTCGACTGCGCTCACCGGCCATATACCGACATCGCCCGCACGGACACCGGGCGGAGCCGGGGGTGTCCTTTATTTTTTCACCACGGCCTTGAAGCGGCAGGCGCGGAAACACTCGCCGCACTTGACGCACAGGCCGTCTTTGATCGTATGCGGCTTGCCTTTTTCGCCGACCACCGCGTTGACCGGGCATTTGCGGGCGCACAGACCGCAGCCGATGCATTTCTCGGAGAGAATGCTGAAAGTAAATAAGTCTTTGCATTTGCCCGCGCGGCATTTTTTGTCCTTGATATGCTCCAGATACTCCGCCTCGAAATAACGGAGCGTGGACAGCGCCGGATTGGCCGCCGTACCGCCCAGAGCGCAGAGCGAAGCCCGCTGCATGGCATGGCCGATCTTTTTTATTTTTTCTATATCGTGCAGGCTGGCCTGGCCTTTGGTGATCTTGCCCAGCAGCTCCAGAATCTGCCGGCCGCCGATCCGGCAGGGCGAGCATTTGCCGCAGGATTCATCGACCGTAAATTCCAGATAAAATTTGGCGACATCGACCATGCAGTCGTCTTCATCCATGACAATGAGGCCGCCGGAACCCATGATCGAACCGATCCTGGCCAGATTTTCGTAATCGATCGGCGTATCCAGAAATTCCTCCGGGATCACGCCGCCGGACGGCCCGCCGGACTGCGCGGCCTTGAATTTCTTACCGCCGATAATCCCGCCGCCAATGTCAAAAATAATTTCGCGCAGGGTGGTGCCCATCGGCACTTCGATCAGGCCGGAATTGTTGACCTTGCCGGTCAGGGCAAATACTTTCGTGCCTTTGGAAGTCTCGGTGCCGATCCGGCCGAACCAATCGCCGCCTTTGAGTATAATCACCGGGATATTGGCATAAGTCTCCACATTATTGATAACCGTCGGCTTGCCCCACAGGCCTTTGACCGCCGGGAACGGCGGACGGGGCTTGGGCATACCGCGCGCGCCCTCGATAGAAGCCAGCAGAGCGGTTTCTTCTCCGCAGACAAAAGCTCCGGCGCCTAAACGCAGCTCGATATCAAAATCAAATTTACTGTCCAGAATATTTTTACCCAGCAGGCCCATTTCGCGCGCCTGCTTGAGCGCGATTTCCAGCCGCTGGATAGCCAGCGGATATTCCGCGCGGATGTAGATATAGCCCTGATTGGCGCCGATCGTGTAGCCGGCGATAGTCATCGCTTCCAGCACGGAATGCGGGTCGCCCTCCAGCGTGCTCCGGTCCATGTACGCACCGGGGTCGCCTTCATCGGCGTTGCAGACCACGTATTTCTGGCTGCTCTCCACGGCTTTGGTAAAACTCCATTTGCGCCAGGTCGGAAAACCCGCTCCGCCGCGGCCGCGCAGTCCGGACTTTTTTAATTCCTCTATCACCTGCTCCGGCTTCAGCTCAAAAAGCACTTTTTCCAGCGCCGCATAGCCGTCGCGGGCAATGTACTCATTGATATTTTCCGGATCGATAAAGCCGCAGTTGCGCAGCACAATGCGCACCTGCTTCTGATAAAAATTAATGTCGTCAATTTTGGCATTTTTTTTATTCCCGTCCTTATTGTACAGCAGGCGTTTGACCTCGCGGCCTTTGGTCAGATGCTCGGCGACAATTTCCTGCGCGTCCTCCGGCTTGACCTCGACATAGAAAGACTCATCCGGCAGGACTTTGACCACCGGGCCTTTTTCACAAAAACCAAAACAGCCCGTTTTGACGACCTGCACTTCCGCAGCCAGCCCGGCGGTCTCCACTGCGGACAGCAGATTCTTGTATATGACATCGGACTTGCTGGACTCGCAGCCGGTGCCGCCGCAGACTAAAACGAAATTTCTATAGCCCGCCATTTAGACAGCCTCCTGCTTCAGGATATTATCCGCCGCCGGCCGGTCAAAAACATGCTCATTGACCAGCGTCTTATTCAAAATATGACTGGAGACAATTTTTTTCGCCACTGCCGCGTCAACCCTGCCGTAAATAACAGTCGGCATGCCGGGCATGATGACCTCGACCGTCGGCTCATTGGCGCAAAATCCCATGCAGCCGGTCTGGCGCACCAGCACATTATTGAGATTCTGCGCTTCGATCTCGGCCATAAAAGCCTTGAGCGTGTCGCGCGCGCCGGCCGCAATGCCGCAGGTCGCCATGCCGATGACCAGCTGTATTTCTTTGCCGTCCGTCTCGCGCTTGTTCATCGCCGCCTTTTGCTGCGCGCGGATTTGTTTCAAATCCGCCAGGGTTAATTTGGCCATTATTTCCTCCTGTTATTGAGGGCAAACACTCCGGCTTACCCTTCTTAGCTAGCCGCCCGGGGCTCCCGAAGACAGCATCAAATCCTCTTCCAGACCGGCCAGATAAGCGCCGGCCAGTTTTAAGCTCTGCGCATCAGTCCAGTCGCCCGCGGCGGCCTGAAGCTCGCTGCGCAAAACTGTATATTTCTGCCCGTTTAACTGCCTCGTCACATTCAGCTCATACGCGCCGGGATAGGCGAACATCAGGAGCAGCGTCCCCGGCAGATCGCCCAGCGGCGGACAATCCAGATGCTTTTTCGGAAAAGAAAACACCACTGACGTGCCGGTCCCTTCTTCCGATTTTATTTCAAAATCACCATCCACCGCTTTGACCGCCTGATTGAGAAAAGCCAGACCCAGCCCCACCCTGCGCCGCCGGTGTTTCTCTCCGCTCGTAAAGAACGGATCCAGCGCCTGACGCAGAACCGCCTGACTCATCCCGCGGCCATTGTCCGCGACATATATCAAATATTTTTCCGGATCCTCAATTAGATCGATTACGATCAATCCGGCCTGCGCTTCTACGGAATTCTGAAAAATATCCTGCAGAAAATCCGTCAGCGCATAATGCATTACTGCCTGTCTTTATATTTCGCAATAATATCCGGCAGCTGTTCTTTTTTGAGCTTGCCGAAAACCTCGCCGTCGCACACCGCCACCGGCGCCAGCCCGCAGCAGCCCACGCAGCGCACGCCCTCTATTGAAAAAAGACCGTCTGCGGTCACGCCGCCCACGCCGATACCCAGCAGGTTTTCCAGCTCCTGCAGCAAATCGCCGCCGCCCTTGAGATAACAGGCCGTGCCGATGCAGACCTGAATGTTGTACTTACCGGGTTTTTTGAGCTTAAAAAAATGATAAAAAGTAATCACGCCGTAAATTTTGGCCAGCGCGACATTTAATTCTTTGGATAAATACAGCGCCATCTCACGCGGAATATATTTATATTCTTCCTGCACTTTGTGCAGGATCATAATAAGATTGCCCGGCTTAGCACGCCACAGGTCAATAAAATCTTTCAGCTCTCTGGAAATTTTCACTTCCTCTAACGCTTTGGTGAACACTACGACCTCCGCTTTGGACTATCTGCCGCCTGTCTAAAAAAAGCGTTATCCACAACGGCGTAATAATAATTTTTTGCGCCGGACATTTTCATCATTACCTCCGAATTTGCAGCCAATTAAGACCTGTAAAATATAATGCATTTAGCCCAAAATGGCAAATTGGGAGCGGGGATTTTGACCGGTCGGCGGGTGTCCGCCGGCCGGCAATCCGCAGGCGCCGGGCCGGACAACAGCTGAGCGCTTCCGCCAGCGTATTGGAAAAAAGCCTATTTTCCGGGGAAAACTTTATTTAATCTCCAGACTGCACCGAATTGACATAAACCCCGATAATAATGATAATAGGTAGTAGGTTATCAGTTACAGCTCGCAGAGGATAAGACCATGAAGTTTCAGGATATCATCGAGCAAACCGGAGCGCAGGCCGTCTATAAAAGCTCGCGCTTTGATTCCGCGCAGATCAAAAACGTAGTCGTCTCCGATATGATGAGCGAAGTTCTGACCGTGGATAAAGAAGGTATTTTTCTCATCACCTCGCTCTCCTCGCATCAAACGCTGCGCACGATCAATAACATCGGCGGTTTGGGCGTCATCATTGTCAACAATTCGCCCATTCAGGTGGGCTTAAAAGAACTGGCCAGCGAATTTGACCTTACCCTGCTCAAGACCAAAATGCCGGCTTTTGAAGTCTGTGTGGCTCTCGGCAAACTGCTGGAGGGAAAATAATGTCCATCATCAAAGCCACGGATTTTGCCAAAATCCAGCAAAACGAACTTTCGCTGGACGAGTTGAAAGCTCAGGAACAGCAGGAACAGCATTATCTCAAAGCTCAGGCGCGCATCAAAGAAAAATTGATCGAGGCCGATCAGGCCGCGGTCTACTCGCTGCAGGAAGAAATTCAGACGCAGCAGAACAAACTGCACCTGCTGCAAAGAAGCCTGCAGACTGCGGAGACGGAGATCCGGCGTCTGCGGCAGACGCTGGCCGAAAACAAAGAAGTTTCCCGGCTGAATGCTCTGCTGGCGGAAAAAGAGACTCTGCTGACCGGTCAGGCGCGCCAGCTGGACGAACAGCGTGACCGCCTGCAGGCCCAGCTCTCGGCCAGCAGCGCGCTGGACACGGAGCTGCGGCAGACCAAAGCCGGGCTGCAAAAAGCACTGGCAGAAAACAGCGCTTTGCGGCAGGCCGCGGACAAAGCGGCTCTGCTGGAAGTCGAGCTGCAGAGCAAAATACAAAATCAGGACAGCACGATAAGCCAGCAGCTCCATGAGCTGGCGGAAGCCCAGGCCGCCCTGCTGGAAACCCGGCAAAAAAACAACGTGCTTAAACAGACCATGGATAAGTCATCTATCCGTGACGCCGAGCTGGAGCGGCAGATCAACACGGTCAGAGAAAGCAATTCGCTGGCCGCCAAAGAAAATCTCAGCCTGCGCACCAGCCTGCAGAAGCAGGAACAGCAGTTCACGGATCTGCAAAGCGCCGTCGCCAGACTGCAGCAGGAAAACGCCGCGCTGGTCGAAAACAAAGAGCGGGCGGTGCAGGAAATGAACCGGGTCATCGGCTCTTTCAGCGCCGAGCAGGAAAAAAATATCCAGCTGGAATATAAATTTAAAAGAGCCGAGCAGGAATTCCGCGATCTGCAAAGCGAGTTCAAGATCGCCAAAGAAACTATCGCCGCGCTGGAAAAACAGTCCTGCGTCCCGCAGAAATTCCTCAGCTAAGCATTCAACGTGAACACCAGCCGGTATATCGGCCGGCCGCGCTCCAGCTGATATTTCTCAATATCCGTGACCAGCCCCGGAAAATTTTCCGGCGCGTACCGCGCGTATTTATTTTTGTACACCGGCACAGCCTGCAGATCCGTGGCCATATCCTCCGCCAGAGAGAGCTGATCCGTCGCGATATACAGCTGGGCGCCGGGTTTGAGATATTTTTGCAGCTCTGTCAAAAAAAGCCGGTTGACCACCCGCCGCTTGAGATGCCGGGTTTTGCGCCACGGGTCAGGAAACAGGATGATCACGCGGCTCAAGCTCCGCGGGGCAAACAATTGCGGCAGGGCGGCGCCGGCATTGGCTCTCAGCACATAAGCGTTGGGCAGTCCGGCCGCGGCTATTTTATTTTTGACCAGCTCGATAAATTTGGCGCGGATTTCCAGCCCCGCAATATTGCGTTCGGGAAAAGTCTGCGCGTATTGCAGCAGCCAGCGGCCGGTCGAGAAACCGATCTCCAGATCCAGCGGCTGCTCCGGCCGCGCAAAGACCCGTGTCCAGTCAGGACGTTCCGCCGGCTCGCGGACATTGAAAGGGTTATAGTGCGGATGCGCGCGCATAATCTAAAATTATACTACATGTCCAGAGCCGACCAAATATTTTAACACCGCACCCGCGGCTACCCGGAATACCCGCGGTAAAAATATTTGGCCCTCCCCAATGCGCTCTATTTTTTCTTGAGTTCAGCCTTTTCTTTCTGCGGTTTCTGGCGGTCAGGCTCCCGGAAGTTTTTTTCCTGCCATTCTTTAAGCTTAACCAATTGCTCCTCGGTCAGCACTTTGCGCAGCTCTCTGGCATTGGCGATCATATTGTCGAGCTGCAGGCCTTCCAGCTCCAGAATATTTTTTCGGCTAAGCGCGATCTCCGCCTCGCTCGGCGCGGCCTTGAATAATTCCTCGCGCAGTTTTTTGTGCTCCTGCGCTAATTTGGTGCGGTTATCCCGCATTGTTTTATCCACCGCCTTGCGGTTACTCTCCAGCTGCTGAGTCTGTTCCGCGGTCAGATTCAATTCTTTAAACGGCTGCCTGCCGCGCTCCGCCTGATCGGGCTTATCCGGTTTGCCTTCCGGGCCCGCCAGCGCCACCATCGTCAGGATCAGAATTACCATACCGATTTTTTTTATATTCATAATTTTGACCTCCTTATTTTTAGACTTATGTTATATTTTACAAACCAGCTAAATATAAGTTCCCCAATTCTCATAAACCTGCGACGAATAAGAAGTATAATCCAGAGACTGCGCGAGGTACCGGCCCAGCTCATAATGATCGTAATACCCGCGGCCGGTAAAAACGGCCACCGCGCAGACAGCCAGCGCCGCCGCGGAAAAAGCCAGATAATACCGGCGCCCGGCACTGTCTTTGCTCCTCTGGTTCCGGCGCGCCAGCGTGTCCGTGATGCGCGTCCAGAGCCATTCGCTCGGCGCCAGCTCCTGCGCTTTTAGTTTTTTTAACTCTCCGGCATAATTCATTTGCGCCTCCCTTCCCTGTCATACATAGTTTTGAGCAGCTTACGGCCGCGGGCGATCCGCGATTTGACCGTGCCCGGCTCAATATTGAGGACAGCGGCAATTTCTGCATAACTCTTCTCTTCTATATCCCGCAGGACCAGACAGATCCGGAAGTTCTCCGGCAGGCGCCGCAGCAGACGCTGCACGCTCTGCCCTTCTTCCGTCTCCAGATAGGCGTCCAGCACATCCGGCTCCGCCGGCCGGCCGAACAAACGCCCCAGATTACCGTCCAGCCACCTGCGCCGTTTGAGCTGATTGAGCGTCTGATTGACGGCAATGCGGTACAGCCAGGTGCGCAGGCTGGACAGCTCCGGACGGTAGGATTTTCTTTTTTCATAAGCCCGGACATATACATCGTGCAGAATATCCTCGGCCTCTTCCCGCACACCCGTCATATGAAAGACCACGCGGTACAGCAGCCCGCTCGTTTCCAGATATAAGGTTTTAAACGCCGCCTCATCGCCAGCTATAAATCCCGGCAGGCAGCTCTCAATTTTAGGCATCCACTAGATTATACAACTATCCGGGCCAAAAGTTCCGGCGGAACTTTTTTACGTACAGAATTGTATATCTCTAGTATAATCAACGAGGGGGTTTTAGTGTTAAAACACTTATTTATAATTCTGGCTCTTTGCGTGGCTCTGTCCTGCGCCCAGCCCTATACCTGGGAACAGGCTCTCCAGACCACCAAAGCCAATAATCTCGAATTAAAAATCGCCAGAGAAAAAGTCCAGCTCAAGCAGAACAGTCTGGACGCGCTGCGCAGCGCGCTCTGGCCGCAGGTCGGCGCAAATCTATCTTTCAGCACGGGCGCCAGCGCTCCGGAAAATGAAAACCCTCTGGCGCAGGATCCCAATTCTTCCGAAAGCGCCAGATTGTCCGTCCAGCAGCAGGTCTGGGATCCGCAGACCGCCCCCCGGCTCAAACAGGGCGAACTGGAGCTGGAAACCGAAAAGCTCAACTATGCCATACAGGAGATCAATCTCCGCCTGCAGCTGCGGCAGGAATTTTGCGAATTACTGCGCACCGCGCAGTCTCTGGATTTAGCACAAACCGTCAGCGAACGCCGCCGCCAGCAGTACGAGCTGGTCGAGCTGCGTTATTCCGGCGGACTGGAACACCGCGGTTCGCTGCTGACCGCCAGAGCCAATCTGGTCAAAGCGGAGCTGTCCGAGAAACAATTGCAGCGCCGGCTGGAGCGCAATAAGCAGCAGTTCGCGCAAACCATGGGCCTGCCGGCCACCCATAATATAGAAATCACCCCCGATCTGGAGCTCCGCACCGATCTACAGCAGACGCCGGATATCGCGCAGCTGCTGGACGACTCGCCGGTACTGCAGGCCGTGGCCGCGCGGCTGGACAGCGCGGAATACAGCACAGCTATCGCGCGGGCGGCTTATCTGCCCAGCGTCTATGTGAACGGCAGTCTCGGCAAAAACTGGGCGCAGAGCCGCGCCAGCGGCGCAGCGGTCAATAGCGAGGACAGCAGCTGGTCGCTTGGCACGGGGCTGAGCTTTGATCTGCTGGACGGCGGCAAAAAAAGCCTGGCGGTGGACAGCGCCCGGACGCAGGAAACGATCCAGCGGCTGGAACTGGACAACAGCCGCCGCACCACCGCGCTGACGCTGGACAGAGCCTGGGACAATCTGCTCGATGCCGAGGACAGCATTCAGGCCGCGCGGGAGCAATTGCAGGCCACTTCGGAGCGTTCGACTATCGCCGCGGAGCAGTACGCCAACGGCCTGATCTCTTTTGACAACTGGATTATCATTGAAGACGCGCTCATCTCCGCGCAGCAGCAGGAGCTGAGCTCCCGGATCGATGCGCTCATTCAAGAAGCAAACTGGCTGAACGCCAGAGGAGGTAATTTAGATGAAATCTAAAACAGGAGCGGTTTTGCTCATTATCGTGCTGCTGGGCGGCGGGTTTTATTTTTACCAAAGCCGGCTGGCCAAAAAAAATGTCGTGACTTACAGCGAGGTGCGGCCGGAGTACGGCGCGGTGCGGGAGGTCATTTCCGCCACGGGCACCGTCGAGCCGCAGAACCGGCTGACCATTATCCCGCCGATCAACGGCCGCGTCGATCAGGTCTATGTGCAGGAGGGCACACTGGTCAAAGCCGGTGAACAGCTGGCGGTCATGAGCTCCACCGACCGGGCGGCGCTGCTCGATGCGGCCAGCACGCAGGGCCAGGAAAAAGTGCAGTACTGGTCGGATGTTTACAAGCCGACACCGATCCTCGCGCCGATCGCCGGCCGGGTGATCGTCCGCTCGATAGAGCCCGGCCAGACGGTCAATTCCAGCACCACCATACTCGTGCTGGCCGACACGCTGATCGTCAAAGCCCAGATCGACGAGACCGACATCGGCAAAGTCGAGATCGGCCAGAAAACCATAATCACGCTGGACGCTTATCCCGACGTGCAGATCTCCGGCCGCATCAAACGCATCTCTTATGAATCCAAGGTCATCAACAATGTCACGATCTACGAAGTGGAAATCGCGCCGGACAGCATACCGGCGATCTTCCGCTCCGGGATGAGCGCCAATATCGAGATCATCCGCCAGCAAAAAGACAATGTGCTGCTCGTGCCGGAAAGAGCCCTGATTTATGCCGGCGACACCGCCAGCGTACTGGTCAAAACTCCCGCCGGTCAGCAAAAAGTCCCGGTGCAGACCGGTCTCGCCCAGAACGGCAAGATCGAAATAGTGTCCGGCTTGCAGGCCGCGGATATTGTGCTGGCCGCGGAAACCCAGCGCTCCGGCGCGCGCTCCGGCGGTTCGCCTTTTGCGCCGGGCGGCGGACAGCGCGTGCGCACGAGATAGGCTTATGCTGGAGCTCAAGCACATCAACAAGACCTATACCAACGGCAAGATAAGTTTTCAGGCCCTGAAAGATATTAACCTGACTATCCGGCAGGGGGAGTTCGTGGCAATTATGGGCGCCAGCGGCTCCGGCAAATCCACGCTCCTGCATATCCTCGGTTTTCTGGATAATCCGGAAAACGGAGAATATATTTTTCTCAATAAAAATGTCGCCCGGATGAACACGCAGCAGCTCTGCCATATCCGGCGGCATATGGCCGGTTTTGTTTTTCAGCAGTTCCATTTGCTGCCGGGTATCAACGCTCTGGACAATGTTAATGTGCCTTTGATCTACGCCGGCCGGAGCAAAAACAAACAACTGGGACTGGCCAGGCTGGCCAGCGTGGGACTGGCGGAGCGCGCCGACCACAATCCCAATGAAATGTCCGGCGGCGAAAGGCAGCGCGTGGCCATAGCCCGGGCGCTGATCAACGATCCGGTCATTCTCTTTGCGGATGAGCCGACCGGCAATCTGGACACCAAAAGCGAAGAAGAAGTTTTACAGATAATCAAAGACCTCAACCGGCAGGGCATGACGATCGTCATGGTCACGCACGAAAAAGAAATTGCCGGGCAGGCCGAACGCATTATCACGATGCGCGACGGCTGCATTATCAGCGACACCAGCCGCGCGCAGACCGCGCGGACGGAAGCCGCTCAGGAGCTGGCTTTTGTCGAGCAGAAACATGCCGGAGCGGAAATATTCGACCATTTGCGGCAGGCCTGGCGGTCGATCACGGCCAATAAACTGCGCACCCTGCTCTCGATGCTGGGCATCCTGATCGGCGTGGCGGCAGTCATCACGATGCTGGCTATCGGCAAAGGCGCGACGCGCTCTATCGAAGCCAATCTGTCCAATCTGGGCTCCAATCTGCTGATGATCCGGCAGGGCAGCAACCGCAACAGCAGCATTTCGCTGGGCACCGCCGCGTACAGCAGGCTGACGCTGGCCAATCTGAACGAGCTGTCTGCGGTCAAAAACATCGCCAGGGTTTCCGGACAGGTGACGGGCCGGGCGCAGGTCGCCAAGGACAGCGCCAACTGGAATACGACGGTTTACGGCGTCCTGCCGGCTTATGCCCCCATGCACAATTCCCAGCCGGTCTCCGGGCGCTTCTTCGGCAGGCAGGAAATTCAGGAAAGGCAGCGCGTGGCGGTGATCGGCAGCACGATCGTCGAAAAATTATTTGCCAATCAAAACCCTATCGGCCAGACCATGAAAATCAATAAACAAAATTTTACAGTTATCGGCGTGCTGCCGACCAAAGGGTTTGCCATGGGCAGCGGGGGCGACGACAGCGTGATCATTCCGCTGACCACGGCCATGTACCGGACTATGGGCAAAAAATATCTGGACATGATCGAGGCGGAGATCGACGCCCCGGAAAATATCGCCGCCGCCAAAACAGCGATCAAAGAAAAACTGCTGCGCACCCAGAGCCTGACCGAGGCGGACGAAGCGGCTATTGATATCCGCGATATGTCCGAGATACAGGACGCGATCAAAGCCACCTCGTCCACTATGAGCATACTCCTCGGCTCGGTCGCCGCGATCGCGCTGCTCGTCGGCGGCATCGGCATTATGAATATCATGCTCGTGTCGGTCACGGAGCGCACCAGAGAGATCGGCGTGCGCAAGGCGATCGGCGCCAGCCAGAGAGATATTATGGCGCAGTTTTTGATCGAGGCGGTGGTACTGACCAGCTGCGGCGGTCTGCTGGGTATCGCGCTGGGCTGGGTGGCCTCGTTCGTCATTGCCAGAGTTTTAAGCTGGGAAACCTATGTCTCGCTTTCCTCTATCCTGCTTTCTGCCGGGTTTTCGATAGCCGTCGGACTGCTTTTCGGCCTGATGCCGGCGCGGCAGGCCGCCAATCTCAACACTATCGAGGCTTTGCGGTACGAATAGCTATCAACTTTCTGCTAAATATCTTTACCCCAAATTTCTGGCCAGAGTTCTGAGCACGGCCACGGCGGTTTTCTGGGATTTGTCATTCAGTTTGCGAAAAGCATGTATCAGCTGCAATTCCAGAGGATTGGCGCGCGTCCGGGTCTGGCGCGGCGGCGGCACATAATCCACCCCGGCAAACCACCAGTCCATATTGACGCCGTATAATTTATTGAAACGCAGCAGAGTTGGCAGTATCGGCAACCGCTGTCCCCGCAAGAGGCGGTAATACTGGCTGAATTCCATGTCCAGATCATAAGCGGTAGCTTCGATGGTCTTGCCGCTTTTTTCCAGCAGTAAAGTCATTTTTCTGCTAATCAGTTTCTTTAGTTCATTTGTGTCCAATATGTCCATTGAGCAAATTCCTTTTTTTGGGCTAGTTGACAAGAGCATAACTCTTTGCCAAAATCTTGCTTAGGGCTAATAAGTCAAGTATAAATATTCAGGCTTATTAGCCATAAAATAAAGGGGGTAATCTTATGGCAGAAAAATATTCAGGAATAGCTGCGGGAAAACAGATGAAAGCCAGCGACGTGGAAGCTGCGCTGGACCTCAAAGCCAATGCCAGTGATATGACCAGCGCGCTGGCCACGAAAGAAAATGTCAGCAACAAAAAAACCAGCATATCCAGCACCTCGGACACCGAATATCCCTCATCCAAAGCGGTGGCTAGCGCGCTAGCCCTGAAAGAAACCGCCAGCAACAAAAAAACCACTATATCCAGCTCCTCAGACACTGAATATCCCACGTCCAAAGCCGTATATACTGGTTTAACCGCCAAGGCTAATACCAGTGATATGATTACCGCGCTGGCCGCGAAAGAAAATGCCAGCAACAAAAAAACCACCATATCCAGCACTTCAGACACTGAATATCCCACATCCAAAGCGGTGGCCACGGCGCTGACCGCCAAAGCCAATACCGGCGATGTACAGGCCAAACTGCCCGTGGGGACTATTCTGATGTATGGCGGCACGGGCTGGGTAAATAACAGCACGCTGCCGGGCTGGTACAAATGCGACGGTACAAATGGCACACCCAATTTGGTCAATAAATTTTTACGCGGGGGAGAGAACGCTAATTTCACTACTCTCGGCGGAGCGGATAGCCAGAGCGTGGATGTGCCTTTGCCAAAGCACCACCACAAGCACACACATGATAATCACCAGGGTGAATTTAATTGCACTTATATCAACGCTATAGACCCCAGCGGGGTATTCACCGCTTATCAAAATAACAGCCCAGAACTGGCCAGTAATGATATTGGAGGACGAGTTGTAATGGATGCCCCGCATAGTTATGACGCAACAGAAACCGGCGTGGCTAATGCCTCAATTACTGTAAACACAGTGCCCAGCCACTACACGGTGATTTACATTATGAAAATGGCGTGAGGCCTGCGGCACAGAATACCCCAGGCAATCACAGCCATACTGTTTCCGGGACTACCAATGAAAACAGTTCTACGCAAAGTAAAATTACGGTGTCCACTGGGTTCGGTTATTACGTCGGCAGAACCTTGAGGAGTGTAAATAAAACTGTGTAAACGGCCTGTTTAAGTCAGGGCAATTGTTATAGAAAAAATAATTCGGAATTATTCCAGACAGAGCAAAAGCGGCCTTGCCGCAGGCACATAGCCCGGAAAGATGCTGGCAGTCGGTACGCAGAGCGAACAGACAAGAAATAAATTGTTACCACCAGAGCTTTGTGGCGCAGGAACAAGAACACATTTGTCCGTTTACGCAGTTTTATTTACACTCCTGAACTTTTGACGACCGACAGAGTTCTTTAGCCGCGGAGGAAGTCCCGGCGCGCAGGAAATAAGAATATATTCTGCCTTTACGCAGTTAATTTTACAGTCCTGATATATACGCTGAAAGTCACGTAAAGTTGTGTTAGCAATTCCTGTTTAATTTTAGAAGCCGCCTAACACTTCCCAGTAGCCGCCTTTGTCCGGTCCGACACGGCGGATAATTCCTTGTTTTTTTAACCTGGCAATATTCCACTCAACTCCTTGCGTGGTTAGACCCAGTATTTCGGCCAATTTTTGTATGGTAATTAACGAATCATTCTGAATTGCTTTAATGATTTTCTCCTTAGTTTTCTCCTTAGTTTTCTCCTTGCTTTTACTGGTGTCTTGTATTTTCTGCCACTCAATTTCATCGATACCGCGGTCAAATTTGAACGAGACCCGCAGAATATGCGGAGTTATTTTGAAAATTGAGCGATCATACGTTTCCAGAATTCTGTGCATACCAGAGCCAAGCCGTTCTACCAATTCAATATCCCGAAAAACCCGCATAATTTCTGGATTACGTAATTTTGACACGCCGGCAAAAAACTCCGCTTCACTCAATTCCCGGACCAGCCCGCCATAGGAGGTTATCTCAAAGCGGTCCTCAAAAATCTCAAAAATTGGCGTTTCGCCAGTAGAGTAATCATTATGCGCAAAAGCGTTAATGACAGCCTCGCGCAGGGCTGTGTTATTGACTATCCGCTTTTCTTCTCTCGGCCCAAGGCCGATAATGCGGGCCTGAGTAATATTCTCAATCTCGAATTTATCCAGCACGGCATGCACGGCTTTCAACAGAGAACATTCGCCATATTCTTTTAGCTCCCGTAATTTGACTTTATCCCTGCCCCAGTATTTAGCCACCCGCACAGAAATATTATTGTTGTCCGCAAACAAAAATGCGGCATAATTATATTTACCGTCGGAATTCAAAAAATCCAGTGTTGAGGCAAAATGTCTCTGTAATTTTTTACCTTTTTCCTCATAGTAAATTCGCAATTGCTCAAAGGTTAAGCCCTGATAAGACGCTTCCATGTGTTTGAGTGAAATAGGCATGCGTTTGCTGTAAATATCATGGATCATCGCTGTAGCCATCGGCTGGGCCGAAGCACCCACGCGGATAAAACAACCGGATTCAGACATGCCTTTCTGCTTTATATAATACGGCGGCTCCAGACCTTTTTTCAGGCTTATTCTGACCACAGTTTTCTTTTGCCGGGCTTCGGTCTGAATAGCCAGGAGATTCAAAATGCTGGGACAAATATTCTGAATAAGTCTATCTTTGATTTGCAACTGCAATTTATCAGGATTGACAACCCCGGCCACGGCACCATTATTTTTAATGCCAATATAGATTTCTCCGCCTTCTGCGTTCAAAAATGCAACTGTATCTTTCTCTAAAGAATCGCTGACTTTTTCTTTGTATTCAAGGCGGCTGGTCTCGGTTTTTATGACCATACGCTTTAATTATACTGATAAAAAACGGGATTACCAAGGCCTGCTTTTATTCCGCAGCTGCAAGACGCCGAGGCCTCAATGAATAAAATACCCCCCCGGAATCTTCCATTGCTTTTCTGAGCCAGTCTATATAAAATATAAAGTTGTATGGTCAATCAGCGTGAAAATACCGACCGCAGGAAGTTTATTACTTTCATGGTACTGCCGCATAATTCCATGCGGGAAGTTTTCCGGCTCAATCTGCCGCACTGGCTGGCGGCCACGCTCGGCGTATTTCTGGCGCTGCTGGCCGCCGTGATCCTCGTGCTGTTCCTGCGCTCGGCCTATATTTCCGCCCGGCTGCTCCATTATTACGCCCTGCAGGCCGAGAACCGCGCCCAGACTTCGCAGATCAAAATTTTTTACGAAAAGACCAAAGAGCTGGAGACCGGCATCCGCGAGCTGGAAGAGCGCGATCAGGAGCTGCGCGAAATACTGGGCCTCAAGAAAATCCCCGTCAAAACGCCCGCCCGCAAAGCGCCGGATCTGAGCGATCTGCCGGAGGTTATTTCGCAAAATATCGCCGCGCTCAACGAATATCTGGCGGTCAAAAAAGCTGATCTGGATTTCTTAAAAGAAATGGGCACGGCCATAACCAATAAATTTAATTATCTCCCTTCGGAAAGCCCGGTGCCCGGCTCGGTCTGGTCGCGTTTTGGGTTTCGCGTACATCCTTTTACCGGCAAATCCACCATGCACACCGGCGTGGACATTCCGATCTGGGAAGGCTGCCCGATCCGCGCGGCGGCGGACGGCTATGTTACTTATTCCGGCTGGGCCAACGGTTTCGGCAATATCGTTATTATCGATCATCAAAACAATTACCGCACGCTGTACGGGCACAATCAGCGCAATCTGGTCAGCAGCGGCGAGAACATCAAAAAAGGCCAGATCATCGCCAACGCCGGCTCGACCGGTCTGTCCACCGGCCCGCATGTCCATTATCAGGTGGAGTACAAAAACGGCATCATCAATCCAGAGCCTTTTTTGAATCTCAACATCCGCTCGGCTAGCCGGATAATCAGATAAATGTTAAGATTGCAGGCACATTAACGGGGGTATTCACAGTCATGGGTGATAAAAGAAGACGCAGGGATTTTAGCGGTATTTACACCATACTCGGCCCGGACACCAGCTTCAAGGGTATTCTGGACACGCAGGAGTCTTTGCGCATCGAAGGCGCTTTTGACGGGACGATCAACTCGCAGGGTGATATTTATATCGGCGAGGGCTCGGTGGTCAGCGCCAATGTTTACGGCAAGCGGGTCATTGTCTCCGGCGAGCTCAAAGGCACGGTCGAGGCCATCAACGGTCTGGAAATCACCGGCACTGGCCGGGTCTACGGCGACGTGACCGGCGACCGGCTCATTGTCGACGAGGGCGCGATCTACAAAGGCAATGTCAATATGGACATTATCACTTCCAAGAAAAAATACGAAGAGGAAAAACTAGGCCGTTCCGGCCGTTAGGCCGATGTCCGGCCGGCTGATACTCTGCGGTCTGCCCATTGGCAATCCCGAAGACCTGTCCCCGCGCGTCCTGAAAAATCTGGCTGCCGCGGATCTTATCGCCGCCGAGGACACGCGCAGCGCGGCGCTGTTTTTACAAGCGCACCAGATCGCGCAAAAATTAGTTTCTTTTTACGACCACAATGAAACCCAGCGCGTGCCGCAGCTGCTCGAGCTGCTCCGTTCCGGCCAGACCATCGCGGTCATCTCCGAAGCGGGCATGCCGCTCATTTCCGATCCCGGCTATCATCTGGTCAAAGCCGCGCAGGCTGCCAGTATCGCCATCGACGTGGTGCCCGGCCCGACCGCGCTGATCACTGCGCTCGCCGCGTCCGGCCTGCCGACAGACCGCTTTGCTTTCGAGGGGTTTCTGCCCGCCAAAGCCGCTCAGCGCCGCGCCGCGCTGGCTGCGCTAGCGGCAGCCGGACAGACTCTGATTTTTTACGAGGCGCCGCACCGCATTCTGGCGGCCCTGCAGGATATTGCGGAAATATTTCCCGCCAGAGCCTGTTTTGTCGGGCGGGAATTGACCAAAAAATATCAGGAATATCTGCACGGCACAGCGCGGGAAATTCTGGCTAAATTAAAAACGCTCAAAGGCGAATTTGTAATCGTCCTGTCCGGCAGCCCGGATGGACAGCCGGAACTGCCGCCGGAAATCTTGCGCCTGGTCACGGAATTAAAACAAGCCGGGCTGCCCGCCGCGCAGGCCGCGCGGATTATCTCCGGGGTTTTCGGCGTAAACAAAAATCAGCTTAAAAAAATTTTATATTAAGCTATAATAGCCATAATGCGGCAGGCGAGAAGGAAAACCGAGGGGGGCAAATATATTTCGTTTGCCTTCTGCTTGAGCGACAGGCACGCTCCGGTCTATCTGCGCGCCAGCGCGGCCTGGCTGGCAGCGCTGGGCTTGACCGCACTGGGGCTGCTCCTGCTGACCGTGCTGATCTCTCCTAACTCCGCCGGCTGGCGGCAAAAAATGGCGGATTACCCGCAGGTGCGCAGCCGTAATCAATTATTGAACACCAAGATAGGCCTTGCCGCCGCCAGACAAAAACAGCTCAAAGAATATATTCATGATTTAAAAATTCAGGAAGAGGAGATCAAAGAGCTGTTAAGTTTCGAGGACTGGCCGCTGGTCAGAGCTGACGCCTCGGCCTCTCCGCTGATCGCCGCGCACCGTATCATCTCCCCTGGAGGCGAGTTTGGCCGCGTGCTGATCGACAACAATACCGTTGTGGAATATTTCGACAACGGGCACCGGCCGCTGGCCTATCAAAGAGCGCTGGTCACCGCGGAAAAGCTAAAAGGCCTGCTGGCCGGCCGCACTGCGGCGCGCCGTTTCACCACCAAAAAAGCCGGCAGCTCGGTCTACGCTTATATCAACGACCAGCCGATCCTGATCGCGCTGCAATCCGACCTGACGCATCTGCAGGAGCAGCTGTCCGCCGAACAGCTGGCCAAATACTGGCTGGGCAATATTCAAACCGCGCTGACCGCCACCCAGCGCCGGAAAAATTCCGGGAGCAGTCCGGACTGGTTCAAAAAAGAAAACCGCCGCAAAAGCCGCATCTACAAAACTCTCTATCCCAGCATCAATTATCCGGCCTACGCGCTGGCGCCGGATATCTCCGCCGATCCCCGGCTGCAAATGGCCGATCATCTGCTGAAACTCTCCCGGCAGGAGATCGCCATTTATGCCAAATCTTTTCAGGAACTCAAAAACGATGTGCAGGTTTATAAACAGCGGTTTGAATACACGCCGTCTATTTTTCCGGTGCCCAATAGTTATATTTTTTCCGATTTTGGCTGGCGGCAGCATCCGATCCTGCGCTCCATGCGTTTTCACAGCGGCATAGACCTGCCGTCCTGGCACGGCGCGCCGATCTACGCCACCGCCGCCGGCACGGTCAAAAAAATCGGCTGGAGCGCCGGTTACGGTAATTTTGTGGAAGTAGACCACGGCGCCGGTTTCAGCACACTGTACGGCCACAACTCGACCAATCTGGTCGAGGCCGGCCAGCAGGTGCGCAAAGGCCAGCTTATCGCCCGCGTCGGCTCGACCGGTCTATCGGAAGGCGATCACTGCCACTACGAAGTGCATTATTATGACCGGCCGGTCAATCCGGTCAAATTCTTAAATCTGAATATTTTTACGGCCAATCACAATTTCTGACGGCAGACATTCAGGGTATTCTGCATCAGCATCGCAATGGTCAGCGGGCCGACGCCGCCGGGCACCGGCGTGATAAATCCGGCCGTCTGCACAGCGGAAGCAAAATCCACATCACCGGTCAGCCTGCCGTTCACGCGGTTCGTGCCCACATCGATCACCACCGCGCCCGGCTTGAGCATAGCGCCGGTAATCAGTCCGGCCCGGCCCGCCGCCGCGATGACAATATCCGCCTGCTGGAGCTCCGCCGCCAGATCGGCCGTGCGGGAATGACAGAGCGTCACCGTACAATCATGGTGGAGCAAAAGCAGTGCCGCCGGTTTACCGACTATATTGCTGCGGCCAACCACCGCGGCTTTTTTGCCGGACAGGGCCAGGCCGGTGGACTTAATCAGCTCCAGACAGCCCGCCGGTGTGCAGGGCAGAATACCGCTGGTCAGACCGCTGAATAAAGCGCCGGTATTGAGCGGATGAAAACAATCCACATCCTTGGCCGGGTCAATAGCCAGAATAATTTTATCCGTCCTGATATGCGCGGGCAGCGGCAGCTGCACCAGCACACCGTGGATCCGGGAGTCCTTATTTAACTTCGAGACCAGCGCGAGCAGTTCGGCCTCGGACACCGTCTCCGGCAGACGATGCACTTCCGAATAAAAACCGATCTCCTGACAGGCTTTTTCTTTGGAATGTACATAAGTCCGGGAAGCGGGATCCGCGCCGACCAGCACCACGGCCAGCCCCGGCTTAACGGTCAATTCCGCCGCGGCGGCTTTCAGCTTATCGCGAATACCCTGCGCTATTTTTTTTCCGTCAATTATATTAGCGGTCATATTTTTATTCTCCAGCGGATACTAAGCGGCCTGTGCTAAAGCACAGCCGGGGCGTCAGGCTTCCACCAGAGCTTTTTCTCTGGCGCCCGGCAGCTTGACCGAAACGATTTTGGAAATGCCTTTTTGCTCCATGGTCAGGCCGAACATCGCGTCCGCCACGGACATTGTCGGCTGGCGGTGCGTGATGATAATGATCTGGGTTTGTTCGGCATACTGCTGCAAAAGGTCGGTCACGCGGCTGATGTTCATATCGTCCAGCGCCGCGTCGATCTCATCCAGAATACAAAAAGGGCCGGGGCGCGCGGACAGCAGCGCAAAAAGCAAAGCAATCGCCGTCAGCGCTTTCTGGCCGCCGGAAAGCAGCGTCATCGACTGCGCCCGCTTCGTGCCGGGCACTTTGGCCAAAATCTCTATGCCGGACTCCAGCACATTGCTCTCATCCAGAATTTGCAGCTCAGCATAGCCGCCCTTGAACAGATCCACAAAAATACGCTTAAAGTGCTCGTTGACCAGCCGAAAAGTGTCTTTGAAAGCAGCCACGGCTGTGCGGTCCAGCTCCTGAATAATATTCAGCAGATCCGTTCTGGATCTGGCCAAATCCTCGCACTGAGTCTCAATGAAAACCAGCCGTTCTTTCTGCGCCTCGTATTCCTCGATCGCCAGCAGATTGACCGGCTCCATGCGTTTGATACGGCGTTTTAATTTCTCGACTTCGTCCTGCGTCCGGTCATAATCCTCGACCACCGCCTCAGACTTCAGCACAGCGTCCACGGTCAGATTGTATTCATCGGTGATCCGGCGCAGCATTTCCTGATATTCCGCTTCCACCCGCGCCATTTTGATCTCTTCTTCGGCCAGCTTAGAACGGACTTCCCGGTCGGCGGAGTTGCGCTCTTTTTCCAGACGGTCGCAGGATTCCAGATCATTGAAATATCTGGTCCGCTCCTGCCCGGCCTCCGCGGTCTGGACGGCGATCTGTTCGATCTGCTGCTCCAGCTCCGGCAAAACATTCCGGGAAAAAAGCATCAGCTGTTCGGTCTCGGCCAGCCCGGTCTGCAGACTGGACTGCTCGGTCTTTTTGGCGGCGATCTGTGCCAGCGCCTGCTGGATGCCGTCGCGGTAGGAATCCAGCTTGAGCTGAATCTGCCGTCTGGTGCCCAGCGCGTTGGTGTTGCTGATCTTGATCTCCGTCAAAAGCTCGCCCGCTTTTTCTTTCTCGCTGTCCGCCTGCCGCAGAGCCGCTTCCTGCGCGGCAATATTCTGCTCCCGGGCGCTTTTTTGCTTATGCAGTTCGTCCAGCTCGGCCAGCAAATGCTGTTTTTCCACAGCAATGCGCTCCAGCTCGCCGCGCTGATGGGCCAGCTCCTGCTGGCTGCCGGCAATCCCGCGCTCCAGCTTGCCGCGGTCGATAGCAGCGCGCGTCAAATCGTTAGCGATAGTGCTCTGCTCAATTTCCAGATTTTTTAAAGCCTGCGCGTGTTCTTTCAACTCCTGTTCGATCCGGCCCAGCAGCTGCTCGATATTTTGCAGCTCCGTGTCAATAGACTGCAGCTCGGCGGCGCGGGCGGCGCTGTCTTTTTTCAGCTCGATGATCTCCCTCTGCCGGCCCAGCAGTGAAACGGATTCTTTTTCTTTGCCGGTCGAACCGCCGGTGAGCAGTCCTCTGGCGGTAATAACCTCGCCGGCCAGAGTCACCACCGCGGACAGGCCGGACGCGGCCAGCCGGTCAAATAAACCCAGCGCCTGCTCCAGATCGTCCACAATACAGACTGTGCCCAAAAGCCCGGCGATAAATTCTTTATATTTATCCTCGCAGGCCACGACATCCAGAGCGCACAGCCCCGCCGGCGGCTCCACCCGTACCGCCGCGGCGCTCAGGCCGCTGGCCGTAAAAGTCGCGCGGCCCAAAGCGTGTGCTTTGAGATATTGAATGACCTGCGTGACCGTACCGCGGTCTTCGGCCACCACCGCCTGCAGATTGTTTTCCAGCGCAGCCTCTATCGCGGCTTCGTATTTTTTGGGCACATTGAGTATGTCCGCGACCACGCCGCTGACGCCGGCAAATCCCGCCACCCCGTCCTGTCTGGCCTGAAACACCGCACGCACGCCTTTCTGGAAGCCCTCGTGAGTTTGCTGCATTTCTTCCAGCAGCCCCAGCCGCGAAGACTGCTGGTCAAATTTTTCTTTGATCGCGCCGCGCCGCACCAGTCTGGTTTTACGCTCATCCTCTTTGGCCGCTCTTTGCTGAAAAAGTTCATCGCGCCGCGCGCGCAGCTCGCCAAGGCGTCCCTCGACAAAAACCCTGCGCTCGCCCAGCTCTGTTTCGCGCCGCGCCAGTTCGTCCCTTTCTTTATTATGCGCGCTCAGTGAATTTTCCAGACGCTGCAGATCGCCGGCCACAACTTTTTCTCCGGACTCCAGACCCAGCAGCTTGGCTCTTTTGTTTTCCAGCTGATTGACAAAACCGGACAGCTCCTGTGCCAGCCGGTCTATCTCCTGCCGCACCGACTGCCAGCGGTCAAAAATATTTTTGGTTTCTTCATTTTTTTTGGACAGACGCTCTTCCAGCTCCAGCACAGACTGCTCGATAGCCTCCAGCTCCAGCACCGCCTCGTTCTGTCTGGTCAGCAGATTTTCTTTGTTTTTTTCCAGCTGGGTTATTTCCTGCTCGACAGCCTGCAGGCGCTGCTGATGATTGCCGATGCGCTCTCTGGCCACATCCAGCTTGTTGGCGGACTCGGCTTTCTGGCGGCGCAGATCCTGCAGCGCCGCGGCCTGCTCTTCCAGCTGCCTGTCCAGCTCCACAATTCTGGCGCGGATCGTCTGCTTTTTACCGGTCAGCTCCTGCGCGCCCAGATCAGCCGCGCTGACTATATTTTTATATTCTGTGATTTTCTGCTCTAATTCCTGCTTAAAAGCCTCGATCTTGCCCAGTTTGACCTTAAAGAGACCCACTTCCAGACCGGCCAGATCTTTTTTCAAAACCTGATATTCCTGCGCCACTCTGGCCTGCTCTTCCAGCGGCCCCAGCTGCTGGTGAATTTCCGCGCGGATATCGCTGAGCCGGAACAAATTCTGCTCGGCCGCCTGCAGCTTGCGCTGCGTCACGATCTTGCGGGTTTTGTATTTGTGAATGCCGGCCGCTTCTTCGAATAATTCCCGGCGGTCTTCCGGCTTGGAATGTAAGAGCGTGGTCACCTGGCCCTGCCCGATGATCGAGTAGGTGCCCTTGCCCAGCCCGGTGTCCATCAGGAGCTCCTGCACATCTTTCAGCCGGACGACTTCT
>JAISQA010000047.1 GCA_031274525.1 Candidatus Margulisiibacteriota bacterium
GCCAGTATTTGCTTATATATCCGCCACTGATAGTCTTTAAGTTTTGTGTAGCCTCTCTCAACACTATCCATAAACATACAACTGGCCTTCTCTTTTCTCTCGGCCTCGGTCTTGGGATATTCGATGTGCCTCGGCCTGTAGCCCAGCAGGTTTATCTGCTTTGCCAGAGCGTATAAATGAGTATTAGTTTCCCATTCGCGATATTCCGGCACACCGTCCAGCATTTTTTCATATCTTTGCCGCTGATAGTCTTTAAGTTTTGTGTTGCCGCTATTAAGACTACTCATAAAAATACCGCTGGCATTCTCTTTTCTCTCCGCTTCGGTCTTGGGATATTCGATGTGCCTCGGCCTGTAGCCCAGCAGGTTTATCTGCTCTTCCAGAGCGTCAAGTTGCATGTCTATTGGCGTTTTCGCTGAAGAAAACCCGATTATTTTACACAACATTTAACCGTCTCCTGTTCTATCTATCAGGATATCGCCGGTTTAGCGGGAATGTTGCAAATTTTTTCGGTATTCAGAGGATTGAGGTACGGCGCCATATATAGTTATCTAAATAATGTATAATAGTAGTATATGCCTCCCAGAAAAAAACAATCTAAAAAGAACGAAATTACAATCCGCAGTTCCGCTGCCGAGTATCTGACTTTTGTAGCGGCAACCGGGGATAATCCACAATCGGTTGAGATGCGTTATGAAAATGAGAATATCTGGTTAACCCAAAAAATGCTGGCTGTGCTTTATGATGTGGAAATCCCAACCATAAACTATCATTTGAAGACGATTTTCGACGATTCTGAATTACAAAAAGGAGCAACTATTAGAAAATTTCTAATAGTTCAGAATGAAGGAGAACGGGAAGTTTCACGAGAGGTTGAGCATTATAATCTGCAAGTTATTATTGCAGTTGGTTTTAAGGTTAATTCCGAACGGGCTGTACAATTCCGCAAATGGGTTAATAAAATCGCCAAGGATTACACCATTCAAGGTTGGGTTATGGACAAAGAACGCCTGATCAAAGGCGGCACAATCCTGACGGATGAGTACTTTGAACATTTGCTGGAAGAAATCCGGGAAATTCGGCTCTCGGAAAGAAAGTTTTACCAGAAAATCACGGACATTTACTCAACGGCATTGGATTATGACCCGACTGCTAAGTCGACTTTACTTTTTTTTGCCAAAGTACAAAATAAATTGCACTATGCGATTCATCAGCACACGGCAGCAGAATTGATCTATGAGCGTGCCGATGCCAAAAAAGAACGTATGGGCTTAACAACCTGGAAAAAATCTCCTCATGGCAAGATACAGAAACATGATGTTTCTATTGCTAAAAACTATCTGACCAAAGATGAATTGGAGGGACTGGGGCGTATCGTCAACGCTTACCTGGATTTGGCGGAACGGCGGGCAAAACACAAAATGCCAATGACCATGCAGGATTGGGCAAAACAGTTGGAATTGGTGCTGCAAGCAGATGGCAGTGCGATCTTGCAAGATGCTGGTAAAATTACGGCAGAGATTGCTCAAAAGCACGCAGAAAGTGAATTTGAAAAATACCGCATAATTCAGGATAAATTATTTCAATCTGACTATGACAAGTTTTTTCTTGCCCTAGAAAAACAGCTTGAAAAGCCAAAAGGACATCAAGATACGAAATAAGTTTTTATAAAGGTAAATCGATTTTGAGCCTGCTCTAATTTTCAGCTTACCTCCACGTCAGACCATGTTTTTTGTAATATTGCCTCATTGTCGGCGCATCTTTTATTGCATCAAAGCGTTTTTGCTGGCTGGCAGATAGATTTACCTGATTATTCTTCACACTATAATAAAATCCTGCCAAATGTTTTTCTTCTTCGCTCGCCCATACCGATGTGCTTGGTTTGTACTTGTGTACTAGAATAAAAGCCTCCAATTTACAGAGATTTTTTTCATTAATATATTCTTGATATTCCGACACACCGTCCAGTATTTTCTCATATCTCTGCCGCTGATAATCTTTAAGTGTTACGTTGCCTCTATTAACATCATTCATAAAAATACCGCTGGCATTCTCTTTTTTCTCGGCCTCGGCCTCGGAGTTATTGGGGCTATGGATCAATCTCGGCCTGTAGCCCAGTAGTTTTATCTGCTTTTCTAAATCGTCTAAATGATTATTAGTTTCCCATTCACGATACTCCGGCACACCATCCAGCATTTGCTCATATCTCTGCCGCTGATAGTCCTTAAGTGTTATACCGCCGCTATCAACACCGTGTATAAAAACACTGCTGGCATTCTCTTTTTTCTCGGCCTCGGTCTTGGGGTTCTGGACTTGTCTCGGCCTGTACCCCAGCAGTTTTATCTGCTTTTCTAAATCGTCTAAATGATTATTAGTTTCCCATTCACGATATTCCGGCACACCGTCCAGCATTTTTGCATATCTCTGTCGCTGATAGCCTTTAAGTTTTGTGTTGCCGCTATTAACATCATTCATAAAAATACCGCTGGCATTCTCTTTTCTCTCCGCTTCGGTCTTGGGATATTCGATGTGCCTTGGCCTGTAGCCTAACAGTTTTATCTGTTCTTCCAGCGCGTCTAAGTTATTATTAGTTTTCCATTCACGATATTCCGGCACACCGTCCAGCATTTTTTCATATCTTTGCCGCTGATAGTCTTTAAGTTTTGTGTTGCCGCTATTAACATCATTCATAAAAATACCGCTGGCATTCTCTTTTCTCTCCGCTTCGGTCTTGGGATATTCGATGTGCCTTGGCCTGTAGCCCAGCAGTTTTATCTGCTCTTCCAGAGCGTCTAAGCTATTATTAGTTACCCATTCTCGATATTCCGGCACGCCGTCCAGCATTTTTTCATATCTTTGCCGCTGATAGTCTTTAAGTGTTATGCCGCCGCTATTAACACCTTTTATAAAAATACCGCTGGAGTTCTCTTTTTTCTCGGCTTCGGTCTTGGGGTTCACGATTAGCCTTGGCCTGTAGCCCAGCAGTTTTATCTGTTCTTCCAGAGCGTCAAGCTGCAGGTCTTTAGGCGTTTTCGCTGAAGAAAACTCGATTACTTTACACAACATTTAAGCGTCTCCTGTTCTATCTATCAGGATATCGCAGGTTTAAGAAAAATATTGCAAGTTTTTAAATAAACGTTGCCATTCATCGCCAAATTATCCCTGCGATTAAGCTCTAAATATAATATAATTTAGAGCCTCTGCAAAAATCTAAGCGATATCAACATTTTTGTAGTTTATTCCATAAATTTCATACATTTTTGTAATATAAATGGGCGCCGGGCCGCCTGTTTTACTAAATATTCCCCATATTCAGGCTGTTTTTAGCTCCTGGCATAAACTGTGCAGGATACAGGGACAGCCTTTGAAACGGCAAAAATTTTAGGAGGTATCAGTATGGGCTGTTGCGCAAAACCGGATATTACCGAAATATTCGGCTCCAATGTATTCAATGACAAAGTAATGAAAGAGAGACTGCCGAAAGACACCTATAAGGCGTTCAAAAAAGTGCTGACCGGCACGGCCGAGCTGACCCCGGAGGTCGCCGATGTGATCGCCAATGCGATCAAGGACTGGGCTATCGAAAAAGGCGCGTCACATTATACGCACTGGTTCCAGCCGCTGACCAATATCACCGCGGAAAAACATGACTCTTTTATAAATCCGACGGACGACGGCGGTATTATTATGGAGTTTTCCGGCAAGCAGCTCATCAAGGGCGAACCGGACGCTTCATCTTTCCCCAGCGGCGGCCTGCGCGCCACATTTGAGGCCCGCGGTTACACGGCCTGGGACTGCACTTCGCCGGTTTTTCTGAAGACCGACGCCGCCGGCGATGTCACGCTGTGCATACCGACCGCGTTCTGTTCTTACACCGGCCACGCACTGGACAAAAAAACCCCGCTCCTGCGCTCGATGAACGCCGTATCCAAACAGGCCCTGCGGGTCTTAAAAGTTTTCGGCAATAAAACCGCTGACGCTGTGCTGTCCACCGTCGGCCCGGAGCAGGAATATTTTCTGGTCGATAAAGAATATTATCTACAGCGGCTGGATCTGCTCATGAGCGGCCGCACGCTGTTCGGCGCGCCGGCGCCCAAGGGCCAGGAGCTGGAAGACCAGTATTTTGGCGCGATCAAAGACCGCGTTTCTTCCTTTATGAAAGATCTGGACATCGAGCTGTGGAAAATGGGCGTGCTGGCCAAGACCAAGCACAATGAAGTGGCGCCCAGTCAGTTCGAGATCGCGCCGGTCTTCTCCACGACCAATATCGCCGCCGATCACAATCAGCTCTTAATGGAGACTATTCAGAAAATCGCCCTGCGCCACGGTATGGTTTGTCTGCTGCATGAGAAGCCTTACGCCGGGATCAACGGCAACGGCAAACACAACAATTGGTCGCTGTCCACGAATGACGGGCAAAACCTGCTGGAACCTGGCAAAACGCCGGAAGAGAATGAGCAGTTTCTGGCTTTCTGCGCCGCGGTCATCAAGGCCGTGGACACCCATGCGGACATCCTGCGCGCCACCTGCGCCACGTCCGGCAATGACCACCGGCTGGGCGCCAACGAAGCGCCTCCCGGCATTATCTCCATATTTCTGGGCGACCTTTTGACCGATGTGTTATTCAGCATCGCCGACGGCAAAAAAGCCAAAACCGGCGGCAAAGAATTTCTCAAGATCGGCGTGGATACGCTGCCGGCCCTGCCGCTGGATAACTCTGACCGCAACCGCACTTCGCCTTTTGCTTTCACCGGCAATAAATTCGAATTCCGCATGGTCGGATCTTCGGCGTCGATTTCCGGACCCAACGTGGCGTTGAACACCATTGTGGCCGAAGCTCTGGACGAACTGGCCACCCGCCTGGAAAAAACCAAAGACCTCAAAACGGAAGTCACCGCCTATGTCAAAGAAGTCATCGAGAAACACGGCCGGGTGATTTTCAACGGCAACGGCTACACCGAGGACTGGCCGAAAGAAGCGGAAAAGCGCGGCCTGCCCAATGTGAAAAACTCGGTGGACGCGCTCAAAGCCTATCTGACGCCCAAAGCCCAGAAGCTTTTTGATAAATACGGCGTCATTACCAAAGAAGAGCTGCACTCCCGCTACGAGATCTACATCGAACAGTATTACAAAAACATCAATATCGAGGCACTGTCCGCGCTTAAGATGAGCAGAACACTGTATATTCCGACCGCGCTGCAATTCACCGCCAGGCTGGCCAAACAGGTCAAAGCCCTAAAAGATGCCGGAGCTCCGGCCCGAGTGCAGGAAGCCCTGCTGGGCAAAGTCAGTGCCCTGCTGGAAGCTATCGACCAGAAAACCGTGCAGCTCGAAACCGCGGCTGCCGAAGCCAGAGCCGCCGGCGACACCACGGATCAGGCCACGGTCGCCCGCGATGAAGTGTTCACCAGCATAGCCGCGCTGCGTGAAGATGTGGACGCGCTGGAAGTCATCACTCCGGCAGAGCTATGGCCGGTGCCCACTTATGGAGAGATGCTGTTCAAGCTGTAAGTTATAAGTTTAACTTCAGGCTATTAAGTAGACAGGGATGAAGCCTGTTCACCCCTGTCCGGCTGAATACCCCGCTACGCCAGCCGGAGCCCGGAAACAAACGGACATTTAGTTAATACGGAATATCCCGGACAATATGGCCGGAGGTAAAAGCCGGCAGAGCGGCCAAAATATCGCCCTGCGGTGAAATAACCGCTGAAATGCCGTCTTCCGCCACCCGTACCAGATACATTCTATTCTCCACAGCCCGGAAAACATTGAAGTAAAGATTGAGCTGATGCTCTGTCAGCGAACGAGACCAGCCGTCCGAAGACACATTGATAATAAAAGCCGGCTGCTGGCGCGTAAACTCCCGGACATACCGGCCGCTGACCGCTTCATAACAGATCAACGGAGCAATTTTTAGACCTGGCTTCAGGGTAAAAAGCTCCCGGTCAGCGCCTTTGCGGTAAATCCCGGCCTGTAATTTATTGCGGATAAAATAAGGCAGCAAAGGCAGCTGATCATTGGCCGTCTCCATAAAAGGAATAAGTTTTTGTTTGTAATGCGTGCCGCGCACCATGCCGCCCTTATCAATATAAAAAACCGCGTTATAGTTATTATTGAAACGCAGGTCAAAATTACGGGAGTCGCGGTTGCCGAGAATAATACCGGCGTCCAGGGCGGTCAGTAATTCCCGCAAACGGCGGGCCGAGTCTTTGTCCTCGCGCAAAGACTTATAGAGCGCAACTTCCGGCCAGATATACAGCTCCGGGTTCTGCCGGGCGGCAGCCAGACAGGCGCCGGTATAAGTCTGCCAGAATAAATCCTCGTCCAGCGGCTCAGTGTCCAGCCGCAGATTGGTCTGGATCAAAGCCACCCGGATAGAATCTTTATACTTGTAAACCTGCGGGTAATTGGCTGCGGCCAGCAAAGCCAGCAGAACCAAAAGCCATAGCCAGCGCAGCCGGCGGCGGCGCAGCAGGTCAAAAAAAATCAGATTGACCGAATAGAGAAACCAGGACACCAGCCACACGCCGCCGATAGACGCCAGCTGCCGCACGCTGTAAATATTCCACTGTGTGTAGCCGCTGATTTGAAAAGGCAGAGCATAATCACTGGCCACGCGGATATATTCAAAAAAGACCAGCAGGAAACTCAGGGCGACCAGCCAGCGCCTGCGCAAAAAATAACGCAGCAGAAAAAAACCCGGCAGACTGGAACAGGTAAAGAACAGACTGAGCAAAAACCAGCCCGGAATATTCGTTCTGGCCAGCCAGAGGAAGTAAAGCAGATTGAAAAGGAGCGTCAGCCCCAGATAAAAAAGCGCGGAGACGCCTGTTTCGAGCAGGAAAAACAGCGGCAGCAGAGAGATCAGGGACAACCAGCCCAGATTGAAAGGCGGATAACTTAAAAGACTGCCGGCCGCATAGGCCAGACTAAGGCAGAATAATCTTTTCTTCATACAGCCCTTCCCTCAATTTGGCATTTTCCACCGCAAAAATAGTTTCTATATTTTGCAGTTCCTTCTGCGTCAAACACTCCGGGGTATAAGCGGCATCTGGAAAATACCAGCTCTGTTTTTGCAGATAATCCTGAATTTTTTTATTCGCAAAGATCCGGCCTTTTCTGGCCTCGATCAGCGCGCGCAGTAATTCCAGCTCCTCCGCGCTCATTTTATGCAAAGCGTCCGCGGAATAATCTTCCGCTGTATCTCTGTTCCAGATCTGTCCGCGCTTCTCAAAAGTATAGGGTTTATTCCTGTATACAAAACTAAAACGTGCCGTGTGCGCCGCAGGGTCAAAAGTCAGCTTGAGCGGCGCGGCCTGCCGGATCGTGTCTGCATTGGTGCTGGCCAGATAGTACACTCCGTCCTGCCGGAAAATTATCTCCCGGACACCGTCCCGATCCAGATCTTCCCGCACATAAATATTTTTCAACGGCTCGCGCAACAAATATTTTCCGTCCGGCACAGCAGCGGGCCGGAGCGCCGGAGCGGGGTCCGGCGTCAGCCGCACAGCCGGAGTAAAAGAAATGCTATACCTGTCCGTCCGCAGTATATCTCCGTCGCGCCGCGCGGCGCTCACCGCCTCCGGCAATTGATAGACCGGCTCGTAGTACTGCCCTGACCAGAGGCAGACCTGCCGCGGCGTCAATAAGATCCGGCGCTCCTGAATCCGGCCGGCAAATAAAACCTGCGCCGGCTGGTAAACATAGTCCAGCGCCCGGCCGGGAACCAAACAGAACAACAATAATAAAACCCTGCGCATGGTCAATCCTGCACCTGAATAGTCAACGGCCGCTCATTGACCCACACCTGATCGGACAGCGCGTAAATCTCCGCTTCGCCCGGTATATCCGAAACAAATTGTACCGCAGCCTCGCCCTGCGCGTCGGTCAGCGCGGCGGCGGGAGAAAAGCGATCCAGCGTTTTCTGCCGATTGCGCAGAGAGAAAAATTCCACTCTGGCGCCGGCAACCGGCAGGCCGTTCCTGTCGAGCAGACGCGCGCACACCCGCTGCGCCTGTCCGCGCCCCGTCTCCGCCGGCGCGGACAGACTGGAATTTTCCGGCGCCAGAGCGCTGAAAGTCACATAGATAGAGCCCGCCACCGGCTGGCCGGAACTATCTTCTGTGCCGTACAGCCAGAAATAAATTTTATGCAAGCCCTGCCGGGCAGGCCAGGCCCGCAAATCCACGAGGCCGTAATAATCTCCAGACTGGCGGTTGACCACCGGCTGATAATTCAGGGCCCGGCGTTCGGTCAGACGCAGCGGCCGGGGCGCAGTTTTGAGCACTTTATTCTGCGCGGTATAACCTTTCAGCCCGGCATAATACTCGCCGCCGCGCTGATCCGGCGTCCAGACAAAAGGCAGCGGATCGCGCGGATCGGGAGCGGACTCTTTCTTAACATAAAGCGGCCGGCCCCGCGCGTCACTGACCGTAAATTCCACGACCTGAATTTCCGGCGGAATAGTGTAATTCACGACCACCGGCCGGCCCGGGGCGGATTGTTCCGGCTCTTCCGCAAAATCCAGCGCTGTCCCGGTTTTATCTTTCAGCGCAGTCTGTCTAAAATCCACGCGTCTCTCGCTGTTTTCCGGCAAAGGCACTATCGCCACAAAAGGCGTCATTTGCCCCAGTTCTTCCCGCGTCCTGACCGGCAGTCCGGCCGGAGAAATAATTTTCAAACCGAGGCCAAAATCCTGCTCCGGCGTTATGACGTTTTCATTAATTTTATGCTTGACGCCGTACACCGCTTCCGGCCGGAGTTTCCACTGAAAATCTTTCGGCTCCGGACGCGCGGTCTGCTGACCCAGCGGATCAATATTCAGCCGCGGCAGCTGGAAATCGGCGCCGCCGGGATCAGGCAGCTCCGGCACCTCAATCGCGAAAAGCTGCTCCAGATAGGGAGCGGCCGGGATCAGAATGTTTTCCAGATAGCCGTCCGCGCCCCGGCCAGACCGGGCGGCATAATCATTAAAAAACAGCTCCCGTTTCTTGCGCTGATCCTCGCGGCGGTATTTGGCGCCGGAAATCTCATCATAAAAATATTTCTGCTCCCCGGCCGAAACCTGCGACAGGGTCTGTTCCGCCAGTTGTTTAGCCGCATAAACGCGGGTCTGCCGGCGGCTGTTTTCATAAGCGCGCCAGGAACGGTTTTCTCTGGCGTCGGCCATTATTATAATATTCTGATAATAATTACTGCGGGGATTTTTACGCGCTTCATCCAGCGCGCCGGTCACTATGGGCAGAACACTGGCCTGCAAAGCCACCGTATTCAAGCCCGCCAGCAGACGCTCCGCACAGGAGTAGTAATTGTCCGGTGCGGCCGCGGTCAAAAGCAACAGCAGGAATAGCAGACATAATAGCGCCGGAATATTTTTCACCAGCGCACCCCCAGAGAAATATACTGATCGGAGCCCAGATTATTTTCAGTCTGCGCGGCATAAGCATAATCAAAATATACATGTTCCAGTACCAGCCCGGCTCCGGCGGTAAAACGGTCTGACTGGCCTCCAGCCGCCAGACAAATATGCGGCGTGAGGAAAATCTCCAGACCCGCGTAATCCTGAGCGGTACTACTGTCTGCGGGCTGGCGGCGGTCATAGTACAAACTGAGCGCCTCCAGAACACGCCAGCCCAAACCCAGCGTATATATTTGCGGCAAACGCTCGACAGTTCCGGTGTCATATTTTTGAT
>JAISQA010000070.1 GCA_031274525.1 Candidatus Margulisiibacteriota bacterium
ACTGGAGTGCGCTCTGCGCAACGAACTTAACGAGCGGAGCGAAGTTAAGTGAGGTCCACAAGCGCGGTACTCCGCGCGCCGTGCTGCGCAATAGCGCACGGAAGTAAACATATTTGTCCTGCAAGGGCTATGTTTCTCCGGCAATATATTTATTACGTGGCAGAACCCTGGGGAGTGTAAATAAAACTGGGTAAACGGCCTGTCTAAGTCAGGGCAATTGTTATAGAAAAAATAATTCGGAATTATTCCAGACAGAGCAAAAGCGGCCTTGCCGCAGGCATATAGCCCGGAAAGATGCTGGCAGTCGGTACGCACTCCGCGCGCTCGTTGCGCGCTGGGACTTCCTCGGCCGTAAGGAATTACAGCCTCGGTCGCAGAGCGAACAGATAGAAAATAAATTGTTGCAGCTAGAGCTTTTGTGGCGCAGGAACAAGAACACATTTGTCCGTTTACACAGTTTTATTTACACTCCCGAACTTCTGCGACGACCGACAGCGGCCACAAGCCGCGGAGGAAGTCCCGGCGCGCAGCCGGGCTTACAGATATTTTTTTACCGCAGTTTTGACTTCAGACATAATCTGCCCTGCCGTGCGCAAATCCAGACCTGCGGCGGCCGCCGCCAGCAGGATATGTTTTTCCGCGGGATTTTTACCCTCGCCGGCCACAGCGGTCGCGTGCTCACCGCCCAGTCCTTCGGCATACACCAGATCATAGGGCGGCGAGACCAGCCATTTACCGCCCGCATACAGAAAAGAAAAATTCTTGGCATGGTCATCGCGGTTGTGCGCAAAAACGTTAAAACACATTAAACGGAATAATTTATAAACTTCATTATAATCACGGGTCAAAGCCAGCGCCGCTTTCAATAAATCCACATAATCCAGCGCCGGAAAACGGTGGCTGCTGTCCAGCAAAGCGGAAGCGGACAGCATATGGATCTTGCTCCCGTTTTTACCACGGTCAAATCGTTTGACGCCAAAATATTTTTTTTCAAACAGACGGGTCTGCGGCATTGCCAATCCGGATTTTCGGGCCACCTCCGCATAATGATATTCCCGCCGGCCTATATCGCGCGGATCCTCGCCGACCCGGAATTTTATCAGCCAGTGTTCTCCGGCAATTTTCAGCAAAACTTTTGGTCTGGCGCCGCCGGAAGACCCTCCGGCCTGCACCAGTTCTTCCAGCCTGCGCGTGTGTTTTTCCTGCAGGACAGCTTCGGCCTCTCTCGCCAGCACCGCCAGCGGCGTCCCGGCTTTAGAAGCGGTCATTTGTGCCGCTGGCCGGTACTCCAGCGCTCCCCTGCCGGAGCTGCCCACAACGGCCAGTCTGTCCAGTAAAGACACTGCGGCGGGATTGAGATGTTTTTTTGAGAGCAGCCGGTCTATCAGCAGCCGCCCCCAGCCGTCCGGCAGACTATCGTCGAAAATGCCAAATCCGCCGTCAAAAGGAAAGGGCCTGGCTACAAAAACTTTTTTTTCCAGCGGCAGTTTGAAAGGAGATATCGCGAAACCTCCGTTCAGCCATTGCCCGTCGTACTCAAACGCGCAAAGCTGCTCGTCTGTCAGAGCCAGCCTGCCGACTTTGCGGCCGTGATAAAAAACATTTATTACTTTATTTGGCATTGATAATCTCGTCCAGCGACTGATAGTTTTTCCGGGTCAAGAGCTGCTCAAGGTCATGCTCGTAGCCCAGCACATAAGCGATCCGGATAAAAGAGGACAGGGCAATTTCGCCGGTTTGTTCAAACCGTTTGAGCGAGCCCAGACTGACGCCGGCTCTGGAGGCCAAAGCCGCCTGGGACAATTTAGCTTCTTTGCGGCGCAGCCGGGTTCTCCGCACCAAATCCTGTTTTATAGCTAATATATTAGTCATTATTGCCTCTTTTAGCCAATTATAGCTAATATATTAGCTTATTTCAAGGAGAATGTCCAGGCCGTTTATTTCGCTTCCAGCCAATTTTTTCCCACCGCCGTATTCACCACCAGCGGCACTTTCAGCGTATACACCGAAGTCATGATTTTTTTGACCAGACATTCCAGATCATAGGCTTCTTTTTCCGGCAGATCGAAGACCAGCTCGTCATGCACCTGCAGGATCATTTTGGCCTGAAATTTCTGCTCGGCCAGCGCCCTGGCTATCCGCACCATGGCGATTTTGATGAAATCCGCCGAGGTGCCCTGGATCGGCATATTGATCGCGGCGCGTTCGGCCATAGCCGCAGTTTGTTTGTTATGCGCGTTGATCTCCTTAAAATAACGCCGCCGCCCCAGCAGCGTCGTGACATAACCCTGCCTGTGCGCCAGCTCCAGAGTAGAGTCAATATATTTCTTAATGCCCGGATAGGTGGCAAAATAATTGGCGATGAAATTCTGCGCCTCGGTCTGCGGAATACCGACCGTCTGCGCCAGCTTGCGCGCGGACATGCCGTAAGCTATGCCGAAATTCACGGCTTTGGACTGCGAGCGCTGCTCCGCAGTCACCGCGTCCAGCGGCACGCCGAATACTTTGGCGGCCGTGGCTTTGTGAATATCCAGACCCTGCCGAAAAGCCTCCTGCAGATTTTTTTCATCGGCATAATGCGCGAGAATACGCAGCTCGATCTGCGAATAGTCGGCGGAAAGCAGCACCTGACCGTCCCGCTCCGGAATGAAAGCCTGCCGGATTTTTTTCCCGGCCTCGCTGCGGATCGGAATATTCTGCAGATTGGGCTCCGAGCTGGACAGGCGGCCGGTGGCCGTGACCGTTTGATTAAAATTCGCATGCAGCTTGCCGTCCTGCGGGTCAATGAGCAGCGGCAGCGCGTCCACATAAGTAGATTTCAGCTTGGCCAGCTGGCGGTAATCCAGCAGCTTGCGGGCAATAGCATGGTCATAAGCCAGCTCTTCCAGCACACCGGCGTCCGTGGAATATCCGGTCTTGTTTTTTTTGAGCGCCGGCAGTTTAAGTTTTTCAAAAAATATTTCACCCAGCTGCTTGGGCGAATTGAGATTGAACTCCGCGCCGGCCAGACCATAGATCGCCTGCTCCAGACCGGAGATAAAATTACCCAGCTCGCTGGACATTCTGGCCAGAAAACCCACGTCGAGTTTGACGCCCTGCGCCTGCATCTCCGCCAGCACTTCCGCCAGCGGCAGCTCGATATCCGTGTAGAGCTCCAGCATGCCCTGTTCGCGCAACAGCTGCTCGTACTGCGGCAGAGCGTCAATATCGTTCTGTGTTATTTCCTCCGGGGCTATCGCCCGCTCCGGATTGAGCAGATATTTCATCAGGCGCGCGCGCAGGGCTTTGGCCGGGTCGAGACTCTGCGGCTGCGCCGCGCCGGCAAAAAGGCCCTCCTGTCCGGGAGCGGCCGCGGCGCCGTCCGTTTTCTCGTACTTTTTTACCAGCGAAGCCAGCTGTAATTCCCTGCACAGCGGCAGGGCTTTGAGCAGATCGATCTTTTCCGCTTTACAGGCGGCCAGATCATAATCGCCCGGCACCGCTGTATTGATCGCCGCCAGCCGGTAACTCAAATCCAGACTGTCCAGATTGGCGGAAATTTTGGCCTTAATCGCCTGCCGCGGAATATCGGCCAGCCTTTCTTTGATCCCGGCGACCGTGCCGAATTCCTGCAGGAGCGCAATGGCGGTTTTCTCGCCCACGCCCGGCACGCCCGGAATATTATCCGAGGGATCGCCCATTAAAGCCTTGAGGTCAATTATCTGCGCCGGTTTGAGGCCGGAATATTTTTCCTCGACCGCGGCCAGATCAAATTCTTTAGCCTCGCTGAGGCCTTTTTGCGGCATCAGGACATGAATATGTTCATTGACCAGCTGCAGCGCGTCCCGGTCGCCGGTCACGATCACCGCGCTGTAACCGGCTTCCACCGCCTTATACGCCAGCGTGCCCAGCACATCGTCCGCCTCATAACCCGCCGCTTCGAAAATCTGAATGTCCGCCGCCCGCAGGATCGCTTTGATCAGCGGCACCTGCGAGCGAAATTCTTCCGGCGAGGGCGGACGCTGCGCCTTGTAGCCCGCATACATCTCGTGGCGGAAAGTTGGCTGCGGCAGATCAAAAGCCACGGCCAGCGCGGCCGGTTTTTTTTCCTCGATAATGCCGAAAAGCATTTTGCTGAAACCGTACACCGCGTTGGTCGGCTGGCCGTCTGTCGTCATCATCGTCGGCGGCAGGGCAAAAAAAGCCCGGTAAGCAAAAGAATGTCCGTCGATGAGATATAATTTTGGTCTGGTCATCTTTCCTATCTTAACACAGTCGCCAATCCCGCAGCACGCCCTGGCGCCCTGCCCGCGTTTGCCGCCAGCGCGCGACAGTTTTAGATATTTTATATGGTACTTTTTTTAGGGAAAAAAAGAGAATATTAAAGCGGAGCGAATATTTTGGAGAAGCACGCCGCGGTGCGGAAGATAGTTTGTGGCGTAATGGCTGTTCCGTTACGCGGATAGGAGCAAAAGCGACCTTGCCGCAGGCATATAGCCCGGAAGGATGCTGGTAGTTGGTACGCAGAGCGAACAGACAAACAATAAGCCGCCGTATCCAGAGCGTTGCGGAGAGGGGATGTGGAACATATCTATGGCGTGCGAGACAAAATATTCGCGCAGCTGCACTGTGAGAAACCACGGTACGCGGAGTGCGACCGACACGGCTATAAATAATAATCGTGATGTTTATCACAATATAGACCAAATAACCGGGTATCTACCGGCCTGATCGCGATACTGGACAGGCCCGGCTTCATGCGCTATACTGTTTATAATTCGTGAAATAAATCACGATAATAGGATAAAATATGCCTCTCACCATAAAAATATGTCTGGGCAGCGCTTGTTTTGCCCGGGGCAACGCGGCCAATCTGGCTTTCGTGGAGCAGTATCTGCAAAAAAATCCGTCCGCGGCCCGGATCGAGCTGATTGGCTCCCGCTGCGAGGAGCAATGCGCCAAAGCCCCGAATATCACCATAGCCGGCACGGAGTACCCGCAAATAACCCGGGAAAAATTAGCCGCGCTGCTGGGGAGCCTGCCCCATGAATAAATTATCTCCGGTCTACACGCTCCAGAATGAATGTAACGACTGCTACAAGTGCCTCCGGGAATGTCCGGTCAAAGCGATCAAGATAGAAGACGGACACGCTTCGGTCTTGAGCGACAAATGCCTCGCCTGCGGCGGCTGCGTGCAGGCCTGTCCGGCCCGTGCCAAACGCGTCCGCAGTGATATCGCCAGAGTCAAAACGCTGCTGGCCGGGCCCCAAACCACGCTGGTCTCGCTGGCGCCGAGCTGGGCGGGTGTATTTGATTTTTCCGCCCCCACAATGATCCGCCTGCTGAAGAAAATCGGCTTTAGCGCCGTCAGCGAGACGGCGCTGGGCGCGCAGGAAGTGTCTATCGAGTCCGCCAGAATACTCAACGCGCAGGCCAAAGGTTTATTCATCTCCAGCGCCTGCCCGGTCGTGGTGGATTACATCCGGCTGTACAAAACAGATTTCAGCGCCAGCCTGCTGGCCCTCGCCTCGCCCGCGCTGACCCACGCCCAAATGCTCAAAGCCAGATACGGCCGGGACAGCGCGGTGGTTTTCATCGGGCCCTGCATCGCCAAAAAAAATGAAGCGGACAGACATCCGGAGTTAATTGACGCCGCGCTGACTTTTGAGGAGCTGAACTGCTGGCTCAAAGAGGAGCAGCTCGCTCCGGCGGAGCTGCGGCCGGAAGCCGGGGATGTTTTTGTGCCGGAAGCCGCTTACGAAGGCGCGCTGTACCCGCTGGAAGGCGGCATGAATATTACCCTCCAGCAAAGCGGCGTCAGCGGCGCGGTGCAGCTGCTCAATATCAGCTCGCTGGCCACGCTGGATCAGGCGCTGAACGGCCTGCAGCCGCAGGCAGTGACACAAAAAATATTTATCGAAGCGCTGGCCTGCAGCGGGGGCTGCGCCAACGGCCCGGCCCTGTCCAGCGCCAAACCCGGCGTCAGCGTGATACTGGACATCAAGCGAAAAGCGCGGCAAAGAGCGCAGATCCCGGCGGCCGCGGCGGCGATCCTGCCTGAACAGCATACCGCGCGCCAAATAACAGAAAGCGTCTTTCCGCTGCAGGAAATCCTTGCCGCCATGAAAAAACTCGGCAAATACACCGAAGAAGACGAATTGAACTGCGGCGCCTGCGGCTACCAGACCTGCCGCGCGCTGGCACGCGCCCTGCTCCGCGGCGAAGCCGAGCCGTCCATGTGCGCCTCATACATGCGCAAACTAGCGGCGCGCAAAGCCGCGGCCATGTTCCGCTGCATGCCGTCGGCGGTTATCATCGCGGACAGCAATGGTCAGGCGCTGGAAGCCAATGATGCCTTTTTGAAAATGTTCTGCGGCGAAATGTACGAAGTCCTGTCCGCCAGACCGGACGGACTGGCCGGCGCGCAGCTGGACAAAATCATCGATTTTGCGGATATTTTCCGGCAGACCTTAAAGACCGGCCAGGATATACACCAGGAACGCTATCCGGCCGGTGGCAAATTGTACGATATCAGCGCTTTTACCATAGAGCCCGGCGTGACCGCCGGAGCCATAATTACGGACGTCACTCAGTCCGCAATGAACCGCGAAAAAATCGCGCACAAAGCGCGGGAAGTGCTCGCCAAAAATATCACGATAGTGCAGGACATCGCCTGCCTGCTGGGTGAACACATGGTCGATACCGAACTGCTGCTTAATTCTATCGCTCAGGATTTTGAGCCTCCAGACAGGACAGAGCGTCATGTTCATTGATATCGACTGCGCGCGGCAGAAAAAATATAACCAGCACGCTTACGGCGATTATTTCACGTCCAGAAGGTATCCCGACACCGGACGCCTGATCGCCGTGCTTTCCGACGGTCTGGGCAGCGGCATCAAAGCCAATATTTTAGCCTGCCTGACCGCCACGATGCTGCTGCGTTTTATCGCGGGCGGCTCCAATATTCAAAAAGCCTGCGAAACCATCCTGAACGCGCTGCCGGTCTGTAAAGTACGCAAGATCAGCTACGCCACTTTTTCCGCGATCGACTGCCGCGACGACGGCGCCGCCCAAATCGTCGAGGAAGGCAATCCGCAGTTTATCTGGCTCCGGGATCAGCAGGTGCTGACGCCGGAACACGCAGTCATCACTTCCAGAACTTTTGCCAACCGGCGCATGCATATTTATCAGCTCCAGCTGGCCAGAGACGACCGCCTGATCTTTTGTTCGGACGGCGTGACCCAGACCGGCATGGGCTCGCCGCAGCTCAAGCTGGGCCTGCGCCGCGCGGGCCTGATCGAAATGGTGCTGGCCAAACTGCGCGGCAGCCCGCAAATCTCCAGCCGGGAACTGGCCGGCTATATCGTCGCCCAGGCGCAAAAGCTGGATGCGGGGCAAAAAGCGCAGGACGATATCTCCGCGGTCTCTCTGCATTTCCGCGAACCGCGGAAGGCGCTGGTTTTTACCGGGCCGCCTTACGACCACAGCACGGATAATTTTTATGCCCGGATTTTTCAGAACTTTAACGGCAAAAAAGCGGTCTGCGGCGGCACGACTGCCAATCTGCTCTCCAGAGAACTAAATTTGCAGATAATCAGCGCGCTGGGACAGGATGCGGGGCGGCTGCCGGGCATATCTTATATGGACGGCGCACAGCTGGTGACTGAAGGCATTTTGACGCTTACGAAAACGGCGGAATATCTGGAAAACAATGAATTGGTACAGGAGGATGCCGCGGCCAAATTAGCCAGATTTTTGCTGGACAGCGACTGCATTAATTTTATGGTCGGCGCCAGATTAAATCAGGCGCATTATGATCCGGCCCTGCCGGTGGAGATCGAGATCCGCAGAACCGTGATCAAAAAAATCAGCCGGCTGCTGACGGAAAAATATTTTAAAAAAGCTACGATTCAGTATATTTGAAAGGAGCCGTATGTCCAAACTCGCTGTAAAAATCTGCCTCGGCACGACCTGTTTTGTCATGGGCGGCAGTGAACTGCAGGAACTCCCGGAAAAACTGCCGGCCAGCTATAAAAAGCTGGTCTCGATCTCCGGCTGTCCCTGTCTCGGCCAGTGCGGCGCCGCGGCCACCCGGGCGCCGTATGTCCTGATCGGAGACGAGCTGCTCAGCGAAGCCAGCATCGAAAAAATCCTCAAAAAAATTACGGAGAAATTAAACCATGCGCAATAGCAACAGTCAGGCCGTGCATTTAAAAAAAGAAATTCTGGTGCGTCTCGCCGCCGCTTTTCTGGGCGGGGATTATCCTCAAGCGGCGCGGCTGATCCCTTACGACATGCGCCCCAAAGGCTCGGAAGTGCCTTTTCGCTGCTGCATACACAAAGAGCGGGCTATTCTCAAAGACAGAGTGATCGCCGGCATGGGTTTTGCCATAGAAGCGGATGACGAAAAAACGCTCCTGTCGGAATATGCCGAGCGCTCTCTGTCCAGAAAAAGACCGGAAGACCAGCCGCTGACCGTGCTGGGGGCCGCCTGCCGCGGCTGCGTGCCCAATAGAATATATGTCACCGATCTGTGTCAGGGCTGCGTGGCCAGAGAATGTCAGAGCGTCTGTAAATTTGGCGCGATCAGCATAGTCAACGGAAAATCCGCTATCGACGGGGCCAAATGCAAAAACTGCAAAATGTGCGTCAATGTCTGCCCTTACAAAGCCATAGTCCGGATCGCGGTGCCCTGCGAGGACTGCTGTCCGGTCGGCGCCATTACCAAAAATCCGCAGGGTCTGGCCCAGATCAATTTCGCTAAATGCATCGTCTGCGGCAAATGCCTCGCCGCCTGTCCTTTCGGCGCGGTGCATGAGAAAAGCCAGCTCATCGATGTCCTGAATCAGCTAAAGCGCGGACAGCGCGTTATCGCCCTGCTGGCGCCCTCCATAGCCGGCCAGTTTCCCGGCAGCCCCGGCCAGCTCAAAACCGCCCTGCAGATCAGCGGGTTCAGCGACGCTTATGAAGTCGCGCTGGGCGCGGATATCACGGCCAGTAATGAAGCGCGGGAATTTACGGAGCGGCTGGACAGCGGACAGTCGTTTATGACCACCTCCTGCTGCGCCGGTTATCAGGAATTACTCAAAAAACACCTGCCGGAAATCGTCCCTTTTGTTTCCAGCACCCGGACACCTCTATACTATGCTGCGGAAAAAGCCCGGCGGGAAAACCCCGTCGCGCTGATCGTATTTATCGGGCCCTGCGTGGCCAAAAAAATGGAAGGTCTGGGCAATCCCGCTATTGATTATGTGCTGAATTACGAGGAGCTGGGCGCGCTATTCATCGCGCAGAAAATCGAAATACTTTCCTGCCCGGAAACGCCTTTTGCGCAGGAAAGCTCCCGGCAGGGTAAAAATTTTGGCTTCTGCGGCGGTGTCGCGGCTGCGGTCAGCGCGGCGGCCGGCCGGCCGGAGCGGCTCAAGCCCTGCCTCATCGACGGTCTGAATAAAGACACGATCAAACAATTAAAAAAAATGGCGGCCGAACGAACCTGCCCCGAAGGCAATCTCATCGAAGTGATGTGCTGTGAAGGCGGCTGTATCGGCGGCAACGCCGCGCTTAATACACTCAAGCTGGCCAAAAAAATTATTCTGGAATATTCCGACCGTGCGCCGGAGATCAAAGGACTGTAAAACAGTTCTAATTCAGGCGGTAGATATACTCACAGGAAATCGTCACCAAAAACTGCAAAAACTCCTCCTCCGTGACATTATCCGCCCTGTTGTAAGAATGGCGGGAAAATACTCTGGGAGGATTGGTGTCAAAAGCCAGACACAGGGCTCCGCCGTCCAGCCGGGGGATAGAGGCCACCGGAACCCGCACCCTGTACAGCGCAAATTCCGTGCCGGGCGGGAATACCAGGGAGTACGGGCTGCCGCCCATAAGCGCGGCGCCGCCGGCCGCGGGAATTTCCGGCGCTATCATGTCGTCCGCCCTATCCGCCCTATCGTTTTCAGAGATTTTAGGAATAACCGCTATTTTATTACGCATATATTTACCCTCCCGACCTATCTATCAGGATATCGTAAGTAAAAAAGCAAAATTGCAATTATTTTTTACGAAGAGCGCGGTGAATATTTTGCCGCCGCGGCTTAGGCCGGTGTTTCGGGCCGGGGCAGTTCCCGCATATGCGGAAACAACAATACATCGCGGATCGATTCCTGCCCGGTGAGCAGCATTACCAGACGGTCTATGCCGATGCCCAGGCCCCCCGTCGGCGGCATGCCGTGCTTGAGCGCGGTGATGTAATCCTCGTCTTTCATATTGGCTTCCAGATTGCCGGCCGCGCGCTGGCGCACCTGTTCATCAAAACGCTCATCCTGATCGACCGGATCGTTCAGCTCGGAATAAGCGTTGGCCAGCTCCATACCGGCGATGAGGAGTTCAAAGCGCTCGACCAGTCCCGGTTTGGCGCGGTGCTTCTTGGCCAGCGGCGAATCCGCCAGCGGAAAATCGACAATGAAAACCGGGTGCACGGTTTCTGCTTCAAAAGCGTCCAGATTTTTTATATCGCCGTACACCACTCTTTGCCAGGGCGCGGTGAAATCTATTTCTTTACCAGCGTACTGAATTTTATAACCGCCGGTCAGCCCCCTGACCACGCCGGAAATTAAACGCTCGGTCAATTGCAGCATGCCCTCGCAGTCCATGTAAGCCTGATACAATTCCATTAAGGTATATTCGGGATTATGTTTGTAAGAAATACCCTCATTGCGGAAAACCCGGCCGATCTCATAAACTTTTTCAAAGCCGCCAACGATCAGCCGCTTGAGCGGCAGCTCCAGCGAGATGCGCAGGTATAAATCCATCGCCAGCGCATTATGAAAGGTCTTGAACGGCCGGGCCGCCGCGCCGCCCGGTATCATTTGCAGAACCGGCGTTTCCACTTCGATAAAGCCTTCTCCGTCCAGCAGCTCGCGCAGCAGCCGCAAAATCCTGCTGCGTTTGAGAAACACATCCTTCACCTCAGGATTAGCAATGAGGTCGAGATAACGCTGGCGGTAGCGCGTTTCTTTGTCGGTCAGGCCGTGAAATTTCTCCGGCAGCGGCAGCAGGGCTTTGGTCAATAATTCAAACTTCTCGATCTTCAGCGAAAGCTCGCCGCGCCGGGTGCGGAACATTTTGCCCGTCGCCCCGATAATATCGCCCAGATCCACCTGATGCAGC
>JAISQA010000002.1 GCA_031274525.1 Candidatus Margulisiibacteriota bacterium
GATGCTTACGGCCACGGGGCGGTGCCGGTGGCGCGGCGGCTCTGGCGCGCGGGCGTAAATTATTTCGGCGTGGCCTGGCTTAGCGAGGCGGCCGAACTGCGGGCCGGCGGCATCACTGCGCCGATCCTGCTCTTGAGCCAGCCCGATCCCGGCTATATCGCCAGAATAGCGGAGCTGGATGTGGTGCAGACGGTTTATGATTACGCTTTTGTCGAGCGGTTAAATGCCGCGGCCGGCCGCCGGGTCAAAGTGCATATTAAGGTAGACACTGGCATGAACCGCATCGGCGTAAAACCGGAGCATCTGCCGGAACTCCTGTTAAAAATTAAAGATTTGCCCCGCATTGAAGTGGAAGGCCTGTTCACGCATCTGGCCTGTCTGGACGACTCGGCCCGGAGACAGCTGGCCTTATTTGATAGCTGCGCCGCCGCGGCCCGGCAGCTCCTGCCGGAAATTAAATATCTGCATGCGGCCAGCTCGATGGCCGCTTTGCAGTTTCCGGAAGCGCATTATTCTATGGTGCGGCTGGGCATCGCTCTGTACCGCGGAGCGCTGACGCTCAAATCGCGTGTCGTGGCCGTAAAAACCATTCAGCCCGGTGAGACGGTCAGCTACGGCGCGACTTTCGTGGCCGAACGTCCGACCAGGATAGCGACGATCTCTATCGGCTATGCGGACGGTTTGAGCCGTCTGCTCTCCAACCGCGGCGCTGTGCTGATCCGCGGCCGGAAAAGTCCTTTGCGCGGTAATATCTGCATGGATATGTGCATGGCGGAAGCCGCTGCTGATGTGGAGGCCGGCGATGAAGTTGTGATTATCGGCCGGCAGGGCGAACAGGAGATTACCGCGCAGGAGCTGGCGGATTTGACCGGCACTATCGATTATGAGATTATGTGCGGTATCGGCAAGAGAGTGCCGCGTGTATTTTTGGAGTAACAATGGCCTATCTTTCCTTGTACCGCAAATACCGTTCGCAGGACTTCGACACTATTGTCGGCCAGCAGCAGATCGTACAGACGATTAAGAATGCAGTCCAGCTGGACCGTCTGGCGCACGCTTATATTTTTTCCGGGCCGCGCGGCACGGGCAAGACCAGTCTGGCGCGGATCCTGGCCAAGGCCTTGAACTGCGCGGACGGCGTGACGACCGCGCCCTGTCTGCATTGCCCTAATTGCGAGAAGATCAAAAGCGGTGTTTCTGTCGATGTGATCGAGATCGACGCGGCCTCCAACCGCGGCATAGATGAGATCCGCCAGCTGCGCGAGCAGGTCAATTTCATGCCGGTCGAATCGCGTTACAAGGTATATATTATCGATGAGGCGCATATGCTTACGACCGAGGCTTTTAACGCTCTGCTCAAAACGCTGGAAGAGCCGCCGTCACACACGCTTTTTGTTCTGGCCACTACGGAGATCCAGAAAATACCGGCGACTATCCTGTCCCGCTGCCAGCGGCTGGATTTTAAACGCATCCCGGTGCCGGAGATAGCCGCGCATTTACAGGACGTTTGCCAGAAAGAACAGGTGGTGATTGAGGATAAGGCCGTGCATTATATCGCGCGTTTGTCAGACGGCTGTATGCGCGACGCGCTGTCACTGCTCGATCAGCTGATTTCTTTTAAGGGCCAGCGGCTGGTTTTTGAGGATATTCTGGCTTTGCTGGGCACGACCTTAAACACAGCTCTGGCCGGACTGCTGGAACAAATCCTGCGCCGTGAACTGTCCGCCGCGCTGGATATTATTGAACAATTGATTATTGACGGGAAAAATATCCAGCGTTTGTGCGCTGATCTGCTGGATTATCTGCGCAGTCTGCTGCTGCTCTCTCTGCGCGCGGACAGGGCTCTGGAGCTGAGCGCGGAGGATATTGCCGTTTTGCGCCAGCTGGCGGCTCAGACGAATGTCGGTGAATTGAAGCGCATGATCCTGCTTTTTGCGCGGGCGGAGGCCGATATGCGCTGGAACCCTAATGCGCGTCTGGTTTTTGAGCTGGCTGTGCTGGAGCTCTGCGCACAGGACAATTCTGCTCAGCCCGCGCCGTCCCGCGCCGCGCCGCCTAAGCTATCCGCAATTTTGCGCCCGGCCAAACCGGAAGTTCCGCCGCCGGAAGCTGCGCCAGCGCCGGTAGAAGCTGCGCCGGAAGCCGCCGTAGCAGCCGGTCCGCCGGGTCTGGCCGAGATCAAACATGCCTGGCCGACTTTTATGAGCAAGATCAAGCAGGCCAATCCGCAGCTGCTGTATCTGCTCGGCGAAGTGCAGATCAAAAGTTATGAAGATAAGGTGCTGACTATTCAATTTAAAGAAAGCTATTCTTTTCATAAAAATAAATTGTTGCAGCCGGCCAACAAAGCAGCTGTCGAACGGATCCTGCGGGAGACTTACACCGAGGACATTGCGCTGGCCGCTGTGCTGGAGGAGGCATCCAAAACGGAACCGAAGCCCGCGCCGCAGGCCCGGCCGGTGCATGATGAGCAGACCGCGCAGCTGCTGAAAATTTTCCCCGGCAGGGTCATCAGCCGTTAGCAGGCTCTGCTAGATTTATTTTGCCGGTTATGTTAATCTCCTGCCATGTTACCGGAAGGCTCAAGCCAGTTTGAGATCGTCGTGAAAAGAGAAAAAAACTCTTTTAAAGCGACCTGTTCAATATTTCCCGAAGTGACCGGCACCGGCAAGGACGAGGCTAAAGCTATAGAGAATCTGGCCGATAGTCTGGCGGACAAAATGGGCACGGTGGTCAAATCCGCGCTGGATGAATTTCTCAAAAAAGATTTGCTGTGTCTGCTGAGAGCCGAGGCCAGAGTTGCGGAAACCTGGCGCGCACGCCAGCAAAAAGCGGCCGGTCAGACTCCGCCTGAACAAAATCCTGCCGGCCCGCAGGAGTGCCCCGCGCAGGATTCGGAGAAGAAATTTGTGTTCCAGATGCCGCCGGTAAATATGCTGCTGAGCGGCGCGAATATCCCGCTGGATAGGCTCAATCCGGTGCTGGGCGGTCTGATAATGGTGCTGGGCCTGCATGCTCTGCACCGCGATATGCCGCGCCGGGTAGGCTGGCTGGAGCGCGAATGTTCGGAAACGCAGGCGCAGGAAGATCAGTTTTTCTTTGCTATGCTGAACAGCGGAGCTTTTGATTCTTTACAGCCTACGGAACGCCGCACGCCTTTTGGCCTGATGATGGGCATTCCGATGTCTTTCAACTAAAACCAGAGCATTACCATGGCCAGCGCAGACACTCCCCCGGATTTAAGCACTTTACGGCACAGCGCCGCGCATATTCTGGCGGCGGCTGTCCAGCGGCTGTACCCTGGCGTTAAACTGGCTATCGGTCCGGCCATCGCGGACGGATTTTATTATGACTTTGATTTTCCGCAGGCGATCAGCGACAAAGATCTGCCGGCTATCGAGAAAGCAATGCAGAAGATCATCAAAGAAAATCCGCATTTTGAGAAAAAAATAGTCAGCAAAGCGGAAGCCGCCGAGCTGCTCAAAGACGAGCCGTACAAGCTGGAGCTGCTGGCGGATTTGACGGACGGCGAAATTAGTTTTTACACCAGCGGTGATTTTCAGGATTTGTGTGCCGGCCCTCACGTCGAAAAAGCCTCGCAGATCAAGGCCGTGAAATTGCTGAAAATCGCCGGGGCTTACTGGCGCGGCAGTGAAAAAAATAAAATGCTGACGCGCATTTACGGCACGGCCTTTGCCGGCAAAGAAGAACTGGCTGATTATCTGCATATTCAGGAAGAGGCTCTGAAACGCGATCACCGCAAATTGGGCAAAGAGCTGGATTTGTTTTCTTTTCACGACGAGGGGCTGGGTTTCCCGTTCTTCCATGACAAAGGCATGCTGCTCTGGAATGCGCTGCTGGATTTCTGGCGCGAAAAACACCGCAAGTACGGCTATCAGGAAATAAAAACGCCGCTGATCCTCAACCGCGCGCTCTGGGAGACCAGCGGCCACTGGTTCAATTACCGCGAAAATATGTACGTCACCCGGATTGATGAAGAAGATTTTGTCATCAAGCCGATGAACTGCCCGGGCGCGATTTTGCTGTATGCGGAAACCCTGCATTCTTACCGCGACCTGCCGCTGCGGCTGTCCGAACTGGGGCAGGTGCACCGCCACGAAAAGTCCGGCGTGCTGTCCGGCCTGTTCCGCGTGCGGACTTTTCATCAGGACGACGCGCATCTTTTTATTACGGAAGACCAGATCGAGTCCGAGATCCTGAATATTATGCAATTGATCGAGGAGATGTACGGTGTTTTTAAGCTGGCCTATCATCTGGAGCTGTCGACCCGGCCGGAAAAATCCGTGGGCAGCGACGCGGCCTGGGCTAAATCGGAGAAGGCTCTGGAAAATGCGCTGCAGAGTCTGGGACGGCCGTATAAAATCAATCCGGGGGACGGGGCTTTTTACGGGCCAAAGATAGATATCCATATCAAGGATGCTCTGGGGCGTACCTGGCAGTGCGGCACCATTCAGCTGGATATGAATCTGCCGGAACGCTTTGATTTGAGCTATATCGGGCAGGATGATCAGAAGCACCGTCCGATCCTGATCCACCGCGTGGTGTACGGCTCCATGGAAAGATTTTTGGGCATTTTAATCGAGCATTATGCCGGTAAATTTCCGCTCTGGCTTACGCCCGTGCAGGTAAAAATCCTGACGATCAGCGATAAACAGCAGGCGCCCGCGCAGAAATTATTGACGCAATTGTCCGCCGCCGGGATCCGTGCGGAGCTGGACCTGCGCGCCGAAAAGATCGGCTACAAGATCCGGCAGGCGCAGCTGGAAAAAGTCGGCTATATGGCCGTGCTGGGCGATAAAGAAGTGGCAGAAAATACTATCTCGGCCCGCGACCGCGAAGGGAAATCCGAGTCGTTGACCGTTGCGGATTTCCTGCTAAAAATTCAGGCAGAAATTAAATACCGGAAATAGTTTTTGGTAGAGGATTGAAGAATGGGCAACATCACGCCTGTTGGCAATAATTCAATTTTTGAGAAAGCCCGAAAATTTGACGATGCTGGCCGGGAATACTGGCTGGCCAGAGAGTTTCAAGATATTTTGCAATATGCTTCGTGGCAAAAATTCAGCAGTGTCATTGATAAAGCAAAAGAAGCCTGCCGAAATACCGGACATAAATTACCAGACCATTTTATCCGATTGGATAAAATGGTCTCTATCGGTTCAGCTGCGCAGCGCGAAATAGACGACATTAAACTTTCCCGTTATGCCTGTTACTTAATAATCCAGAATGCCGATCCGGCCAAAGAAATAGTCGCTCTGGGGCAGACTTATTTTGCCGTGCAGACCAGAAAACAGGAGCTGCTGGAAAAACCTGAGTTTAAAAATCTGGCTGAAAAAGAAAAGCGGCTATTTTTGCGCAAAGAGATGACCCAGCATAACAAACAGCTGGCTGATGCGGCGAGAAACGCGGGAGTTATTCAGCCTCTGGATTACGCGATTTTTCAGGATCACGGCTACAAGGGGCTGTACGGCGGACTTGGCGCGAAAGATATTCACGCCAGAAAAGGTTTGAAAAAGAGCCAGCAAATACTCGACCACATGGGCAGCACGGAGCTGGCGGCCAATCTATTCCGGGCGACCCAGACTGAAGAAAAACTGCGCAGAGAAAATATCAAAGGCAAGACCAAAGCCAATATTATCCATTATGAAGTCGGCAAGAAAGTCCGCAAAACCATCGCGGAGCTGGGCGGAACGATGCCGGAAAAACTGCCGGCGGCGGAAAGCATTAAAAAGCAGGTTAAAAAACTGAAACCTAAATAATGAGACAAAGAAAATCCCCAGCGATATATTACTGGTATAATTCTCTGTAAAGCGGGTATAATCTGGCAGGAAACAAAATGTATAATTATTGCTTAACAGTCACCCCCCCCCCCCTGAAAAATTTAGCGCTCCGCCGTTAGCGGCTGCCTATTTCACAATAACACACAACGCCCCTGAAACTTCTTTATGGAGAGGGGGTGATTTAAATGGATATTAATGCAGTTGGCGGCTTAGCCAAATGGGATACCACAGGCCCCCAAGCTAAACCTGACGGCAAGATTACTGATAGTGAGCTTTTATCGGTGGTTTTCAATCCTGAGAAAAGACCAGAATTTCTAAAAGATATTGCTGATGAGGCAATAGCTGCGGATGAGCGTGGTCAGCAGGCTAGAGCAACTAACTTGAAGCTGCTTTATTTTAGCATTGCGAATATAAGTGACATTCGTGGAACGCTCAATACATATGATAAAGCACAGATCGCCGCTATATTAAAGGACCCGGAAACGCGCCATTTTCTATCTGAAAAATTTAGCCTAGAAAAGACCAGGCGAAAGGCTATTAAGACAACGTTCCCACGGCATAAGATGGGCAAAACTGAAACGATAGTGTCGCAGATAGAATTAAAGAGGCAGCAGGCAGAATCATTGAGAAAATCTTGGGAAGGGATATCCATAGAATAGTTGTTTTTTGCTTCCGGGAGTGTTTTTACAGTATTGTGAAAACACTCTCCGTGATACATTCGCAATTCCCTCAACTCGATGTATAATATCCCCTGTTTATACTACCCAAACAGGAAGTGATTATTAGTGTCCAGCATAATTTCTGAACTCCAAAAAAAAGCCCGGGCCAAATACAAAAAAGTAGTTCTGCCGGAAAGCGGCGATGAGCGCGTGCTTCGTGCCGCGGATACGATCATCAAAGAAAAAATCGCGCAGGTTATTCTGCTCGGCGAACCGGCCAAAATAAAAGAGCTGGCGGCCAGGGCTGGAGCGGATATTGCCGCCGCGGAAATTATTGATCCCCGGAATTACGCGCGCGCTGCGGAATTGGCCAGTCTCTATTATGAGCGACGCAAACACAAGGGCGCGACGCTGGAAGAAGCGCAAAAGCTGATGACCGCTGATCCGGTGTTTGCCGGCGCAGCGCTGGTCGGCATCGGCGCGGCGGATTGTATGGTCTGCGGCTGTGTTACGGCCACGGCTAAAGTTATCAAGTCCGCGCTGTTCTGTATCGGCATGCAAAAAAACATTGCGCTGGTGTCCAGTTATTTTTTGATGGTCGCGCCGGACACGGCTTTTGGCGAGAATGGCGTGCTCCTCTTTGCGGACTGCGCCGTCAATCCCGATCCTGACCCCGCTCAACTGGCCGATATTGCCAAATGCACGGCGGACAGTTTGCAGCAAATTATCGGGGCGCCGGCCAGAATTGCCCTGCTGTCTTTTTCCACCAAAGGCTCGGCGGCGCATCCCGCTGTGGAAAAAGTCACCACTGCGCTGAAAATAGCTAAAGAAAAATACCCTGAGCTGAATATAGACGGCGAGCTGCAGCTGGACGCGGCGCTTGTGCCGGCTGTCGGCCAGCTCAAAGCTCCGGGTTCGGAGATAGCCGGACGCGCCAATGTTTTGATCTTCCCCGATCTGGATGCCGGAAATATCGGCTACAAACTCACCCAGCGTTTTGGCCGGGCGGAGGCCATTGGTCCCATTTTGCAGGGGCTGGCCAAACCGGTTAATGATCTGTCGCGCGGCTGTTCGGCGGCGGATATTGTCAATACCGTGATAATCACGGCTTTGCAGACGGAGGGGTAGCCGGTGTCTATTTTATCTATCAACTGCGGCAGTTCCTCGCTCAAATATCAGCTCTATGACTGGGACGCGCAAAAAGTGCTGTCCAGCGGCCTGATCGACCGCATCGGTTTTCCGGATTCCAATATTGTGCATAAATACAGCGGTCAAAAAACGGAGCGCAAAGACCGCTGCGCCGATCACCGGACCGCCATTCATCTGGTGCTGGATTTTCTGCTGCAAGAAGCAAAACTCATTCATTCCTTGAAGGACATTGAGGGCGTCGGCCACCGTATCGTGCACGGCGGGGTTAATTTTTCGGCTTCGGCGCGGATAGATGACGCGGTTTTGCAGGAGATAAAAGACAATGAAGATCTGGCGCCCCTGCATACGCCGCCCAATGTGGTGGGCATTGAATCGGCGCGCGCCTTGATGCCGGATACGCCGCAGGTGGCGATTTTTGACACGGCTTTTCACCAGACTATGCCGGAGTATGCGCACGCTTACGCGCTCGATTATGAGCTGGCCAAAAAATATAAAATCCGCCGTTACGGTTTTCACGGCAGTTCGCACCGTTATGTTTCTGAACGCGCCGGAGAATTGCTGGGTAACAAAGCAGGCTTGAAGCTGATCATTGTCCATGTCGGCAACGGTTCTTCGCTGTCCGCAGTGCAGGACGGTAAATGCCTGGATACTTCGATGGGCTTGACGCCGCTGGCCGGCGTGATCATGGGCACGCGCACCGGCGATATCGATCCGGCGGTCGTGCAGTTTCTCGTCCGCAAGACCGGCGGCTCTGTCGATGAAATAATGGCGCGGCTCAATAAAGAGAGCGGCATGCTGGGCATCTCCGGCGTGTCGTCGGATCAGCGCGAGATACTCTCCGGCGCGGCGCAGGGCGACGCGCGCTGCCAGCTGGCTTTGCAGATGCAGGCCTATTCGGTCAAAAAATATATCGGCGCTTATGTCGCGGCTTTGAACGGCGCGGACGCGGTGATTTTTACGGCCGGCATCGGCGAGAACAGCCCGGATTTCCGCGCGGCGGTCTGCGCGGAGATGGATTATCTGGGTCTGGCAATTGACGCGGAAAAAAATCAAGCCAGAAGCGGCGAGCCGCGCGTGATCTCCGCACCGCAGTCCAGAGTTAAAATTATGGTTATTCCGACGAATGAGGAATTTATTATTGCCAGAGATGTGATTGAGCTGGTGCGCGGGGTTTAAGCAGGAGCCGCGCAAGGTATTCAAATTAACTTTTAGGTCTATAAAAATACTCTCCACTTGCTTCCCCGGAAAGTTGAAAATTGCCTGTGCTTTCAATATATTTCCCCCCGGCTGCTGGCGGAATTAAGAGCAAAAAAAATACCGGCCTGAATCAAAGTGTCTCAATTCTCATGTTCCATAGCTCCTTATTTAATCTCTCTATCTGTTTATCTTCTTCGGTTGGATTTGTATAGTGTTCCCAGGACAATTTAATTCTGGGCAGCGCTTCTTCCAAATAGCGTTTTTTCAACTGCCCAATGCTGGCTGGAGAATCCGGCAGCGACCGGGCTAATTGTTCAAATTTGGCGATGTTTTCTTCAGTGTAATAATTCAGGTTCCAAATCCTGATCAGAATGCCGTCGCTGAATTGCACTTGCAGCATGTATTCTAATTCCAGAGCTGTCCGCACTTCCGGAGTCAATTGCTCTTTAAGCGGGCTGTTAGCCAGAACGCTGGAGAAATCATAAAACATTCCTTTATCCAGCCGGTCATAATCCACCTCCACAAAAGGTTTTAACGGCACTATTCCCCCAGAAAATGCATGGAATACGCCATGCAGCGTTGCCATAGCCTTTTCTTTTCCCGTTGTTTTCCGAAATTTAACATTGGCGGTGCGCCGAAATCCGGCTGTTTTCAAAAAATCCTCCTCAATAAACTCTTTTCTAGCTCGGCTTGAATCGTTTAACTGCTGTAAGACGGCGGCATCCGGCGAGTTTGGCGGAAATTCTTCCCGCTCGCCATATACCGTGATGCCCGGCGCGTCTTGCGGTATTTCTATATATTCGTCATATTCATCCTCAACCGGTTCGATCTGTTCGATCGGCGGATGAAAAACCGCCGTTTCGCGCTGCGGCAAGAACTCTGTCAAAAATTCCTCCCACTTGTCCAGATCAAAAACGGAACAGCCGTCAGGCTGTTTAATAAAATATTTATCAAGTCCGGCTGTGATGCCGTTTTCGCGGTCTTGGACGGTGATCAAATCTTTAATCAGGTATATTATGTGATAACGGTTTTGGATATTTCTTTGTTCGTCTAAACATTCTTTGCCCAGACCGTTCGGCAATTCTGTTTGAGCATAAAGAGCCTGCTGTAAAAGCGTAACCTGCTGTTCGCTTAATGCCGGCAGAGTATCAAACCTTTCACCCTGATACCATTGGAGTTGAGTTTTTTCGCTGCGTTTGATGTGATTGAGCACAAAACCCTGAAATTGCTCAAACGTGATAAAGTCAGTTTTAGTCTGGGAAATAAAAAGAGAATCGACCGCCATAACATTCCAGCCGCCGTTTTGCGGTTTTTTAAGAAAATTCTCCAGCGTTTCTCGATTAACTTTGTGGTCTTTAAATAAAGCGGACAGCGCCGCGGATCTGGCGGGATTAAGGCCAAGAATTTCCGCTGCCTGTGCGGAAAGGACAGGAGTATTGTTTTCCTGCTTGTCCATGCTGACAGGAATTAAATGTGTATCCGGGCCGGGCGGAATTGGTGAAATATCGCTGTTCATGTCAGACAGTATGCCCATTTTCTGAATTTTTATGCCTGTTTAAACGCAAGTATATTTTCAGCAAATACGGGTACTCCTTTTTCAGGAGACAGTATGTCCGATGAATTGATGAACAGAAATATTACCGTGTATAATAACACTCGAATCCGTAATCAATTTGAACAGGGCATTGGCGGCAGAAACAACGGCATATCGCGTACGGAATTTAACAGCCTGCGTGAGCTGCCTGGAGCTTCACGGGATACCCGCACATCGCGCGTGGACTTTGTACTGCAACAATTATCCGCCGCCAGAGAACCGGCGCAGGAGTTAAAAATCCTGCTTAACAGCGTTAGACCGGGCGCGAATGATCAGAATTACAGCAAGAACATGGCCAATGCACTGCTGCGCGCGGGCTTGCGGGACGATGCCGTTGTGCAAATTATCTGCGATTTTTTAGCAAATCCCGATTCTGAAAAGCAGCGCTTGCTGCAAAATCTTTTAACGGCGGCTGATCAAACTGTAGCACGGGAATTTATCAACGGGCTGCTGGGAAAAATTAAGTCCAACACTTTTCTGCGCGGCAATTTACCGGCGGCGGAATTAACTATTGCCTTATTCAAACTCTGTCCGGCCCAAACCGGACAAATTCTGGAAAATCTTTATAAAGACGCCGGCTGGTATGATTTTCAAAGAAGCGTTGATAAAAGACAAAACATTATCAATATTTTTCTGCGGGAACTGCCCAGGGCTGTCGATGTCAGCGGCGGCTCTCCGGCGAGCCTCGAATATCAGCGGCTGAATAATTTTATAAATTCCTATAATACTGAATACTATCCGCACTTGAATAAATCTAATTCTGCAAAAGCAAATAATATCGGTTTTTTTCTGCAAAATCTGCGGGAAGCTGCGGCCAAAGGCGAAGCGGAGTTTGCCGGAGTCTGGCAGAGCTGCAGCCAGAGCATGATCCTCAAAATATTAGATAATAGGGAGCTGCTGCTGGAGTGCTTATCTATAGGCAGGGATTATCCAATGGATCGATTGTACAATAATATCCGTGGTTCAATGATATATGAACAACAGCAATCGCGCTTTTATAATTCCGATATTTTTAAGCAGCTTTGCGTCAATGCTCTGTCTCTAACTGATGATTCTTGGCGTAAATCTTGTTGTCTATTTCTGGTATCTGCTCCGGACTTTAGATCGCAATTTCTGCTGAATAATCCAGAAAATCAGGAAATTTTTCGCCAAATGCTTGGTCGTTCTGGAGATCTGCAATTATCTAACGGGCTTGGTTTAGATAGCAAAGAAAAAATTTATATCTTTTTGCGAGGTATTTTCGACACCGAAGCAGACAAAGAATTACTTTGGCGGAATGTGTTAGGAATAAAGGATGACGTGGCTGAACTTGTGAAGCTGTACGAAGAATTTGGATACGAAGATCCAGAACAGAAAGCATCTGAAACAGTTACATCTCTCTTAGCAAGAGCCGAAGAGGTGGAACGGTTGGCGCAGGATTGCCGGAATCTAAATCCGCCAATACGCTACCCGGAGCGATTTGATAGTATTGAACTGCTGCGGCGCATTGTGGATTTGCGGCAAAAACCGCTTGATCCGGCTAAACCAACGGCTTTAATTATTGCCAATCAAAGCGATTACAACGGCGCTTTTACCGCAGGTAATTTTTCTAGAATGGTAGAAGAATTGCTCGCCGATGGGCATGACTATCAGATCTGCTACTATGAAGTCGAAGATGACGGCGAATCTATCCGGCAGGCTTTTGAGAATACCTACCGCTGCAATCCGCAGTCTGCGGAATACCCGGCAGAGCCGCTGCAGCATCCGATTGACTTTATTGTCTGGGCTGCGCATGGCAACCCGACAGTCATGAATTTTAACAGCAATAAGTTGCAGAATGAGTATGCCGGATTGTCCCTCGCGGATAAAGATAAAATCCGGCAAGGCGATGTAGCGGCAGAAGCAACCCAGAGAATAGCCAGTCAGCAAGACAGCGCGTATCTTACCCGTTCCGATGCGCTTAAACTGGCCGGTTTGGTTGATTTCTGCGCGCCAGATGGGATAATACTTAATGATTCCTGCCTGACTGGACAAGGCGTAGTAAGCTTGGCGGATTTTTTGGCCGGGCTTTTCCCCGGCTTAAAAGTGATCAGTGATACGGTGGTTACATCCGGCGCAAGCGGAAAACTGGTTTTCAATAATAAAGGCAGGGTTTCCGGCTTTCAATTTGGTAATTTTGTCTATAAAACAGGCAGGCTTGCGGATATGGAGAACCTTCTCAATCAAGCTTATTCCTCGCCTTTAATTTCTCGGTTTTTTCCGCTGTATTATCATCTATTCATAAAAGAAACTACCCACGAGGCCAGCGATAAAATAGTAACTGTTGCTGCGGACAAGAGTGAAAAAATAACCGATTTGACTGTACTGCCCCAATATATCAAAAACTATGCTGCGGCGGAGGAACACTATGTTGTTTCTGCGGATATTCAGGAGTCGGGGCTGCAAATGTTAAATGCGCTGGGTTTTAGATTTTTGCGCAGCGGCGCGGAAATACGTTTGACCGCTGACCGCGGCATAATAGAAGCGGAATTTGGCGAAAAGCTGACAGATATTCCTTTTAGCGAAAATGTTCAAGAGATTAGATTTGTGCAAAGAAATAACTATATGGAAGTGCGTGCCATTTATAAAAGCGAATACAATTTGCCGGATTATGTTATGATAGTCTACCCGCAGAGCGCGGACGATCCCATAATCAGCCGCAGATTACCCGGCCGTTTTTACCTGCCGATGACCAGAAGCCGTTTCAACGAGCTGCGGGAAACCTCACGGAACAGCCGTGAAGAAGATTATCCGGCGAGAACCGTATATATTCAGCGGCTGCTGGAAGCCGCGCAGCTTGACGGCAGATCCAGAACCACAGAAACTCTATTGATTTTACTCCGCACCATGCGTCCGGACGGTGCGGACGATGGCTATACTCAAAACATGGCTAATGCACTGGCCCGAGTGGCTTTGACTGAGCGCGGCGTTTCCGGACAGGTCATCCGCAGTTTTTTGGCGGCTACAACGGAAAATATTTTGCCAGAACGCGCGGTTTTTCTGCGTCATCTTGACCCCCGGCTGCTGGCGGAATTAAGAGCAAAAAAATTATTGGCCTGAATAACAGGTTTCCAATACCCCTGTACAGCGTATTGCCAAATCGCCTGCTAACACTTAAAATTACTGTGCTGATGAGAAAAATAGAATTAGAGACAGAGATCAAGCAGCTTATTGTGGATTCTCTAGAGTTAGAAGACATCAGTCCGGCAGATATTGAGCCTGCCGCTCCCTTATTCGGCGCGGGTTTGGGTTTAGACTCCATTGATGCTCTGGAACTTGGTATGGCGCTCAAGAAAAAATATGATGTTAATTTCAAATCCACCGGTGAGGAAAATAAGCAATATTTTGCTTCGGTGCAGGGTTTAGTCAATTTTATTGCCGCTGCCAAGAACTTAACTCTAGAAGATTGAACAATGAATAAAGACGAGATTTTCCAGCATATCTGCGCAGTACTGGAAAAAGATTTTGAGCTGCCTAAAGAAAAACTAACTCTCGAAGCCAATGTGTTTGCCGATCTGGATTTAGACTCCATAGATGCCATGGATTTAGTTGTGCGTTTGCAAAAGCTGACGAACATCAAGCTGACTGCCGCGGATTTTCAGCAAATCCGCACTCTGGGCGATGTCGTGGATACGGTTGCTGTGCTCACTGCCAGACAATGAAGCGGATGCTCGCGCTGGTTTTTAAATTTCTGTTAGCGGTGCTTTATCCGGGGCTGGTCTACTGGGGCCTGAGCAGGGGCGTTCCCCTGCGTTTTTTGACCATTCCCCTGTTAATAGCTGTTGCGGGGCAAATAGCCGGGCAGTCTGCACTGGCTTTGCGTCTGGTCTGGCTGGTACTGGCCGTTTTGTTAAGTCTGGGTCTGGGCGTATATCAAAATCCCCTGTTTCTAAAATTATACCCTGCGCTGATAAGTTTGCTGTTTTTGGGCGCTTTTGGTTTAAGCCTTAGCGGCGGGGAGTCCATAATTGAAAAATTTGCCCGCCGGTCCGGCGCTCCTCTGGACAACAGGGCGCGCGCGTATTGCCGCAAAGTAACTCTCTGCTGGTGCGCTTTTTTTGTCTTTAACCTGCTGATGTCTCTGACCAGCGCTTTTTTTCTGCCGCTAGAGTGGTGGACGCTTTATAACGGCCTGATAGCTTATTTATTAATGGGTTGTTTGTTTGCCGGAGAATGGCTGGTCAGACGGCAAGTCAGCCAGAGGCCATAGTGAATTTACAGACTGATTTCTGGCAGGGTGCGCAGGATACAGTCCTGATTATAACGGCAGAAAAACGCTGGACACGCGGTGAACTGGCGGCGTGCATTGCCTGTTATGCGGAAACTCTGGCCCGCACAGACTCGCCGGAAGCGGTTATTTACACGCGGGACAATCTGAAGTTTATTATCGCTTTTTTTGCCGCGCTGCAGGCCGGCAAGGAAGTAATTTTGATTCAGGATCAACCGGCTTTTCGCAAGCTGGAGGCCGCTCTAAAAATTGACGATGATTTCATTGATGTAGCCCGACAGAGTGGCCATGCCCGGCTGCAAGAGGTGGATTTAAGCGCCGCGCAAACGGCTTTTTTTACCTCCGGCAGCTCCGACACCCCCAAAAAAATTTATAAAACCTATGCCGCCTTGCTCCGCGAATTAACGGCGGTGGATAAATATCTGGCCCCCGGATTAAAACCAGACACGGTAATTTTAACGACGGTCAGCATGCTGCATCTTTATGGCATGACTTTTGCCCTGCTGTATTCGCTGGCGAAAGGTTTGGTGATCACCGGTGAGCGTCTGGACACGCCGGAAGCTCTGAGTGCGCAGCTGGCCGTCCCCGGCAATTACTGGCTGATCAGTTCGCCGGCGTTTTTAGAGCGTCTGGCTAATTATCGCGCGGAATATACTTTTGCCAGCTGTCCCTACCTCATCACCTCTTCCGGCGGGCCGTTGTCCCGCAACGGAGCTCTGGGTCTGGGGGAAATCTTTCACACCGCGCCTGTTGAAATTTTGGGCAGCACTGAAACCGGGGTGGTGGCGCACAGGCAGACCGCGCTGGAGACGCAGTGGGAATTGTTCCCCGGTATTACGGCAGGGACAGATGCTGAGGGG
>JAISQA010000011.1 GCA_031274525.1 Candidatus Margulisiibacteriota bacterium
TCTGGAGCGCCGCCAGCTGCTGAAAATTTTCGGCGCGGAACTGGTGCTGACCGAAGGCGCCAAAGGCATGAAAGGCGCTATTGAGAAAGCCGAGGAACTGCACAAAAACACGCCGAATAGTTTTATCCCGCAGCAGTTTACCAATCCGGCCAATCCCGAAATCCACCGCAAGACCACGGCGGAAGAAATCTGGAACGACACGGACGGCGCGGTGGATATCGTCATCGGCGGCGTCGGCACCGGCGGCACGGTCACCGGCGTGGGCGAAGTCCTCAAACAAAGAAAAGCTTCCGTCAAAATCATTGCGGTGGAGCCGACCGATTCCCCGGTGCTGTCCGGCGGTAAACCCGGCCCGCACAAAATTCAGGGTATCGGCGCCGGTTTTGTGCCGCAGGTGTTCAACGCCAAAATTGTTGATGAAATAATTCAGGTCAAGCACCTTGACGGCGGCAATACGGCCAAAGCGCTGGCTAAAAAAGAAGGAATTTTAGTCGGCATCTCCAGCGGAGCCGCGCTCTGGGCCGGACTGGAAGTCGCCAAACGTCCGGAGTCCGCCGGCAAAACTATTGTCGTTGTGCTGCCCGACACCGGCGAGCGCTATTTGTCCACCTGGCTGTTTCAGGACGACACGCCGGCGGCGTGATCAGGAAAACATAAACAGGAAATTGCCTTTTTTACTGCGCAGCATTTGCAGCAGGAATTCCTGGGTGTGAGCGTCTAAATTGTGAAAACGGTTTAGCAGTTCATGATCCGTGGTATTCCTGCTGATCTTGGCCGCAGAGGGCGCGGGAATTTTGGCCAGCTCCTTAAACCACCAATTCATATCCAGACCGTAAGCCTGATTGATCTTAATCAGCGTCACCAGATGCGGGAGGCGCAGGCCTTTTAATATACGGTGATACTGGGCATAATCCAGATCCAGGAAATCAGCGGTCTCTTCGATAGTTTTTTGGCTCTTTTTGCGGAGCTGCTGCAGCTTCCTGCCGATCAAGGCTTTCAAGTCTGCATCCGTAATCGTTTTCTCCATGCAATATATTCCTCTTTTGGCTGAATTTTAACCACTAACAACTATTATTCTTAGGTAAATAACAACATATTATTTTATACTAATAACTATTGTATTCTGTCATGAATAATGGTAAGCTATTTCAGTCAATAAGAAATCAAAAGGAGGCAAATATGACTATCGCTAAAGGCCAGCCTATGCTGGCGCAGGATATAATTGATATGGATAACCGTTTGCAGGGAAATATAGATACTGTCAGCAGCAGTTTAACCAGCTTATCAACCAGTGTACATACTGCGTTAGACGAAAAAGAAAATGTCAGTAACAAAAAAACTACCATATCCAGCACGTCAGACACTGAATATCCCACATCCAAAGCGGTGTACACCGGACTATCCGCTAAAGCTAACGCCAGCGACGTAGCGGCTTTGCAAACCACCGTCAGCGGTCTGCAGGAAAAGTTACCTGTGGGGACAATACTAATGTATGACGGCACCGGCTGGGTAAATAACAGCACGCTGCCGGGCTGGTATAAATGTGACGGCACGAATAACACACCAAATTTGGTAAATTATTTTATTCGCGGCGGCACCAGCAGCGGCACAACAGGCGGCGCGAACAGCGTAATATTGGGCAAGAATAATCTGCCGGAACATGACCACACTTTTATAAATGGGACTACCAACTCTACCAGCAAGGATTTAACGGGGCATTTTGCTTCGACGGAAAATGTGGCGTACCTTATAGTTCATGATGGAATTATCGGGATGACCAATGAGACAAATATTGGTGGCACATCAGGCTGGGATTATAATAATGCCCGTTATACTATTGATGCCAACCATTCTCATGGTGTCACCGGAACAATTGGTAATAGCGATACCAGTAAAGGAGAGGCTTTCAATATTCTGCCGAGCTATTACACACTGATTTATATCAAAAAAATAGCTTGATTTTTCAGACGCTCCCTGCCTCTGCGGCGCACCTGAGCGCTCAGGGCGGCCGCGCTACAGTCCAGTATTTGGTCTAAAATTTTCCGGGTGTGTTTGAGGGAGATAAAAGTGTATAATTATGTGTATGAAAGAATTTCTGAAAGTTTATCTTGAAACTACGATTTTTAACCGTTATTTAGAAACGGGGCGGGATTATCAGGTCGAGACGCAGCAGCTATTTAATAAAATCAAAGAAAAAAAGATTGAAGCCTATACCTCCGCCTATGTTATTGAAGAACTTAATAAAGCGCCCGAACCCAAGCGAGAACAAATGCTAAAACTTATCCCGGAGTTTAATATAAGTGTGCTGCGTATAGACCAAAAGGCGTATGATCTGTCTGGCGTGTATATCGAGATGGGCATAATTCCTGCTAAATACCGGCTAGACGGCATACACATTGCTATGGCAGCCATTCATCAAATGGACGCTATCATTAGTCTGAATTTTCACCATATCAACAAATTAAAAACCAAAACAGCCACAGAAATTATCCATCGTATGTATGGTTATAATAATCCATTTATATGCGCGCCAATGGAGGTGTTTGACAATGAGTAATTTTGAAGACCTGTTAGATAAAATTCGAGTGAAGTTATATGAAGAAACAAATGGAATGCCTAAAGAAAAAATAATTAATCTGGTCAATAACGAAGCGCAGGAAATTATGGCTAAATATGGAGTAACTCTTATTAAAGCCAGTGGTTAAAAGCGCTGTTTTCACTCTGCCCAAATCTGCCGCCTTTCAGCGCATATATTTACAGCAGACACTCGCCAATAACTTCCAGCGCGCGGTCTAAATTTTTCCGGCTGTGTTTGAGTGAAATAAAATTCGCCTCAAACTGCGCCGGGGCAAAATAAATACCCTGCCCCAGTAGCCGCCGGTAAAACCGTGCAAATCTTTTAGTAGCGCTGGTTTGGGCCGAAGCATAATCCCGCACTTTATGCCGCGTAAAAAATAAAGTAAACATCGAACCTGTATGATTGAGCTGTATGCTGTCCGGCAGAATTTTTTTTAATTCCGCAAAAAAATAATCCGCGTTCTGCTGGAGCAGCTTGTAAATTCCCGGTCTGGACAGCTCGGTCAGCGCGGCAATACCGGCGGCCATGGCCAGCGGATTACCGGAAAGCGTCCCGGCCTGATACACCGAACCCTGCGGAGCCAGCAAATTCATAATCTCCTTGCGCCCGCCGTAAGCCGCGGCCGGCAGTCCGCCGCCGATAATCTTGCCCAAACAGGTCAGGTCAGGTTTAATTCCCGACCAGCTCTGCGCGCCACCGCAGGCCAGACGAAAACCGGTGATGACTTCATCAAAAATCAACAGGCTTTGATTCTCCCGCGTAATTTCCCGCGCGAACTGCAGATAGCCCGGCTCCGGCAGGACCACGCCCATATTGGCCGGAACCGGCTCAAGGATCAGCGCGGCTATTTTATTTTTGTGCCGCGCAAAAATTTTTTCCAGCGCCGGACGATCATTGAAAGGCACGCGCAATATATCCGTGTACTCCGCGTGGCCGTGATAACCGCCGTCCAGCATAATAATTTTCCGGCGGCCGGTGTAAGCTCTGGCCAGCTTGACCGCGCTCATGGCGGCCTCGGTGCCGGAGCTGACAAAACGGATTTTTTCTATAGCAGGCACAGCCTGCGCGATGCGCGCGGCCAGCTCGGTCTCCCGCTCGGTCGGCGCGCCGAAAGAAGCGCCGTCAGCCAGCGCGCGCCGGACAGCCCGATTTAGCGCCGGGTGATTGTGCCCCAGAATATGCACGCCCCAGGACAGACAAAAATCCAGATATTTATGCCCGTCCAGATCGTATAGATACGCGCCCTGCCCGCGCCGGATAAAAAGCGGCGCGCCGCCGATAGACTGAAAAGAACGCACCGGACTATTCACACCGCCGGCGAGATAACGTCTGGCCGCGGCAAAAGCTCCAGCCGATTTAGAAAAGCTACCCATGCAATTTTTCCGCCGCAGTTTGCGCGTAATAAGTGATAATAAAATCCGCGCCTGCCCGTTTAATGGCCGTCAGCACTTCCAGCGCAGTCTGAATTTCAGCGCACACACCGGCCTGTGCCGCGGCTTTGATCAGCATGTATTCGCCGGAAACCTGATAGGCCGCCAGCGGAATATCCGGGAATTGCGCGCGGGCACGCTGAATAATATCCAGATAGGTATGCGCCGGCTTGACCATGACCAGATCCGCGCCCTCCGCTATATCCGCGGCAATCTCCTGCAGAGCCTGTGCGCCGCAGCGGCAGTCCATTTGATAACTGCGCCGGTCGCCAAAAGCCGGCGCCGACTGCGCCGCTTCCCGAAAGGGACCGTACAGCTGCGAGGCATATTTGGCCGAATAGCCCAGAATTTTGGTTTCGGTCAAACCGGCTTCCCGCAAAGCGGCGCGAATGGCCGCGACCTGCCCGTCCATCATGGCTGACGGCGCGACAATATCCGCGCCGGAGCGCGCGTGCGCCACCGCCATAGCCGCCAGCAGCGGCAAGGTCTCGTCGTTGAGTATTTCTCCGTCCCGCACCAGACCGCAATGTCCGTGCTCGGTATATTCACAGAGGCAAATATCCGTAATGACTGTTAAAGCGGGGTAACTTTGCTTCACCGCCCGCACCGCCCGCGCGACCAGACTATCCGGCAGACAGGCCGGCGTGCCGCGCGCGTCTTTCCGGGACTGCTCAATCACGCCAAAAAGCAGGATTTTGTCTATGTTCAGCGCAGCGGTTTTGGCTAAATCTTTTAATAATTCATCTATAGAAAAACGCCAAACGCCCGGCAGAGAATTTATCTCCTGTTTCAGACCGGAACCCTCGACGACAAAATAAGGCAGAATAAAATCCGCCGCGGCCAAACGCACTTCGGCGTATTTATCCCGTGTCGCCTGATCCGTTCTATACTGTCTGAATCTTTGCATGTCTCAACGCCTCTGCGGTAGTCGTTCCGCGGGTTGCATATTCCAGATGCGGGGGAATTTTACGATATATTTTGCGGAAATTATACACCGTGGACGGCGAGGTAAAAATAACTTTATCAATATCCCGCAGCTCAATTCTGGAGTGCAGCCGGGGGCAGACATTGCGGTACACGACGACCCGCGCGACCTGATTATTTTTCCGCAGACCATTATATAAAACCGGCAAAGCCAGATTGGAACAGGGCAGGAGGATTTTTTGACCGCGGACGCCGCGCAGAGCCTGTAATAAGCCCGCGGCGGTCTCATTCTCCGGCTGCAAGTCCGCCCGGACACCGTGCCGGGACAGAGCCGCTGAAGTCGCCCGGCCAATTGAAGCAATTTTTACTCCGGTCAGACTGCGCGCGTCCCGCTCCTGCGCCGCCAGACGCGCAAAATAATATTTGACCGCGTGCCTGCTGGTAAACACCAGCCAGTCATATTTCTGGTTCAGTTCCCGATCCGCTTTTTTATAGGAAGCCAGCGGCCGCAGCTCGATCAGCGGCTGCTGCACAAAGCCCGGCGGCGCGGCGCGGGCGCCGGTAAATAATACTCCGGGCAGCTCCGGCGGATTGGTCTGCCGGACTACCTCACCCGCTATTAAAATAAGCGGCGCGGTAAAACGCTTTTTTTTCAGCTGTGCCAGCGTGGTCTTAATTATTTTCTGTTCCGGCAGAGAGACATTGAGTACGCAGGCTGCCGGGGTCTGCGGCGCGCGCCCGGACTGGAGGATTTTTCGGACAACTTCCGGCAGGGACGCGCCCGCCATATAATAAACCAAGGTGTCCGCCGCCGGCGTCTGGATGGAATCCGCGGGATGTCCCGTGCAAAAAGCCACGCTGGACGCCGCGCCGCGTCTGGTCAAAGGGATCAGGCTCAAAGCTCCTGCGGCCAGACCGGCGCTGACGCCGGGAATGACCGAGACCTGGATCATCCTACGCTGCAAGTACTCAACCTCTTCGCCGCCGCGCCCAAAAATAAACGGATCACCGCCTTTGAGCCGCACTACATTTTTACCGGATCTCGCCGTCTGATAGAGCAGCTCATTTATGGCGGCCTGGGTCTGAGCCTGCCGTCCCTTGCGTTTGCCGACATATATTTGCTCAGCAGAATATTCGCCAGAAGCAATAATATTTTTACTCAAGTCGTCATAAAAAATCACCTCCGCCGCCTGCAAAGCCAGCTCCGCCCGGCGCGTCAGCAGCAGCGGATCACCGGGACCGGCGCCGGCCAGAGTAACCGTCCCAAACTTAGGGCGCACATCCACGGCGCGGAATATCCGGCGCAGATCACCGCGGTCGCTGCGGGCTGTCACTGCCAGATGACCCTGTAAAGGATGCGCAGCAAAGGGCAGGATTTCGGCAATTTTCGCCGTCAGACCCAAACGCTCCAGAGCGCAGACAGCCACGACTGCCGCATCCACTTCGCCGTCAGCCACCTGCCGCAGACGTTCGGCGATATTGCCGCGCAGGGAGACGATGCGCAGATCCGGCCGCAAGGCCAGTAAATTACTGCAGCGCAAAGGAGAACTTGTGCCGACTCTGGCGCGCCGCGGCAGTCTGGACAGCGGCAAATGGCCTCTGCTCACCAGAGCGTCCCGCTGGTCTCTGGCCGGCAGGAGCGCGATCACCGCCAGACCGTCCGGCAGAGGGTACGGCAAATCTTTGGCGGAATGTACCGCGATGTCCGCCTTTTTTTGCAGCAGCAATGTATCCAGTTCTCTGGTAAAAATATCTTCCGGCGGATTTTCCAGCAGGGAAATCTCTCGGTGTTTGTCGCCGTAGGACGGCACAGTCAACAATCTATATTTTAAATGCGGAAAACCGGCCAGCGCTTCCTCTGCCTGCCGCAAAGCCAGCGGACTGGGGCGGGACGCGACGAGGAGTTTTTTAGGCATATTGGATTACAATTATAACCCACTTCCCCTGTTTTGGGGGGGGCAGTCTATTGCTACACTGCAAATTAATTCCCCGCCAATTCTTCCGCCTCCGCGGTGATTTTCCGCATCAGCTCTTGCGTTTCCGGCGCAATGTTCAGGAGTTCAATACGTATAAAACGCAGCAGCTGCGCATCGGAAAACGGAAACCCGTCCTCATTATAGAAATTATCCTTAATAAAAGTAATGTCCGCAATAACCGTAGAGATCTGCGCGCGCTTGTCTCTGGTCGAGCCGGGCTTCAGTAAAATATTTCCCAGCAAATCCATAATATCGTCATAATTGACGGACAGTACCAGACAATAGGCAGCGGCTAAATCCGCGTTATGCTCAATCTTTAAATCTTGCAGAATATTATTTAATTTAATAGCCTTGACCAGATCCTCCGGCGCCGCGGCCGCCGTTAGATAAGCATCCAGCAGCATATCGCTGTCT
>JAISQA010000042.1 GCA_031274525.1 Candidatus Margulisiibacteriota bacterium
GGCGCCGATGCGGCGTCCGGCGGTGAACTGCATATCGCGCTGCAGGCCGGCGTCGCTCCCGAAAAAATTATTCTGCACGGCAATAACAAGTCGCCGCAGGAATTGACCGAGGCGCTGCAGGCAGGCGTGGGACTGATCGTCGTCGATAATCAGCAGGAACTGCACAATCTGGAAACTATCGCCGGACACTTGCAGCAGAAAGCCACGATCCTCATCCGGGTCACGCCCGGCATTGAAGCGCACACCCACGACTTCGTAAAAACCGGCGGCTTTGATTCGAAGTTCGGGATACACATCGAGAAAGTCTGCGATTTTATCGAGGAGATCAAACGCTGCCGCAATATTAATTTTGCCGGACTGCACGCGCACATCGGCTCGCAGATACTGGAAGTCAATCCTTTTGCTTTCGAGGTCGAAAAACTGGCCGAGCTGATCGCCAGAATCCAAAAACAAAATCAGCTGGAAATTGAAACTCTGGACATCGGCGGGGGACTGGGCATTTCTTATTTTGACCGGGAAACTCCGCCGCCGGTGGCGGATTACGCCCGCGTGGTCTGTCAGGAGCTGAAATACAATCTGGAAAAAAGAAAGCTGCCTCTGCCCGGACTCATTGTCGAGCCGGGACGCTCCATAGTAGGCCGCGCCGGAGTAACGCTCTACACCATCGGCACGGTCAAAGAAAATAAAAATATCCGCAAATATTTGTTCGTGGACGGCGGCATGGCGGACAATCCCCGGCCGATCCTGTACGGCGCCAAATATTCCGCAGATATTGTCGGCCGGATAGCGGCGAAAAAAACCGAAATGGTCACGGTCGCCGGCAAATTCTGCGAATCCGGCGACGTGCTGCTCAAAGATATTCTCCTGCCGCCGGCGCAGTCCGGCGACCTGCTGGCAGTATACGCCACGGGAGCTTATAATTACTCTATGGCTTCCAATTACAATCAAAACCCGCGGCCGGCGCTGATCTTAGTCAGCGGCGGCAAAAGCAAAGTGCTGGTGCGCCGCGAAACTTACGCTGATCTAATAAAAAATCAGGAGCTGTAATGCCGGATATTCTAAGCCTTATAAGCAGCCTGCGGATCTGGGATTTTGTCGATATCCTGCTGGTCAGCGTGGCGCTTTATTATGTCCTGCAATGGTTCAAAGGTTCGCGCGCTTTTCAGCTCTTCAAAGGTTTCGTGTTCATTGCGCTGGTTTTTTTGTTTTCCCGGCTGGCCCATTTGTATACTATCGAGTGGTTAATCGCGCAGCTGGCGCCGATGCTGGCCACGCTCCTGATTGTTGTTTTTCAGCCGGAGCTGCGGCGGGGTTTAGAAAAACTGGGGCGCAATTTTTTGGTGGTCATTCCCGATAAGACCGCCGAACTGAGCATCATCAGCCAGATCGTCAAAGCGCTGGAACTGCTGGCCGCGCACAAGACCGGCGCCCTGATCGCCATAGAGCGGTCGGCGGGTTTGAGCGAATACATCGAGACCGGAGTCAAGCTGAACGCGGACATTGATCCGGAGCTGATCGTCAGCCTCTTTCACAAGAAATCCCTGCTCCATGACGGCGCGCTGATCATTCAAGACCAGAAAATCAGCGCCATGGGCTGCCTGCTCCCGCTGACCGACAGCAAGGGGCTGCCCTCTTCGGTCGGCACCCGCCACCGCGCGGCCCTGGGCCTGTCGGAAGTCACGGACGCGCTGGTCATTGTGGTCTCGGAAGAGACCGGCTATATCTCGATCGCCGACAACGGCCAGCTCAACCGCAAGCTCGATCTACCGGCCGTGCAGTCCTATCTCCTCAAAATCTATCAGAAAGAAACTTCGCTCTTCCGGCGCCGGCTGGAAAAACTTTTCCTGGCGGCCAAAACCCGGAAAGCCGGAACGGCTTAAATGGAAACCGTTGCCAAACTGCTGGCCAGAAAACAGGCCGGAGAAAAAATAACCATGCTGACCTGCTATTCGGCATCGATGGCCATGGCGTTGAACGCTACAGCTATCGATACCCTGCTCGTGGGCGACAGTCTGGCCACGGTATTTCAGGGCAAGCCGGACACGCTGTCCGTGACATTATCCGAGATGATTTATCACGGAGCGATAGTGCGCCGCGGCGCGCCGGATAAATTCATCGTGGTTGATTTGCCATTTATGTCCTATCAAATCAATCCCGAAAAAAGCCTGACCAACGCCGGCAAAATCATGAAACAGACCGGAGCCAACGCCGTGAAACTGGAAGGAGCGAGCGAGGTAGTGCTGGAATCCATCCGCCGCATCACCACGGCCGGGATACCGGTAGTCGGACATCTGGGCTTCACGCCGCAGGGTGTGCACAGCCTTTCCGGGTATAGAGTGCAGGGCAAAGACCAGACTTCCGCCGAAAAGCTCAAAACCGAGGCCGCGCTGGTGGAGCAGGCCGGAGCTTTTGCCGTCGTGCTGGAAATGATTCCGGCCCAACTGGCCAAAACCCTAACGGCCAGTCTGACTATCCCGACTATCGGTATCGGCGCGGGGCCGGACTGCGACGGACAGGTGCTGGTGCTGGACGACATGCTGGGCCTTTACCCGCACGCGCCCAAATTTGTGAAACGCTTTGCGGAGCTGGACCGGCAAATCCAGCAGGCCGCCGCAAATTATATTGCCGGGGTCAAACAGGGCACCTTCCCGGACGCGGAACATTCTTTTTAATACAGCTTAACACCCGCTTGTGGAGTTCGTGTCCGCCGGGTTAAAATCAGTCTATACTTAACGAACAGGAGTAAAAAATGTTTAAAAAAATTACAATTATCGACGATGAACAAAGCGTGCTTTTTCTTTCCAAAGCAATATTAAACAGCGCGGGTTACGAGGTCATCACGGAATCCGTCAGCACCAAAGCCTATCAGACTATTACGGAGCAAAAACCGGATCTGATCTTAATGGACATTGTCATGCCGGACATCAACGGCATCGAGCTGGCCAAGCAGCTCAAAGAAAACCCCGATCTCCGGGACATACCCATTTTTGCGCTGACCGGCCTGCCGGTGCTCAACGAGCACAATCGCGTTTATTTTGAAAAAATCATTGTCAAGCCGTTCCACATGGACAGTCTGCTGGCGGAATTAAAAGCCTTTTTTGCCGGGCAGAAAGTGGCTGTGTAAAAAAACCTGCCGCGTTTTCCAGGGATTTCTCTTTGAAAAAAAACCCCGGTTAAAAAACCGGGGTTTTGAGTCCTGAGCAAAGCAAGGGTCGGCTTTAGTAATCCATGCCACCCATACCGCCCATACCTCCCATGCCGCCACCGCCGGGTATTGCGGGAGCTTCTTTTTTCTCCGGTTTGTCCGCGATCAGACAGCCGGTAGTCAGCAACATGCTGGCTATCGAGGAAGCGTTTTGCAGAGCCGAACGGGTGACTTTGAGCGGGTCGATAATGCCGGACTTGAACATATCCACATACTCCAGCGTCTGCGCATCAAAACCGACATGCGCGGCATTGCCGACTTTCAATTTGGCGGCCAGCGCGTCGCTCTCATTAATGAGCTTATCCGCCACCACCGAGCCCTCAAATCCGGCGTTGTGCGCGATCTGTTTCAGAGGCGCGGTTAGCGCGGCCCTCACGATCTGCACGCCGATCTTCTCATCGCCGTCCGAGGCTTTTTCCAGTTTTTCCAGAGCCGCGATAGTGCGGATCAGCGCCACGCCGCCGCCGCAGACCACACCCTCTTCTACCGCCGCGCGGGTCGCGGACAGCGCGTCCTCGATGCGGTGCTTCTTTTCCTTGAGCTCCGTCTCGGTGGCCGCGCCGGCATAGATGACCGCCACGCCGCCGGAAAGTTTAGCCAGACGCTCCTGTAATTTTTCTTTGTCGTAGGAGCTGTCCGTGGTCTCGATCTCTTTTTTGATCTGGGCAATGCGGTCTTTGATCTTCTTTTTGTCGCCGCTGCCTTCGACGATAGTCGTGTCGTCTTTCGTGATCTTCACCGTCTTGGCCTGGCCCAGATCGGCAATATCCACGCTTTCCAGCTTGAGCCCCAGATCGTCGGTCACATAAGTGCCGCCGGTCAGGATGGCAATATCCTCCAGCATGGCCTTGCGGCGGTCGCCGAAACCCGGCGCCTTGACCGCGGTGACATTCAGCGTGCCGCGCAGTTTGTTCAGCACAATAGTTGCCAGCGCTTCGCCCTCAATGTCCTCGGCGACGATCAGCAGCGGACGGCCGGACTGCATGGTTTTTTCCAGAATCGGCAGAATGTCCTTGATGCTGGAAATTTTCTTATCCGTGATCAGGATCAGCGGATTTTCCAGATTGGCCGACATGGTGTCCCGGTCCGTCACCATATAGCCGGAAATATAGCCCTTATCGAACTGCATGCCTTCGACCACTTCCAGCGTGGTCTCCATGCCTTTGGATTCCTCGACAGTGATCACGCCCTCTTTGCCGACTTTTTCCATAGCGTCCGCGATGATCTGGCCGATCGATACATCGTTGTTGGCAGAAATTGTCGCCACCTGAGTGATCTCGTCTTTGCTGTCAACTTTTTTGCTGTCTTTTTTGAGGCTCTCCACGACATTCTCCACAGCCTTGTTAATGCCTCTCTTCACGACCATAGCGTTAGCGCCGGAAACCACATTTTTCAGGCCGTTCTTAAAAATCGCCTGACCCAGAATAGTAGCGGTAGTCGTGCCGTCGCCGGCCACATCGTTGGCTTTGGAAGCCACTTCGATAATGAGCTGCGCGCCCATATTTTCAAACGGGTCTTCCAGCTCGATCTCCTTGGCGATAGTCACGCCGTCATTGGTGATCGTCGGCGAGCCGAATTTTTTCTCCAGCACCACATTGTGCCCGCGCGGGCCGACCGTGATCTTCACCGCGTTGGCCACTTTGTCCACGCCGGACTCCAGCTTGCGCCATACTTCATCTCCATATACTAACTGCTTTGCCATTTTCTCATCCTCCTAAAAATTTGTATTACAAATTGTGCACATTTTGTATACGTTTTGTGTACGTTTTGTATGCTAGTCGGCTATCGCCAGCACATCGCTTTCGGCGATAATGATGTATTCTTTGCTCTCGATCTTGATCTCCGTGCCGCTGTATTTAGAGTAGTACACCGTGTCGCCGACCTTCACCTCGAACGGCACCTTAGCGCCGCTGTCCAGAGTCTTGCCCGTGCCCACCGCGATGACCTTGCCGGTCTGGGGCTTTTCTTTAGCGTTGTCCGGCAAAACGATACCGGACTTGGTAACGCTCACCTCCTCCGGTTTTTCGATGACGATCTTGTCATGCAATGGTTTTAACTTTACTGCCATTTTCTGCCTCCTTGTTTTTGATTTTCGGTGAGGAATTGTAGCAGGGGTGTCTGGCAGTGTCAAGGGTAGAGTGCTAATTACTTTTTTGTAATTTTGGGCCTGCCGGTAAATATTGTGCAATTTATCTTTTGGGCTTACGATTAAGTTATATAGCAACTCCAAAGGAGCAGGTGTGCAGACAAAAATTATTGCTCAGCTTAGAAACATGAAACTGTACTGGCAGGAGGTTAAAGATCCGGCGCTGTGGGACAATGCAGACTTTGTGCTGGCCGCGGTCTGGCAAGACTGGGAAACATTTCAGTTCGCCTCTGCCCGCCTCAAAAAAGACAAAGAGTTTGTTATTGCCGTGGTGGAACAGGGCCGTCCCGGCTGGCCGGCGTTCAGGTTCGCCGCGGACTCCCTGAAAAAAGACCGGACGCTTGTTCTTAACCTAATCCAGCGCAAAGGGGTACTGCTGCAGTTCGCCGCCCCAAAACTAAGAAAAGACAGACTGCTGGTGCTGGCCGCAATTGCCCAGGATGGATACGCGCTGAGATTCGCCGCGCCCCGCCTGAAAAAAGATAAATGGCTGGTGCTCAGCGCAGTGGAAAACAACTGGCAGGCGCTGCAATTCGCGCATAAAAGTCTGCAAAAAGACCGGGATATCGTTCTTGCTGCGGTTGAACAAGACTGGCAAGCGCTCCAGTATGCTGACGAAAGCCTGCGTAAAGACCGGGAGATCGTCCTTGCTGCGGTTGAGCAGGACTGGCGCGCGACCCGGTATGTGGACGAAAGCCTGCGCAAAGACCGGGAAATTGTGCTAACCGCAGCCAAACACAATATATATGTTCTGCGCTTCTTCGCCGATATCAGCCTCAGAAAAGATAAAGAATTCATGCTGGACGCCATACAACAGGATTGGAACGCGATCCAGTGTGTGGATGAAAGCCTGCTAAAAGACCCGGATATTATGCGCACCAGAATTAGACTGGCGGGAAACCCCTGAGCAAATTAAAAATTCGCTAAAGTATAACCCCGAATATGATTATGCGCGGGCACACGCATGGCTACGCCTTCGTAAAAGTGATTATGCATTAGGGTGAATATTTGATAATTCCACCGCCGTTTATTAACATTCCTTTGCTTTCGAGTAAACCAAAATCATAGCAGTACCAATAGCAGAGTGCTAATCGACTAAATTATTTTCACCGCTCTGGCGGCAGTCTTGAATATCGTAGATGTAAACCGTATGTTCTGCCACTTGATAAACAATGCGATACTTGTTGTTAGACACAAGGTATCTGTATTTTTCTGGCGGATCGGCGGAATTGTTGTAGGCCGGATTGCGCAAAGGCAGTTCCTCTAATGAATATATATCTTGAATAAGTGTCCCGGCCAATTTTTGCGCGGCAACTTTGCTGACGCGCGCCAAAAACTCAATATGCGCAGATATACGCTTATCAACTCCGGGCGCAATTTTAATCCGGTACTTCATTTGTTTTTGGCGGAATGTTTAGCGCCTTCGGCTATGGCGTCCAGCATGTGCTGTCTAAACTCTTCCACTGAATACCATTTTTCCCCGGCCAGCCGCGACCTTTCCGCTTCCAGCAGCCGCGCCGCTGTATCCAGCTCTTCCTCGCGGCGGCTGTAAGTATTTAAATCCATCAGCACCATGTCGCCCTTGCCGTTTTTCGTCAAGAAAACAGGGGCTTGCTGCTGGCGGCAGAGTTCCGCCACAGCATTATAGTTTTTCCGCAGCTCACTGGATGCCTTTATAATTGGGTGCATATTTACTCCTTTATTATATACTAAATAATACCCAAATATTATACAAGATATGCCGCAAAAAGCAAGGCTGGCAGATGAATTTTCTGCGAATGATGGCGGGTTTGCTCTGGCAAAAATTGTACCATCTCTAAAAAATCTCGTAACTCCATCAATGTTAAAACTTCATTCATGTTTATTACATCAAAATCTATAGTTATTTAGTTTTTGTTGAGGTATATATCTCTAAAAATATAGGTATATTATATGCAGAATATAGTAAATAACTTTAGGAAGAATTATGAGATATTTATATACGGATTGATTTTCTTCATTAGGTGGTACTTCAAGTACAAGTAGTACGAATTTTAGAGGAGATAACAATACAATTATGAATAATCCTGAAAAAATTATTTTTGAATTGAATAAAAACATGCCACAGGATGAACAAATTAAGTTAGTACGAGTAGATAAAGAAAAAGAATATATCTCAAAATTAGAAGTTTCAGTTCCAATAAGTGTTACTCCGAACCAATTAAAATGGATGTTGCAGTCAATCGGTATAACTATGGATTTTACCGTAACACGCAATGAAACAGGCAATCTTGTGGTCGATTTTGGAAATGCAGAACCATCTGTTCTCGAAGTTAAACAGGGCGAATATAAAATTAGTGATAAAACACTCACAACAGCTGGACTAGAAACTTGTACAGCTTTAGGATTTTCAATTAATGGTAAAAACTTTCTCGCACATATAGATGCAAATACAGGTATTGAGCGTATCATTAGCAATATTAAAGAATCATTTACCGAAGCAGAATTGCAAAATACCATATTTTATGTTTGGGAAGGTATGAGCATTATGAGTAGTACAGGTAGTGGATTATCCAGAGGTAAAGTTGATGAAATCCTTGAAGGAATTGGAGCAAGACCCGATAACATCAATACTAGTACAGTATTGTATATGGATAAAGTAACAGCAGGCAACAATTAAATAGATTTACTTAATTGCCACAATTTTAGGGTTTTTAAATCTATAATTTTCGCAGATTTTTAAACACAACAAGTGGTATCAATATATTTAATCATAAAGGCATAAATACTTAATATTTACCTCCTTGATTTTTGAATTTGACAATTCCACCGCCGTTTATTAACATTCCTTTGCTTAATTAGTAAATCAAAATCACAAAGGAGCAGAAAATGGCAACAAAAGTAGCAATTAACGGTTTTGGGCGCATCGGCCGCCTCGTATTCAACGCGATGGTCGAGCAGGATTTATTAGGCAAGGCCTTTGACCTCGTGGCCGTGGTGGATGTTTCTACCGACGCGCAATATTTCGCCTATCAGATCAAATATGATTCCGTGCACGGCCGCTTCAAAGGCAGTATTGCCACCGAAGGCGAGGATGTGCTGGTGGTCAACGGCCACAAAGTAAAATGCGTGCAGGCCACCAAAACCCCCGCCGAGCTGCCCTGGAAAGCACTGGGCGTGGATATCGTCATCGAATCCACCGGCCTTTTTACGGACTCCGAAAAAGCCAAAGGCCATCTGGAAGCCGGTGCGAAAAAAGTCATCATCTCCGCGCCCGGCAAAGGCGAGGTCAAAACGATCGTCATGGGCGTGAACGAACAGGAATATGACGCGGCCAAACATCATATCGTCTCCAACGCTTCCTGCACGACCAACTGTCTGGCTCCGGTGGTGCATGTTCTGCTCAAAGAAGGCATCGGCATTGAGACCGGCCTGATGACGACCATTCACTCTTACACAGCCACGCAGAAAACCGTGGACGGCCCGTCCAAAAAAGACTGGCGCGGCGGCCGTGCGGCGGCGGTAAATATTATCCCCTCGACCACCGGTGCGGCCAAAGCGGTGGGCGAAGTACTGCCGGCCACCAAAGGCAAATTGACCGGCATGTCTTTCCGCGTACCGAGTCCCGATGTTTCGGTGATAGACCTGACTTTCCGTTCCGAGAAAGACACCTCTATCGAAGAGATTGACAGCCTTGTCAAAAAAGCGGCCGAAAGTTATCTAAAAGGCATACTCGGCTATGCCAGCGAAGAGCTGGTCTCGACCGATTTTGTGCACGACAAGCGCTCGTCCATCTATGATTCGCTGGCCACCCTGCAGAACAATCTCAAGGGCGAAAAGAGATTTTTCAAGGTTGTATCCTGGTATGACAATGAGTGGGGATATTCCAACCGCGTGGTGGATCTGCTGAAATATATGCTGGCGAAGTAGCGCTCCGCCGGGCAGAGCGGTCAGCGGGCGGCTGGCTAGGCGACCGAACCTAAAACCCCGGTTTTTACACCGGGGTTTTGGGTAATGATTTTGCAAAATTTACGCTATTTATTTAAACCTGTTAAATAAAAAACTTATTTCCAGCCGCGCAAACAATATTATATTTTTAACCCATTTCTTAGCGTGCCGGGTTTACAATTATTACAGCATAAATTTATTTTTCTGCCACACGGGACAGGAATTTCTGCTTTACAACAGCCGCAAGAATAAATTACGGGGTGACCTGGCGCTGCGTTAAGCTACACAAACCGGAGCAGCAAATTCGAGATAAAACCGATGACCAGCAAGGCCAGCACCGGCGAGAGATCCAGACCGCCCATGCGGAACATGCCCTGAAACGGCGCCAGAAGAGGATCCGTGAGCTCGTAAATTTTCCGCACAATGGGATTGTACGGATCGGGACGAAACCAGCTCATTACACAACGGATAATGACCGCCAGCTCCAGCACCTGCGTGACTACAATAATGAACTGCCGGATAAAATAACTGATAGAATTCATGGCTGCCCTCCGCTTAGTTCGTCCGCGCGTTCTTTGGCGCGGACTATCGTGTCCCTGATTATCTGGCCGGCGGCGGACTGCTCCAGCACCTGCCGCCCGGCGAAAGTCGTGCCCTGCGGCGAAGTCACCTGCGCGATCAGCTCCTCTAAGGGCCGCCCCGTCCGCCGGGCCAGCAGCACGCTGCCGGCAAAAGTCTGATACGTCAGCGTCCGCGCCTGATCCGCGGACAGGCCCAGCTGCACTCCCGTCTGGATAAAATAATCCATCAAACGGAACACAAAAGCCGGGCCGGAGCCGGACAGACCGGTGACCGTGTTCAGGTCTTTTTCCTCCGCGGCGACTACCACGCCGATGCTCTGCAGCAGCTTTAAGACAAACGCCTGCTCCTCGGCTGTCACTCTGGCATTACAGCAAAAAGCCGTGGCCGCCTGCCCGATGAGCGCCGGAGTATTCGACATCACGCGTACCGCTTTGAATTGCTGTCCGGCGGAGAGCCGCTGCAAAGGAACCCCGGCCACAATGGAGATCAGCAGCTGCTGCGGATCATTCACGGCCTGAATCTCCGCCAGCACGCTGTCGACCGCCTGCGGCTTGACGGCCAGCAGCACGGTGCTGGCCGCGCGCAAAGCCTGAATATTGCTGATCGTGGTGGACACCTGATACTTGTCCTGCAGATACCGGAGCCGCTCCGCGGAAATATCCGCGACCATTATTTCACCGGCGGCCAGTAAGCGGCTGTCCAGTATGCCCTGTAATATCGCTTCGGCCATTTGCCCGCCGCCGATAAAAGCTAATTTCATCATTCCTCCTCAAATATTTTTGTTACTATTTTAACACACCGTATTTAGCTCCTCCGGCAGGGCCGGCAAGCGCCCACGGGACACCGGGGGATGTCACGGTAAGCCGTGAGAGGGGCTAACGCACCTGCAGAATATAAGACCTGACCGCCGCGCCCTGCAGATCGGCCTGCTGCGGATTGTTGAGATCCAGCCGGCCGCCAAAGATCATCAGTCTGACCTCAAAGCTGTCGCCGCGTTTAAGCTCCGCGGGCACCTTGAGCGCGTAAGTCACGTCGCTGCCGCCGTATTCATCCAGCGCATAGCCGCCCAGCATCTGTTCATTCACAAAAACAAAAGCCACGTCGTTGCCCGCTTTGTCGAGCTGAAAACTGACTTCCAGCTGATCGCCCGGCGCCGCGCGGTAGCGGGATAAAACCGGATTAATAATGACCGGTGGCTGGTCGCCCCAGACAGCCTCTTTCTCGGTCAGCACCTGATCCTCCGCGAAAATCTTCAACCCCCCGTCCTCCTCATAAAGAAAAGCAAACACCGCGCGGCTTTTCAGCTGGCCGCTCATAAAAGGCAGCGGCTTAAACAGCGGGATCTGCACTTCCGGCCGCAAAATAATGCTGCCTTCCGTCTGCACATCGGCAAAGATTTTATAATTCTCCACGCGGATATTGCTGTAAGTCATGCGGTCAATAAGCGCCGTCATGGTCAGCAGCCCATCGATGCGCGCCGCGCGGTCTTTTTCATAAAAAGAAAACTTATCGGAGATCACGCTTTCCAGCAGACCCCGGTTCAGCTCATTCACGCCCCGTTGATACCTGTCCAGCAGCTCGCCGATATTTTGCCGCAGCACAGCCTCGTCCACATTGTGCTGCCAGCAGCCGGACAAAAAGAGTACCGCAGCGCACAGACAGAATATTTTTCGCCAGGACATAATCCGGTATTATATACAACAAAGAGCCTAAACCGCCAGCGGCCGGACGGTCATCTTGCAACATTTTTGTAATATTTATAAATAATAATTACATTTTAGTATGCTCCAGCCCTATTTAAGCGGCAAAAACAGCTTAAATACACGGATTTCTTGATTGGCATGAGATTTGCGTTACGTGCTCTGTAAAGCTATTTTAGCCGGAGGGAGGTCATGCTCAAGACGTTAAAAAAGGGATTGTGGTCAGGAGATTGGTAAAAATCAAGGAAAGGAGAAAAACGATGTTGGGAAAATTACTGAGAAGAAAAAATGTGACGCTCGGCCTGCTGGCTCTGCTTATGCTTATGACAGCCGGGTTTGCCGACGCGGTCGAACAGGATGTCAAAACGGCCGTGGATATGACCTGGATGTTGCTCGGCGGCTTTCTGGTATTCTGGATGCAGGCGGGGTTCGCTTTAGTGGAGGCGGGCTTTACCAGAGCGAAAAACGCGGTGAATATCATCGCTAAAAATTTAATGGACTTTTCGCTGGGCTGTCCTTTTTATTTTGCGGTCGGCTACGGCGTGATGTTCGGCGCCAGCAAGCTCGGCCTGTTCGGGGCGAGCGGTTTCTTTTTGAACGGCGTGACGGAGATGTGGGATATCGGTTTCTTTTTCTTTCAGGCCATGTTCGCCGCGACAGCTGCGACGATCGTTTCGGGAGCTATGGCGGAAAGAACACAGTTCAAAGCCTATTTGTTTTATACGATATTTATCAGTGCTTTTATTTATCCGGTGGTCGGCCACTGGATCTGGGGCGGCGGCTGGCTGGCTGAAGCGGGCTTTCTGGATTTCGCCGGTTCTACAGTCGTGCACTCGGTCGGCGGCTGGGCAGCGCTGGTCGGCGCGATTTTTCTGGGCCCGCGCATCGGCAAATACACGGCGGACGGCCGTTCTAAACCGATACCCGGACACAACATTCCGCTGGCGGCTCTCGGTGTGTTCATTTTGTGGTTCGGCTGGTTCGGTTTTAACGGCGGCTCTACTGTCGCGGCCACTAATGCCAATATCGCTATAGTGCTGGTCACCACGACTCTCGCGGCGTCGGCCGGAGCCTGCGGCGCATTATTTTTCTCGTGGATCAGATTTGGCAAACCGGATGTTTCGATGGCGCTCAACGGCGTGCTGGCCGGGCTGGTGGCGATCACCGCGCCCACTTATGATGTCAGCGCGGCCAGTTCGCTTATTATCGGCTTGATCGGCGGCGTACTGGTGGTCGCTTCCGTGGAATTCATTGACAAAGTTCTGCACATCGACGATCCGGTCGGTGCGGTTTCTGTGCACGGTGTCTGCGGCGTCTGGGGCACGTTGGCTCTGGGCTTGTTCGCCGAGGCGCAGTACGGCAACGGCGTGAACGGGCTTTTCTTCGGCGGCGGTCTGACCCAGTTGATCGCGCAGCTGAAAGGCATCGTGGCGGTTTTTGTCTGGGTGGCGCTGACCTCCAGTATCGTCTTTGCGATCGCGAAATATCTCATTGGCTTGAGAGTGGAGCGCGAAGCCGAGCTGAAAGGTCTGGATCTCAGCGAACACGGTCAGGAAGCTTATGCCGGGTTTGAGATCTACAGTAACGAATAGAACGAATAGGAGGTAAGGCAAAATGAAACTAATAGTTGCGATAATTCAACCGGAAAAACTGCCGGATGTAAAACAGGCTCTGTTTGACGCGGACGTGCACAAAATGACGGTCAGCAATGTCATCGGCGCCGGCCAGCAAAAAGGCTACACCGAGGCTTACCGCGGCGTAATCTCGGAAGTCAATCTCCTGAAGAAGATCAGAATAGAGATCGCGGTCAATGACAATTTTGCGGATAAAACGGTCGAGGCCATCATCAAAGGTGCGCGTACCGGCAAGATCGGCGACGGCAAAATCTTTATTCAGGATCTGGAAGAGTGCATTCGCATCAGAACTAAAGAAACCGGCAAGAATGCGATAGGCTAACGCCCCGACGGATAGTTTTTTTTTATTTGCAGCCCCCTGTCAAAGGGGGCTGTCGCTTGGCGGCAGGAGGAATATTCCAGAGAGAAAGGGACAGGTAAAATGTCTTAAATTATCTGCTCCGGCTGGGCGGGCTCGGCGTCCAGCAGCTCTGGAATAAATTGCTGTTTATCCGCCTGCTTTTTGTAGCCCTTGAGCGCGTAAAAAAGCACATCGTCCATATTTTTTACCGTCAAAAATTTCAGCTTCTTGCGGGCTTTGGCCGGCAGGTCGCCCAGGTCTTTTTTATTGTCCGCTGGCAGCACCACAGCCTCCAGTCCGCCGCGCAGAGCCGCCAGTATTTTTTCCCGCAGACCGCCGACCGGCAGCACCCGCCCGCGCAGGGTCACTTCACCGGTCATCGCCACATTGCCGCGCGCTGGCAGCCCGGACAGCGCCGAAGCCAGTGCGGTCGCTATGGCTATGCCCGCGGAAGGCCCGTCTTTGGGGATGGCTCCGTCCGGCAGATGAATATGAATATCGCTCTCTTTGTAAAAATCCTCTTTCAGCCCCAGCTCGGCGTAACGCGAACGCACATAGGTCAGCGCGGCTTTGGCCGACTCCTGCATGATCTCGCCCAGACGACCGGTCACCTGCAGGCTGCCTTTGCCTTTGAGCGCCGTGACCTCGACCGGCAGGACTTCGCCGCCGGTCTCCGTCCAGGCCAGACCCCGCACCAGCCCGATCTCATCCTGCAGGCCCAGCGCCGCGTCCTGATATTTCGGCTGGCCCAGATAATTCAGCAGATTATGCCCGCTGACTTTCCGGTAAAGTTTTTTCTTTTCCAGTTTATTGCGGACATACTTGCGGCAGACTTCATCCAGTGCGCGGGACAATTCCCGCAGGCCCGCCTCGCGGGTGTATTCCCGGATAATAGCGCGGAGACCAGCTTCCGTAAAATCCAGCTCTGTTTTTTTGACGCCGTTTAAGGCCAGCAGTTTGGGCAGGACATAGCGCCGGGCGATCTGCAGCTTTTCCTCCTCGGTATAGCCGCTCAAGCGGATGACCTCCATGCGGTCCAGCAGCGGCCGGGGAATATCGTAAGTATTATTGGCCGTGGCGATAAAGACCGCCTGCGAAATATCGAACGGCAGCTCCAGATAATTATCCAGAAAAGTTTTATTCTGGCTCTGGTCAAGCGCCTCCAGCAGAACGGCGGCCGGATCGCCTTTGGAATCGTGCGCGATCTTATCGATCTCATCCAGCAGAATCAAAGGGTCTCTGGCTTTTACTCTGGCAAAAGCCTGAATAAGCTTGCCCGGCAGCGCGCCGACATAAGTCCGGCGGTGGCCGCGCAGCTCCGCCTCATCGCGCAGGCCGCCCAGTGTGATGCGGAAAAACTGCCGGCGCAAAGCTTTGGCTATAGCCTGCGCGACCGAAGTCTTGCCCACGCCGGGCGGTCCGACCAGCAGGATGATCGAGGAATTGGGACGGCCGGTATTTTGCTGCACGGCAAAATATTCCAGCACGCGGTCTTTGACTTTAGCCAGGCCATAATGCTCCTGTTCCAGAGTGTCCGCCACCTGCTGCAGATCAAACACGGCGGAAGCCGCTTCCTGCCACGGCAAATCCAGCAGCCAGTCCAGATAGGCGCGGATCACGCCGGATTCCGCGGAAAAAGACTGCATTTTTTCCAGACGCAGGAGCTCACGCCGCGCTTTGCTCTCGACTTCGGCTGGCAGTCCGGCCGCAGCCAGACGGCTCCGGTATTCTTCGGTTTCCGAAAAACCCCCGGCCTCGCCCAGTTCTTTCTGAATAACTTTTAGTTTTTCTTTGAGCAGATATTCTTTCTGGATCTTTTCGATCTGCGTCTGCACATTGGTGTCCAGTCCTTTTTCCACTTTGAGCAGGCCGATCTCCCGCGTGCAGAAAGTATTCAAAAGCGTCAGCCGCTCATAGACATTGGGCATTTCCAGTAATTTTTGTTTTTCGTCCAGAGTCAGGGTCAAATAAGACGCCACCAGATCGCTAAGCCGGCCCGGGTCTTCCACATTGACAATGGACATCAGGGTTTCGGCCGGGATCTTTTTATTGGCTTTGACGAACTCCTCAAACTTAGCGACGGTGCGGCGCAGGACGTCTTCCAGTTTTTCATCAATATTCGTAAGATCGTCTATCCCGGTATAATCCGCCTGCAGATAGCCCGCCGCCGTAATGCCGTGCAAAACCACGCGCCGCTGGCCTTCGACCAGCACTTTAATCGTGCCGTTGGGCAGACGCAGCAGCTGGGCAATTTTGGCCAGCGAGCCATGCGTGTACAGATCGTCAAGGGAGGGTTCTTCCTGCTCGGAATCTTTCTGCGCGGAGAGCAGCACCAGTTTATCGTCCGCATAAGCCGCTTCCAGTGCGGCCAGAGAAGACTTGCGCCCGACAAACAGCGGGATAATCATACCGGGAAAAACCACGATATTGCGGACAGGGATTAAAGGCTTCATTTATCCCCCCAGCTAGTTTTTCAGGCCACTTCGCTCTGGGCCGCCGGTCGGCGGGTATGCACTTCCAGCACTTTGTCTTTATCGACAACTATTTCCCGCTGGTCTTTATGCTCCGGCGCACTGTACATAATATCCAGCATGATATTTTCCACCACCGAGCGCAGGGCCCGCGCGCCAGCTTTGCGTTTCAGGGCAATCTCCACAATCTCGTCCAGCGCCCCGTCCGTGAACCGCAGATCCACGTTGTCATAGCGCAGTAATTTCTGATATTGTTTGATCAAAGCGTTTTGCGGCTTGGTCAGTATCGCCAGCAGCGCCGACCTGTCCAGCTCGTTGAGCGCGGCGATCACCGGCAGGCGGCCGATCAGCTCTGGAATAATGCCGTACTTCAATAAATCTTCCGGCAGCACTTCCTCCATGATGGTGTCTTTTTGCTCGGCTTTTTGTTTTTTCTGCTCGGCAGTCTCAAAGCCGATCGTCCTTTTATTGACCCGGCGGGAAACCAGCTCGTCAATGCCCGCAAAAGACCCGCTGCAGATAAAAAGAATATTCGTCGTGTTCAGCTGCAGAAAATCGCCCTGCGGATGCTTGCGGCCGCCGTTATTCTGCGGCACATTGGCCACAGTGCCTTCGATCATCTTGAGCAGGGCCTGCTGCACGCCCTCGCCGGAAACATCGCGGGTGATCGAGGGGTTTTCAGACTTGCGCGCCAGCTTGTCGATCTCATCGATAAAAACAATGCCCATTTCGGCTTTTTTGAGATTACCGCCGGCCACCTGCAAAAGCCGCGCCAGCACGTTTTCCACATCTTCGCCGACATAGCCCGCCTCGGTCAGGGTCGTCGCGTCCGCTATGGCAAAAGGCACATCCAGAAAACGCGCCACAGTCTGCGCGATCAGCGTCTTGCCGGAGCCGGTCGGCCCGACCAGCAGAATATTGCTTTTGGACAGCTCGGTCTGATCCGCGTCGTTCTTGTCCTGATTGGCCAGCAGCCGCTTGTAATGATTGTAGATCGCGACCGAAACGATTTTTTTGGCTCTGGACTGGCCGATAATATATTTGTCCAGATTTTTATTAATCTCCGCCGGTGTCTGGAGCGCCGCAAGCGAAAGCTCCGCCGGCGCAGCGTCTTTTTTCTGCTGGGCCGGATTGAACTCCTCATCCAGAATATTTTTGCAGAGCACGATACATTCGTTGCAGATATTGACACCCGGGCCGGAAATCAATTTCCTGACCTGATCCTGACGGCGCCCGCAGAAAGAACAAGTTTGCAGCGAATTGCTAAACCCGACCATGATTTATTTGGTCTTGGTTTCGGGATAAATGACCTGATCGATCAAGCCGTAATTTTTGGCTTCTTCCGGCGACATAAAAAAATCCCGGTCGGTGTCTTTCTCGATCTGCTTCAGCGTCTGGCCGGTGTGCTTGACCAGAATTTCATTGATCGCTTTTTTTAAGCGCAGTACTTCTTTGGCCTGAATCTCAATGTCCGTGGCCTGACCCTGCGCACCGCCGATTGGCTGATGGATCATAATCCGCGCGTTGGGCAGAGCGTAACGCTTGCCGGCGGCTCCGGCTGCCAGCAGCAGAGCGCCCATGCTGGCCGCCTGCCCGATGCAGATCGTCGAAACTTTGGGATCGATATACTGCATCGTGTCATAAATCGCCAGCCCCGCGGTGACCACGCCGCCCGGACTGTTGATATACATCGAAATATCTTTTTCTTTATCTTCCGAGGCCAGAAAAATCAGCTGGCCGACAATCAGACCGGCGGTCAGATCATTGATCTCGTCGCTGACGAAAATTATTCTTTCTTTTAAGAGCCGCGAATAAAGGTCAGAGGCTCTCTCGCCCTTGGGCGACTGTTCAATAACTGTTGGAATATACGGCATCAGAAATCCCCCTTTTATTTTTTATTCATGCCCGGTTTAGGGCAAAAATATACCTATTCTGTTATTTTAGCGTTATTTAACAAAAAGTCCATACATTTCTCTTCGGTCAAATAATTGATGATCTGTTTTCTGGCGCTGTCCGGCAGAGATTTTTTAAATTTTTCCAGCTCCTCCGGCTTCAGCGGTTCTTTACGGCCGCTGCTCATTATTTTATCCAGTTCGGCCTCGATATCCGCGTCCGCGGGCTTGATTTCTTCCTTCACGGCGATTTTTTCCAGCAGCAGATCCAGCTTAGCCCGCTTCTCGGCCGTGGGGCGGTAATCCGCGCGCAGGCCGTCCAGATCTTTATTTAAAACCTGAAGATATTTCGCTAACTCCAGACCTTTATTGCGCAGCTCCAGCTCCAGATTGCGCAGCAGGACATTAAGTTTGTCCTCGATCAGCGCCACCGGTACGGCAAATTCATTTTCCCGCAGCAGCTCTTCGATCAGTTTTTCCCGCACCTGATTGTCGGCAAGGTTTTTCTTCTGCGCCGCTAGATTATTCCGGATCTCTTCGCGCATTTCCGCGACAGTCTGTTTGGCGCTGACTTTTTTAATAAACTCGTCGTTTAATTCCGGCAGAATCCTTTCTTTGATCTCATTGATCAGCACCTCACATTCGATCTCCTGACCGGCCGCTTCTTTGACGAAATAATCCGCGTTAACCTTAACTTTAAATTTCTTGGTCTCCTTGAGGCACAGGCCTTCCAGCGCTTGGTCAAAATCCGGAGACATAAAATTCGTGCCCAGCCGCGTGCCGGTTTTTTCTTTGGTCAGCGCGTCCAGCGGCCGGCCGTCCAGCGTAAAAGCCTTGAGCGCGTAACCGACCAAATCCTCTTTCTGCGCGGGACGTTCGACATTTTTGTATTCAGCGTGATACTCGCGCACCTGATTAAGCTCGCGGTCGATTTCTTCCTCTTTAACCGCGGTGGAATCCCTTTTGACTTTCAAGCCCTTATACTTGCCCAGACGGACTTCCGGCTTCACATCCACGGCCAGCGTAAAAACAAAAGGCTGATCTTTGACCAGCGTTTTGATCTCCACCTCTCTGGGATAATCGACCGGCTCCAGCTGCTCCGCCGCGATCGCCTGCTTGTAGCACTCGTTCATCACTATCGTGGAGGCGCGCTGCACCAGCATTTCCGTGCCGTAGCGCTTTTCAAAAATAGGGCGCGGCACTTTGCCCTGCCGAAAACCCGGCACTTTGGCGTCTTTGACCAGCTCCTTAAACGCCGGCTCGGTCGCCTTCTCGATCTCGGCATAGTCCGTTTCCAGCTCCAGCGTCACGGTAAAATCACTGCGCTTATTTTTCAACACTTTCATATTAACTCCTTGAGAAATCCAATAAGGCGGCAGTTTACAATAATCACCGGGTTATGACAATAAACCCCTTAATAGTAGGAGCTCTGGGCGTTCGCCGGTCTGGCCGCCGGATAAGCCGGCTGGGCAGCGGTAGCATTATACGTGCCGGTCGCGGCATAGGGCGTCTGCACCGGCGCCGCTGGCTGCGGAGACTCCGGCTGCACAAAGTCCTCGTTGAAAATCACATCATTCTGCTGATTGTCGATGACATTCACGCTGCGCGGCGCGCAGAGAAAAATCCCGCCGCCGATTTTTTGCAGACAGCCGTCAAAAGCGTACACCACGCCCAGCACGCGGTCCATCAGGGTTCTGGTGCTCGGCGCGTCCAGATATTTATTATTGATGAGCACGACATGCCCTTCTTTTAAGAGGCGCAGGATATCCTGCGAATCCGCCTCCAGATTGCGCGGCTCAATGAGCAGAATATTAGTCTTTTCTTTATCCAGAGGCACGGGAATTTTGACCGCTCTTTTTTCTTCTACGACAGGCGGCGGCACGCTCCCGGCCGGCACCGGCAAAACGGCGCTCCGGGCACCCGGCGGCGCATCATCCACGCTAAAACCTAAAAAATTCTTCACGCCTTCCAAAAAGCTCATGGAAATCCCCCCGGATAAAACTATAAAAATTATATACCAATCAACTGCCGGAAACAAGCTGGCGCATTGGTTGGTCACATAGGTAACACTTTAAGAGGATGTAATTTTAACAGATTTAAGGTAATTATTGGGGGATAAGAAGGCAATACTGCCGTGCGGCCGGATAGAGTTGTATTCGT
>JAISQA010000064.1 GCA_031274525.1 Candidatus Margulisiibacteriota bacterium
CCCCCCCCCCCCCCGGAAATCACGCCAGCTCAGCCACCAAAACAATCATATTAAAAGAATACCCTGTACAATATACCGTCAATAAAAATATCGATCCGTATTATCCAATAATCAATAAAACAAATACTGCGCTATACCACAAGTATGCCAGTGAATTAGCTAAATTTAATAATGTATACCTGTGCGGAAGACTTGCCGAATATAGATATTATAATATGGACACGATCATTATAAATGCTTTAACTCTCGCAAACAAAATTATCAAACAAGGAGCAAAAAAATAATGGATAAGCTGTATATAATCATTCCAGCCTATAATGAGGAGGATAATATAGCCAGTGTAGCCAGAGAATGGCATACTGTTGTGGCAAAAATCAATTCTCAATCACGGCTGGTGATTATTGATGATGGCAGCAAAGATAACACGTATAACATTCTTAAAACTTTAGAAACCAACTTGCCTCAATTGATCGGGATTACAAAGCCTAATAACGGACATGGCGCGACTATTTTATACGGATACAATTATGCCTTAGAACAAGGAGCAGATTTTATATTTCAAACTGATTCGGACAGACAAACTGTAGCAGCTGATTTTTGGCAATTTTGGCCACAACGCAATAATTTTAGCGTACTTCTTGGCCACAGGAATCAGAGACAAGACGGCTGGTCTCGAATTTTAATTACGAAAATTTTAAGACTGGTATTAAACTGTATTTTTGGCCTGAATATAACAGATGCTAATGTTCCTTTTAGATTACTGCAAAGAAAAGTACTGCAAAAATATTTACCCAAAATCCCGCGGGATTTTTATTTAGCCAATGTCATATTAACAGTTTACCTAGTTAAACATAAGGAAAATATAAAGTATATACCAATAACTTTTAAGCCCCGCGGCGGCGGTGCAAGTTTTGTTAATTATAAGAGTATTTTTAAAATCGGCAGACGCGCAGTAAAAGACTTCTGGGAGGTAAAAAAAGAATTATGAAAAGCATTTTAAGTTTATTATATATACATAGATTTGCGGCGCTTTGCTTTCTTACAGGTATTGTTTTGCGTTTTACAGTCATGCTGTTTGGCCACAACTATGATTTTGATTCCTGGAAAATTGTCGGCGAAATAGCCAGTCGGTTGGGTAATGTGTATGCTTTGACGCCCAGATATAATTATGCGCCGGTTTTTTTATCCCTGTTAGGGCTTGGTTACAAAATAACAGCTGTTTTTCCCCATCACATTTTCTTTTTCAGGTGTTTTATTATTTCTATACTCACACTAGCCGACCTGGGGATCGCCTGCTATATCTATAAAAATATGCCCCGTTCCACCGCATTGACCACAGCAATATTATTTTTCCTAAATCCAATTTCTATTATTATCACTGGATACCACAACCAATTCGATAACATCGCTGTACTTCTTGTTTTAATAGCCGCGACTTTTTACAACGCCAGCAAAAATTTTACTATACGCGATATTCTTTTCATATTTTTTCTCACACTTAGTCTACTGACCAAACACCTGGCTGTATTTTTCTTATTTTGGCTATTTATCAGAGATGATCTACCATTCTCCAAAAAACTGGCATATATATGTGTGCCGGTCTTATTATTTTTAACAAGTTTTATTCCATTCTGGCGCGGCGCAGACGGCATTATTAATAATGTATTTATATACGGATCACATAACAACTTTCCGCTGCTTAGACCATTTCTAGAGTTATTACATGTTCCTTCGGTGCTATATATAGCAATATTTATCACCTTGTTGTGCACCGCCGGCCTTTATTTCAGAGCAATGCCTTTAAAAAAATCTATAATTTTATACACTATTTGTTTAACTGCTTTTTCTTCCGCCATTGCCAATCAATATCTGGTGATCCCTTTAGCAGGTTTATTCATACTTACTCGCTATACAAAATACTTCTACATTCTAGTAATAGGAATATATCTGATACTTAAAGAGTTCTTTAGTATTATCATGAGACAAGCGCCATTTCCTTTCGCAGAAGCTTCTACACCTGGAATTATCTGTTTTGATTTCTATCAAATTGCTGTCTATATTTTATTATTTACAATTATCAAGTGTTATCTTGGCTCATTAAAATCAACAAACAAGCAACCTATAGACAGTAAATCCGGGCATTTTATCTAAAAATATTGTACAATTATAGCTATGGAAGTCACCAAATCCGCGCCGATACCGCCCAAAAAAGGCCTGACCAAAGTCCAGCAGTCTTTGAGCACGCTGGGCAGCATGCCGATGAGTGATAACTGTCCGTGCGTGTCCGTGTGCCGGGAGCTCGGCACCTACAAACAGGGGGCCTGTTTTCTCGGTAATACAGAAACCCAGAAATGTCTGGCGGCGACCAATCTGCTGCTCATGAAAACGCTGTCAAAATAAATTATGGACGATACACAGAGATTAAATATCCGGCAGGGGCAGTTTACTTTCGCGCCCCAAAAAGATTTCAAGCTGGAAAGCGGCCGGAAGTTCGGGCCGCTCACGCTGGTGTATGAAACTTACGGTCATTTGAACGCGGCGCAGGACAACGCGATCCTCATCTGCCACGCGCTGACCGGCAACGCCCATGTAGCAGGACGACTGCCCGGCGAGAAAAAATCCACCGGCTGGTGGGACAGGGTTGTCGGCCCGGGCAAGCCTTTTGACACCAGTAAATATTTCATCATCTGCTCCAATATTCTCGGCGGCTGCTCCGGTTCGACCGGCCCCAGCTCGCTCAATCCCCGCACCAATAAGCCTTACGGTCTGGATTTTCCCATTATCACTGTCCGCGATATGGTCAACGCCCAGCACCGGTTGATCACCAAACATTTCCGGCTGCAGAAGCTCAAAGCCATTGCCGGTGGCTCCATCGGGGGCATGCAGACTCTGGAATGGGGCGTGATGTATCCCCGCCTGACCGATCACCTGATCGTCCTCTCGACCACGCATAAACTTTCCTCGCAGGCTATTGCTTTCAACAAAATAGGCCGCCACGCGATCATGATAGACCCCAGCTGGAAAAACGGCCGTTATTACGGCACTTCCGGGCAGATCAAAGGTCTGGGGCTGGCGCGCATGGTCGCGCATATCACCTATCTCTCTGAAGAGGGCATGCAGAATAAATTCGGGCGCGAGCGCACCGGCCAGAAAAATCTTTTCAGCTTTGACGAAAAATTTCAGGTCGAGAATTATCTGGATCATCAGGGTGAAAAATTCATGCAGCGCTTCGACGCCAATTCCTACATCTACCTCAGCAAGGCCATGGATCTTTTTGACCTGACCAGAGGTTTCCGCAGTCTGGACGCGGCGGTCAAGCGCATTCAGGCCAAAACCCTGTTCGTTTATTTTTCTTCGGACTGGCTGTTCCCGGAATATCAGTCAGCCGAGCTGATCGAATCCTTTCAGAAAAACAAAAAATACATTCTCTCTTACAAAATCGAGTCCAATTCCGGCCACGACGCATTTCTGCTGGAATACGACAAGCTCAACCCGATCATGCAGAGTTTTCTGGATGTCTAGATTTACACCGGCAGAAGAAGCCCTGCTGGACCGGCTCAGCGGGCAGCTGCGGCTCACCTATTCCCAGCGGCGTCTGAGCCGGACCTACCTCTACGAAATAACCCGGCGGGAAAATATTTCCGCCACCGCCGTGCTGGACAGCGTGGATCAAACCAACCGCCGAGTTTTTATGCAGAGTCTGTTTGCGCGGCGTTTCCCTGAAGCCAGCCAGTTAATGCAGAATGGAGAGTGGCAGCCGTGCGGCCGGAGCTGATCTACATAGAGCGCGACATTGCCGGGCTGCCCTATACGCAAACTATCCTGCAGAATTTTCCGGAGGCCAGAAAAGAATTTATCAGTGATATCCGTGAGCTTATCCGGCAGAATAAAAAAACTGTTTTTACTAAAGCCCGCCAGCCGCTGGTTTTGGCCAGACAGCGCGGCCGGTTTCTGGAAAAATGTCCCGGCACCAGAGAGCATATTTGCTGCAATTACTACACGCTCCACACCGCGCTCGGCTGTCCCTTTGACTGCACTTACTGCTTTCTGCAGAGTTACAGTAACAATCCTTATTACACTATCTATGTCAATCTGGACGACATGCTGGCCGAGCTCCGCGCCCGGATCCACGGTCGGATCCGCATCGGTACCGGCGAATTTACGGACAGTCTGGCTCTGGAAATGTATACACAATTTGTATATACATACGTACCGCTAATCTGCGCCGTCTCGCCGGACATCACGCTGGAGTTCAAAACTAAATCGGCGGAGATCAGCTGGCTGGACAGTCTGGAAGATTTTACACGCCAGCAACTCGTCATCGCCTGGTCGCTCAATCCGCAAAAGCTGATCGACAGCGCGGAACACGGCGCCGCGCCGCTTCTGGACAGAATACTGGCGGCTAAAACCGCGGCGGAACAGGGCTACCGCGTGGCCCTGCATTTCGATCCCATTATTTACGCCCCCGGCTGGCAGGAACAATACCAGACAGTGCTCGACCTAATAGCCCAAAATATCCCGCCGGAAAAAATCGCCTGGCTCTCGCTGGGCACGCTGCGTTTCACGCCGGCATTGAAGCCAATTATTGAAGAAAAATTTCCCGACTCGACCATTATCTACGGGGAATTATTTCCCGGACAGGACAAAAAAATGCGCTATCCGGAACCCATCCGGGTCAAAATATACCGGCATATGCTCCGGCAAATCGCCGCTATCTCGCCGCAGCTGCCGGTCTATCTCTGTATGGAGTCGCCGGAAGTCTGGCAAAAGGTATATAATCAACTGCCCGCACAGGTGGAGAATCTGCATGAATTATTCTGAAGCCGTATTAAAAGACAAAAAATATATCTGGCACCCTTTTACCCAGATGCAGGAATGGGAGAGGGACGAGATTGTCATTATCGACAAAGCCAGAGGCAATTATCTCTATGATCTGCGCGGCCGCAAATATCTGGACGGCGTGTCTTCGCTCTGGGTCACTATGCACGGCCACTGCCACCCGCATATCAACCGCGCCGTCCAGAGACAGTTAAAAAAACTGGATCACTCCACCCTGCTGGGGTTAAGCAATACGCCGGCGATAGAACTGGCCGAAAAATTAACAGAAATAACCCCCGGAAATCTAACAAAAGTTTTTTACAGCGACGCTGGCTCTACGGCGATGGAGATCGCGCTCAAGATCGCCTATCAATACTGGCAGCAGGACAAAAATAAAAAATACCGGGCTAAACAAAAATTTTTGACGCTTACCGAAGCCTATCACGGCGACACAATCGGCAGCGTCAGTCTGGGCGGCGTGGCGATGTATCACGCGATTTACAAACCGCTGCTTTTTAAGACTATTCAGCTGCCGACGCCGTACCGGCATTATGGCAGCGAAGTTAGCCTGCGGGAGGCGGCAGACACGCTGGAAAAAGCGCTAAAAAAACACCACCGGGAATTAGCCGCGCTGGTGCTGGAGCCGCTGGTACAGGGAGCGGTCGGCATTTATACCGCGCCGCCCGGTTATCTGGCCGCCGCCAGACGGCTCTGCACGAAATACAATGTCCTGCTTATCTGCGACGAAGTGGCCGTTGGCTTTGGCCGCACCGGAACAATGTTCGCCTGCGCGCAGGAAAAGGTCAGTCCCGATATTCTGGCCGTGGCCAAAGGTTTGAGCGGCGGATACCTGCCGCTGGCCGCCACCCTGACCACCACAAAAATTTACAATAACTTCAAAGGCAGATTTGAATCCCTGCGGACTTTTTACCACGGGCATACTTACACCGGCAATCCGCTGGCCTGCGCGGCGGCTCTGGCCTCGCTGGAATTATTCCGCAAAGAGAGAACTCTGGAAAAAGTAAATAAAAATATTCTTATCTTGAAAAAAGAACTGCCTAAATTCCAGGCAATTCCGCAGGTCAAACAGATCCGCCAGTGCGGCATGATCGCCGCGCTGGAACTGCCGGACTATGCCTGCAAAGACAAAATAGGCTACCGGATCTGCGCCGCCGCCAGAAAGCACGGGCTGCTTATCCGGCCGCTCGGCAACAACATAGTGATAATGCCGCCCCTGTCTATCCAGCCGCGGGAATTACGCTGGATGCTGGACGTGATTTACAGGTCGATCCAGACTGCAGTCGCTTCGAACATTTCGGCTCCGCTCAATGTCCGAAACAAGAATACCGAACGAAGCCCAAATATCCAAAGCAAGGGCATCGAGCGAAGCCGGGACGCTGGATGAAAAAACGCTACTTCATTACCGGCACGGATACCGGCGTGGGCAAAACCGTCGCCACCGCGGCGCTCGCCTGCCAATTCCCCCAATGCGGTGTCTGCAAGCCGGTGCAGACCGGATATCCGGCGGATCAGGACTTAAAATACATTGCCCGGGCAGCCGGACTGGCCCCCAAACAAATTTACAATCCCCTGCATTTCAGCCAGCCGCTAGCTCCCCAGCAGGCCTGCGCGCTGGACAAACGGAAACCGATAAATCTCTCCAAACTGGTCAAAAACATTGCCGCCTTTTGCGCAAAATTTGAGCTTAGTTTTATCGAAGGGGCGGGCGGCCTGTATGTGCCGCTCCGGCAGGGGTATTATATGCTCGATCTCATTCAGGATCTGCGCGCCGAGGCCGTGCTGGTCTGCCGCGCCGGTCTGGGCACAGTCAATCACACCCTGCTCTCTATCGCGGCTCTGCAAAAAAAACACATTAAAATAAAAGGTTTGATCTTTAATCAGACCGTGCCGCCGGATATTTCCGCCCGGATGAATCCCCGTATAATAAAAGAAATCAGCGGCCTGCCCGTGCTGGGCATATTTCCGTATCAGCAAAAACTTGATCCGGCTAAATTCGTTTTGCGGCTCTGATAGCGACAGGCGCCAGACCGCCGCCGCTAATCACCACATCAATAAAGCATAATCAAATTACACGGTTAAATTCCTTTCTGCACGCCATTACCGCTGACTTTTATTTCTCACCAAATAGTTCCGGTGAAGGTCAGCCTGCATAATATACATATACCCTGTATAGGTATATGTATTTTTTGCGTAATTTTTAGTGCAAACAAGCCAAATAATACCTGTTGACTCGCCCCCCCCCCCAGCTATAATTTTTCCGGTCAGTTCATGATTTTTGCGGGCTTTCCCGCAAATTATTTTCTCGGGGGAGATTATTTTATGGAGGTGCAGAAGTATCAAGATACGGGCGAGTTTTTTTTTGTTTCCTTAATCAAAAATTCATGGAGGTATCTGTAATGAGAAAAAGTATAAGAATAATTTTAGCGATCGGCGTACTGGCGTCCGTGCTGCTGCTCTCTGGCTGCGGCAAGACCCCGTCTCTTGGCAGCGGAGGCGGAGACGGAGGCGGTTATGTCCCGACCCAAACCACATTAACATCAGAGACAGCCACTACGGCCAATGTGCAGGATGCTCTGAATGATTATGACATTGTAAACTTAGAAGCGGCGGCGGAGATAGAATTTACGGCTGACGCGGTGCTGACCGTGCCGGAAGGCAAAACGCTGGTTTTGAAGGACGAGGCAATAATAACTTTTAATGCCGGTGCGAATGTTACGCTGAACGGAGATATCGTTTTGGAAAATGGAGCCAGGCTAATAGACACCAATCCAGCAGGCGGCACTGTTTGGAACGGCAACGGCACAGGGTCTATCACTTACAAGCCGGGCAGTGAAAGCTGGGTTGACGGCAGTAAATGGGTAGCGGAGGACGGTGAAGTAGTTGCTCTTGGCGATGATGGTGTATTCAAAATAGAGCGGACCGCTTATACAATAGTTGAGGGAACAGTAACTTCTAAAATAGCGCAAAATATTGGCAGTGATTACGATGTGCAAACCGTAACCATACAATCCGGCGCAGTGTTAGAGCTTGAGGCTGACCTGAACATATATGCCGGAGGCGTATTAAATAAAAACGGGACAACAGTAGTCGAAACTAGCGGCGAAGTCAAAAATAACGGCGGAACAATAAACGAATAGTTTTGCTAGCGTTGCCGTATTTAGCCGGAGGCGGGTAAAACCGCCTCCGGGGATCGTCCCCTTCGACTACGCTCAGGGGACGGTAAGGACACCGAGCGGCTTGTGCCGAGCAAGGTCGAGGCAAGTCGAGGTGTCCATAACGGTGGCTTCGACTACGCTCAGCCACCTAGAGTCGGGTCGGTGAGCGGCTTGTGTGCCGAGCGAAGCCGAGACAACACTACTTACGATAATTTTTATAATGACTTTTATTTTTACACTCGGCAAATTTATGTAAATCTATTTCATTATGTTCAATAAGTGCTTTCTTCTTTTTATGTATCCACCCCTGCACTTCTTTTTCCCGATAGAATGCGTCTGACACACGGGCATACTCTTCACAATATACCAGCTTTATCGGCAAATGTTTCTTTGTATAATTTGCGCCGCGCCCCGTCTGATGCTGGGTTAATCTACGAGCCAAATCTTTAGTACTGCCAGTATAATAACTGCCATCACAACATTCTAAAATGTACATATGCGCCACATTCTTAAAGAAGCAAAATTTATGCCAGTTGGCATATTTTTTTACCGCACCAGATCCCGCTCGCTACATTCGGAAGTTTTGTAAAAACGAATTTGCGGGAACTGCTCCTGAATAAATTTCACTTCCCAGGCGCCTTTGAATAAAAAAACCAGTTTATCCTCAATATCCCGCATGATGCGCAGGGGTTTCTCGGCGGTAAATTCTTTGAGATCTTTTTCCCCGCCGTCCAGCCAGTAAGCAAAAGCCGCTTCGTAAGCCTGATAAGCGCACTGCGCTCCGTACTCATTTTCCAGCCGAAAACGCACTACATCAAACTGCAGCTCGCCGACCGCGCCCAGAATCAGTTTTTGATCCAGCAGGCCTTTGAATAACTGCACCGCGCCTTCTTCCGAGAGCTGCTGCAGGCCTTTTTGCAGCTGTTTGGCTTTAAGCGGATTGCGGTTGATAACCAGCTGAAATATTTCCGGGGCAAAGCTGGGAATACCGCTGAAATGCACCTGCTCGCCTTCGGTAAAAGTATCGCCGATCTTGATCGCGCCGGTGTCGTGTATGCCGATAATATCGCCGGGATAGGCTTCTTCCGTGACGCTGCGCGCCTGCGCCAGAAAAGTCAGCGGATTAGCCGCCTTAAACTCTCTCCCGCCGCGTACCTGAAAAACTTTCATGCCGCGGGTAAACACCCCCGAACAGACGCGCAGAAAAGCAATACGGTCGCGGTGCCGGGGATCCATATTGGCATGTATCTTAAAAACGAGGCCGGTCATTTTGCTTTCCGCTGGCTCGACCATCCGCTCTGCCGCCGGTCTGGGCAGGGGCGGAGGCGCCAGCCGGATAATCTCCCGCAGCAGATCCAGTATGCCGAAATTATTTATAGCGCTGCCGAAAAAAACCGGCGTCAGCTCGCCGCGCAGGTATTTTTCCGGCGCAAAAGGCTCCAGCGCTCCGTTAATAGCCGCCACATCCCCGGCTAATTTAGCGCGCTGGCTGTCGTCCAGTCCGGGCACCTCCTCCGGGCGCACAGACTGCCATTCTTCAAATTGCTGCTTATCGGCAAACTGCAAATAACTCTGGTTCTGAATATTGTACACGCCGCGGAAATCGCGCCCCATGCCGATCGGCCAGCTCAGCGGCACGGCTGTAATCGCCAGATTGTTTTCGATATCATCCAGCAGAGCAAAAGGATCCAGCCCGTCACGGTCAAGTTTATTGATAAAAGTAATGACCGGTATGCTGCGCAGCCGGCAGACCTCCATTAGCTTTTTGGTGCGATCTTCCACGCCCTTAACTGAATCAATGACCATCAGCACCGAATCCACCGCCGTTAAGGTGCGGTAAGTGTCTTCGCTGAAATCCGCGTGGCCGGGCGTGTCCAGCAGATTGATAATCGTGTCCGCGTACTCAAAAGACATCACCGAAGTCGCCACCGACACGCCGCGCTGTTTTTCCAGCTCCATCCAGTCCGAGGTGGTGTGTCGCTGGGTTTTCTTGGCCTTAATAGCTCCGGCCTGCTGGATGGCCCCGCCAAAAAGCAGCAGCTTTTCCGTGATCGTTGTCTTGCCCGCGTCGGGGTGGCTGATAATCGCAAAAGTGCGGCGGCGTTTGATCTCGCGGAGACGGTCAGTCATAAAGTCCCGCTACTGGTACAGATAGGGATTTTCCCGCCACTTGGCAAATTTGACCGCGTGGTCGCTAATGCGTTCCAGATTGTTGACCAAATCGTTAAAAATCGCGGCGGCGTTTAGATTACATTCTTTAGATTTCAGTCTTTCCAGATGATTTTTCCGAAAATCGTCTTTTTCCTGATCGATGCGGCCTTCCAGCTCCAGCGCTTCGCCGGCCCGCCGGATGCTGTTCTCGGCAAAAGCCCTGACGCTCAGCTCGCACTCCATATCCACGTCACCGGTCATAATGCGCAGCTCATCCAGCGCTCTAGACGAATACTTTACCCCATTGGCCAGCGAATTATCGACCAGATACACGATATTCAGCGCATAGTCGGCGATTTTTTCCACGTCGTTGACCAGATGCAGCAGGCAGTTGTGGTACACCGCTTCATTATGCGACAGGCCGGAGCTTTCCAGCGAGACCAGAAATTCGATCACCTCGGCCTGCAGATCATCCACTATTTTTTCCATAGCCTGCACTTTATTCAGATCATGTTTGGCCCGGTCAAAAAGCCCCTGCACGGAAAGCTGCACCATCTCGCGGGAAATGCTCATCATATGCAGGATCTCCTGCTCGGCCTGATCCAGCGCGATCGCCGGAATATTCACGATCCGCTTATCCAAAAATTTCGGCTCCGAAGCCAGAATATCCTCATCTTTGCCGGGCACCATCCAGCTGACCAGGCTGACCAGTCCGTTGATCAGCGGCAGAAAAATCAGTACATTGATAATATTAAAAAAGGAATGGGCATTAGCGATATGCCGCGAGATATTCGCGCCACCCACAAAAACACTGCCCGGCGTGACCTGGTCAATGAACCAGAGATAAACCGGCACACCCTGATAGCGGACAAAGAAAAAAGCCATAAAAATAGCCGTACCCAGCACATTGAACATAGTATGCGCCCAGGCCAGCCGCCTGGCATTGCGCGAAGCGCCGATCGCCGCCAGCTGCGCCGTGATCGTCGTACCGATATTCTCACCGAAAACCAGCGGCATCGCGGTCACAAAATCGATCACGCCCACCACGGCCAGCGCCTGCGTAATGCCGATCGTCGCGCTGCTGCTCTGCAGAATAAAAGTCAGCAGACAGCCGCCCAGCACCGCCAGAAAAGGATTCTGGCTGAAATAGACAAAGAGATTATGAAAAGCCGGGTCGTTTTTCAGCGAACTGAAAGCGTCCATCATTATATTCAAACCCAGAAAAAGAAAACCAAAACCCAGAATAGAGTAACCGATCCACTGCCAGTTTTTCCGGGAGGAAAACAAATGCATAAGCCCGCCGACGCCCAGAAACAAAAGAGCGTATCGGGAAATATCAAAAGCGATCAGCTGCGCCGTAATTGTCGTGCCGATATTGGCGCCCAGAATGATGCTGATACCTTTTTTGAGGGTCAGAAGTCCGGCGTTCACGAAACCGACCACCATAACCGTCACCGCGGAACTGCTCTGCACAAGGCCGGTAAGCCCCGTGCCAACCGCCACGCCGATCAGGCGGTTTTTGGTCAGCATAGCCAGGACTTTTTTCAGCTCTTTGCCGGCAATTTTTTGCAGGCCGGTGGACATCGCCCGCATGCCGTAAAGGAACATTGCAAGTCCGCCGATAGTCGTGAAAGCAGCCTGAAACGGATTCATATATCTGTTACCATAACATCAATTATATTTGACGTCAAAAACCAGAAATACCAAAGGTAATCTTCTCTATTTACAGCGTTTTATAATATTTTAATCCAGCGCCGCCGCGCAGAGAGCCTGCGCCCTGGCTTTAGTCTCAGCTTCAGCGATTATTCTAATAATCGGCTCGGTGTTGGAAGCGCGAATGTGCAGCCAGTTGCCGTCCGCAAAAGTAACTTTCAGGCCGTCCTGCGTATCCAGTTTTTCCGCGGCGTATCTGGCGCGCAGTTTGGCCAGAATATCCGCCACCTGCTGCGCAGAGGTACAGTCAAGTTTGGTTTTGTGCATAAAATAACGCGGATTGCCGGCGATCAGTTCCGAAACTTTTCGCTTCGACTCCGCCAGATACTGCAGGAGCAAAGCAATGCCCGCCAGAGAATCCCGGCCATAACCGACCGCCGGGATGATAATGCCGCCGTTGCCCTCGCCGCCGGCCACCGCCCTGTTTTTTTTCATCGCCACAGAAACATTCACCTCGCCGATCCTGGTGCGGATAACTTCCGCGCCGTATTTCGCGGCCACATCGTCAATAATTCTGGTCGTGGAGAGATTGGTGCAGAGCTTATTTTCCCCGGCCACTCTGCCCTGCCGCAGTAAATCCAGCATATATTCCGCCAGCAGGCACAAAGTATAATCCTCGCCCACGGCCGCGCCGGTCTCATCGACGATCGCCAGCCGGTCGGCGTCCGGATCCTGCGCAAAACCGATGTCCGCGCCGAATTCCCGGACTTGCTGCCCCAGACCGGCGATATTCTCCGCCGTAGGCTCCAGCGGACGGCCGCACTGCTCAATATCCGGCGCAGAATTGACCTGCAAATAGGGCACGTCCAGACAATCCAGCAGTCTTCCGGTCAGCAGCGCGCCGGCGCCGCAGCAGGTGTCCAGCACCACGCGCAGCCCGGATCTTTTCAGCAGATCCAGATCAACGATCTTTTTAATTTTTTCCAGATGAATGTCGCCGGCATCAAATTTGGTCTCCACAGCCAGCCGGCCTTCGCGCGTCCGCTCCAGATCCGCGGCGGAAACTTCCTGATACAGCGTCAACAACCTTTGCGCGTCCTCCGGCGGCAGAAATATACCGTCCGGCCGCACAAATTTCAAACCGTTCCACTGGCGGGGATTGTGCGAAGCGGTCACGATCACCGCGCCGTCCGCGCCCAGCGCTCTGGCCAACACCTGCACGGTAGGCGTGGGCAGACAGCCGACATCGATTATTTTGATCTTGCCGTCGAAGCGCAGGCCGCGAAAAAGGGCTGCTTTGACCGCGGAGCCGGAACGCCGGGTGTCCGCGCCGACCAGCACTGTGCCGCTGCCCGCAAAACGGGCAAAAGCTACGCCGAATTTTTTAATAATTTCATCATCCAGCGTTTCGCCGTAAATGCCCCGCACGCCGGAAATGCTGATCTTCAAAGTCATTTTTAATGTCCTAATTCAAAGCGGTATTGCTCAATAACCGGATTGGTCAGCAGCTTATCCGCCATTTCTTTGATCTGCGCGCGGGCCCTGTCCTCGGACGGAGCGTCTATAGCAAAGGTGATATACTTGCCGACCGCCAGCGCGCCGACATTGCTATAACCCAGCGAGGCCAGCGCCGCAGCGGTGGTCTTGCCCACCGGATCCAGAATGCCGTCCTTATAAGAAACATACATCTTGACCTGATATTGCATAAACGCTCCCCGCAGAAATTTTATTTATTTTAGCACTTTAGTGTCTGTCCGACAAAAAAAACGGGAAAAAACCGCCGGACTTGCGATAAAATAGAACCATGCACCAAAAATTAATCGCCGCGCCGGACGAAGCTATTTTATTAAGCGACGAAAGTTTTGACGCGCTGGGCTGGCTGACCACGTATCAGGTGTCCCTCCGCACCAATTATATGAAAGATATTTTGTCCGTCCTTGTGCCGCAAAACGACAACAGCACGCTCGTAACCTCCGGCCTCGGCCTGAACGAACACCAGCGCAACCCCGCGCCGCGGATTCCGGTTTTCACCGCCAAAATCAATTTCAAACAATTACTGTCCACCGAAATGAATAACAAATATGGCCGCTTTTCCCTGAAAATTTTCGCCTATGCCGATGGACAGCAAAACATTCAGCTGCAGGAAATATTCAGCTGCAACGGGCAGAAAATACCCAACCCCAAAGAATGTCCGGAAGAATATGCCTACCTGCGCAGCAAATTCCGCCGGCAAGCCGCGCGGCTCAGCATCAGTGCGGACGAACTGGCGCGCAATATCGCAGAGCTGCGCCCACCGGATTTGCTGGGCATTATCCGGAATATCCCCGGACTTGATCCCGGCCTGAGCACACGTCTCTATAAATTTGCGCTGTCGCACTCTTCGTTTCAAAACACCTTGCTGCCGCGGATAAAAAATTACCTCGCGCAAATCCGGCAGAAGCAACCGCTGCTGCCTCTGCCCATCGCCGCCGCCGCGGCTCTGGAAGCCTGCGCCAATGAAATGTTGCACAAAGGCAACGCCGTGCGCACCATCGAGAATATCACTTATATTGCCGACTGCTTTTACGGCCAAAATATCACCGCGCAAAAAACAGGCGTTGAGAATCCGGACAGGCCTCTGGCGCTCCTCGCTGAATACTTCACTTTCGAGGATATTTTACAGATAATCCAGCATCTGCCCGGACCCGCTTCCAGCAATCTGGCTTTTATCTCCGCCTGGGAGCCGGACTTCATACCGCAGGAAGTAAAACGCCGCAGCCACATCATCCGCAATGATGACACGCGCGAATTATGCAGTTTGTTTGATATTGGTTTTTATATCAGCGACAGCCTGGTTCAGGACTTCAAATCCACGGTCAAGCGCACACCCCGCGCTCTGCTGGGTATTCTGGACGGCGAGTCTTTCAAAAGCGAACAAAGTTTTATCACGGAAACGCTTTTCATTATAAACACGCCGCCAGAGCTTGAAAAATTCACCAGCGCGTACACCGAGATTTTCGGCCACCCGCAAATTCAGAAAAATATTTTGAAGACTAACCATTTCCACGAGCGCAGCATCCTGCTGGCGGAAATTTACGAAAGAATTATCCGCCGTATTTTGACCCATTACGATGATTTCACACGAATTCGGGAAACCAGCGCCAGAGGTTATTTCAGACACCTGCTGCACATTTTTAACTTCCAGCAAATCGCTGGCGGACACAAAGCTGTTTTGACCGCCGGTGACATCAGCAGCATCAAGATCGTGCTGTCCAGAGTTATTCAGAAACTGCTGGAAAACCAGATTAACATCAAAAACAGCGCCGCCGGATTTCCGCCGGACAGACCTTAGTGTATACTTAACCGTATAGAAACGGAGCGAATATGACCCGCAAAATCCTCGTCACCAGCGCGCTGCCCTACGCCAACGGCAGCATCCACCTCGGCCATCTGGTCGAGTATATTCAGACCGATATCTGGGTGCGCTACCAAAAACTGCTGGGCAATGAGTGTTATTATATGTGCGCGGACGACACGCACGGCACGCCGGTCATGCTTTCCGCTAAACGCCGTAACCTCGCGCCGGAAGAATTAATCGCCCAAATGCACGCTGAACACAGTGCGGATTTTGCGGCTTTTAATATCGGTTTTGACAATTATTACTCGACCAACTCGCCGGAAAATAAAGCGCTGTCCGAACTGTTCTACCGTCAGGCCAGGGCTAAAGGCTTGATCTATGAACAAGACATCTCGCAGGCTTATTGTGAAAAATGCCGGATGTTCCTGCCCGACCGTTTCATCAAAGGCGTCTGCCCGCAGTGCGGCGCGGCGGAGCAGTACGGCGACTCCTGCGAAGTCTGCTCGGCGACTTACTCGCCGCTGGATCTGCTCGACGCCCATTGTACGGAATGCGGCGGTGCGCCGGTGCAGAAAAACAGTGTGCATTACTTCTTCAAGCTCAGCGCCATGACCGCGGAGCTGCTGGCCTGGGTTCAGGCCGGACACATCCACACCGAGATTTATAACAAACTGCAGGAATGGTTTAAGCAGGGCCTGCACGACTGGGACATCTCGCGCGACGCGCCGTATTTCGGCTTTCAAATCCCCGGCACGGATCATAAATATTTTTATGTCTGGCTGGACGCGCCGGTCGGCTATATCGCCACCACCCAAAACTTCTGCGCGCAAAACGGCAAAAACTTTGAGGACATCTGGATAAAGCCCGGATTTGAGATACATCATTTCATCGGCAAAGACATTCTTTATTTTCACACGCTGTTCTGGCCGGCTATGCTGCTGGCTGCTGGTTTCCGCACGCCGGATCAGGTGCATATTCACGGGTTTCTGACCGTCAACGGCGAGAAAATGTCCAAAAGCCGCGGCACTTTTATACAGGCGCGCCGGTATATCAACGCCGGCCTCAATCCTGAATATCTGCGTTATTATTACGCCTCCAAGCTCGGCGCCAGTCTGAACGACATTGACCTCAATATCGCGGATTTTGCCTATAAAGTAAACTCGGATATAGTCAATAAACTGGTCAATATCGGCAGCCGGCTGGGCAGCATCGTCCACAAAAAACTGCACGGCCGGCTGACCGCGCCGGACGCGGCCGGCCAGGCAGTTCTGGCGGAAATAAACGCCGCGCAGTCCGGCATTGGCCAGGCCTATGAGGAGCTGGAATATCACAAAGCGGCGCGCGAGATAATGCGTCTGGCCGACGCCGCCAATAAATATATCAACGACAGCGCACCGTGGCATGTCGTCAAAACAGACCCGGAGCGGGCGGCGCAGATCTGCACGGCCGGCCTGAACTGCCTCAAGACCTTAACCGCTTATATCAAGCCGATCCTGCCGCTCACCGCCGCCGGTGTGGAAAAGTTTTTGAACTGCGGAGAGTTGAATTTTCAGAACGCGGCGGATATACTGACCCACTGCCAGATCAATGTGTATGAGCATCTGGCGCAGAGAGTGGACGAAAAAGAGATAAGTGCCAAATTGTTAGGGTAAAAGCACCCCTGTTTCACCGGGCGGTTCGCCTGCGCTCACCGTCCGGGAAAAAATATAGCCAGTGCGCGCAGGCGAACTATGGGGAGGGAATTATGGTGAAAGAATTAAATAACGCAGAATTTCAGAAAGAGGCGCTGGACAGCGCGCTGCCTGTGCTGGTCGATTTTTGGGCGCCCTGGTGCGGGCCATGCCGGATGATGGCGCCGGTGCTGGAAGACGTCGCCAATCAGCTGGCCGGACAACTCAGCACGGCCAAAGTAAATACGGACGAAAATCCGGAACTGGCCGCGCAATACGGTATTACCAGTATTCCCTGTCTGATCCTCTTCAAAGGCGGAAAGGAAATCAACCGTTTCGTCGGCGTACAGCAGCCGACCAGCGCTTTCGTGGCAAAACTAAAAAACAGCCTTTAGCCCAACGCCGCCTAAACAGCTGTCTTGTTCCCGCCTGTACTGGCCCCTAAAATAAATGAAATTTTTTTAAACTGCTTACGATATCTTTATGCAACCGGAAATAGTTTTCCTTTCCCCCCTTAAACTATTTCCGGTCTGGCAATCAAACAGGCTGTCAACACCTATCCCCCCTTTGTGGCAGCCTGTTTCTTTTGTCTCCGTAAATTAGCTATTTTCACCCCTCAGCGTTTCAGTGCGTAAACAAACGGGGACATAAATTACAGGTGTCTCAAAAGATAGGTTACGGCCTTTTCGGTAGAATCCAGAGCGGTCAGCGCGGCCTGATGCTGGCGCAGCGCCAGCTCGCTTTCTTTGGCCGTGTAGCCCAGCGCGCTCAAAGCCGCCCGGATATCCGTCAGAAAACTTTCTTCCAGCAGACTGTCCGCTCGGGGCAGGGCTTTGTTATTTTTGTCGGTGATCAATTCCGCAAAAAGCACGGCGATTTTGTCTTTTAGCTCCAGGACGATTTTCTCGGCGGTCTTTTTACCAAGGCCCAGTCCCGCCGCATCGCCGCGGTAAATCAAATTGACCGTCTCCGCCGGACTGTGCCGGGCCAGCACGGTCAGCGCCATTTTAGGCCCGACACCGGACACCGCCAGCATGGTTAAAAAAAGTTTGCGTTCCTGCCATTCCCTGAAACCATAGAGCACGTTGGCGTCCTCGCGGATATGCTGATAAATATAAAAAGCCTGCTCACGTTTATCCAGAGCCAGCCCCTGCAGCCCGCGCTCGCTCAAGTAAACCTGATACCCCACGCCCTGCACATCCAGCACCACGCTTTGTTCGTCCCGCGCGATAATATGTCCCCGTAAATAAGCTATCATTCCTTAACCTGTATCCTTTCCAGTATAGCGCTGTGCGCGTGGCAAATCGCCGCCGCCAGCGCATTTTTCGCGGCGGCTCACCGCACTTTTTCCAAACAATGCTATTTCTTAACCTGTATCCTTTCCAGTATAGCGCTGTGCGCGTGACAAATCGCCGCCGCCAGCGCATCCGCTGCGTCATCCGGCCTGACGATTTCTTTTAAGCCGAGCAAACGTTTGACCATTTCCTGCACCTGTTTTTTGTCCGCGCGGGCATAGCCGCAGACGCTTTGTTTGATTTGCAGCGGCCGGTATTCCGCCAGAGGCACCTCAGCGCGTGCCGCCGCCAGCAGGATCACGCCTCTGGCCTGCGCCACGGTCAGACCGGTCGTCACATTTTTAGCAAAAAACAACTGCTCGACAGACATCACATCCGGCGCGGTCTGCGCAAGAATCTCGCTGATCCGCTCAAAGATCCGGCTCAATCTCTCGCTCTGGCTCATCGCCGGAGTATTCTGGATGCAGCCCGCCTCCACCATGCGCAGACGATTACCGCTCTGGGCAATCAGACCGTAGCCGACGCGCGCCGTGCCCGGGTCTATGCCTAAGATCAAGCGCTCGCCTTTTTTGCTCACTACCACCCTACTATAGCATCTTTTTGAAAGCCGCTTCATCAATTACCGGCACGCCCAGTTTTTGGGCTCTGGCATATTTGGAGCCGGGGTTCTCGCCCAGCAGGACAAAACTCGTTTTCTTGCTGACATTGGACGATACGCTGCCGCCGCGTGACTTGATCAGTGCCTCCGCCTCGCCGCGGCTTAAAGTCGGCAAAGAGCCGGTCAGGACAAAAGTTTGGCCGGACAGCGCGTCGGAGACCTGTTCTCTATTATCGCTCAGCACAACCCCGGCTTTCTGCAACCGGCGCAAAATTTCCCGCAATTCCGGCGCGGCCAGCGCCGTATACAGAGCACGGGCGACCACCTCACCCACCCCGTCCGTACCGGCCAGCTCCGCTTCGGAAGCTGCCAGCAGTTTGTCTATAGAATGAAATTTATTGGCCAGCTGCGCCGCAACGAACTGCCCGGTATGCCGGATACCCAGGCCAAACAAAATCCGCGCCAGACCGGCGTTTTTGCTGCGCTCTATGGCTTCCAGCAGATTATTTACGGATTTTTCGCCCATGCGCTCCAGTTCCAGCAAATCCGCGGATTGTAGATAATAAAAATCCGCCGGGGTTTTGACCAGCCCGGCCCTGTGCAATTGCTCCACGATCTGCTCGCCGCAGCCTTCGATATCCGCGGCGTTCTTGCTGACAAAATGCCGGAGCGCGCCGCGCACCCGCGCCGGACAGTCCGCATTGGGACAGCGCCAGACCGCCTCATCCTCAGTATCTTTGAGCACCGCCGCGCCGCAGGCCGGGCAGTTCCGGGGAAAAACAAACTGTGAAGAACGGTTCGCCCCGGCTCCGTCCGGCGAGCGCACAGTGCCGACTACTTCGGGGATCACCTCACCGGCGCGCTGAATGAGCACCTCGTCGCCGACCCGCACATCTTTGCGCTTAATTTCGTCTGCATTATGCAGCGTGGCGTTGGCCACAATCACGCCATTCAGCTCCACGGGCGTCAGGCGGGCGACCGGCGTCAGGGCCCCGGTGCGGCCGACCTGAATATCGATAGCTTCCAGTCTGGTCACCGCCTGTTCCGGCGCGTATTTGTAAGCCGCCGCCCAGCGCGGAAATTTGGTCGTGAAGCCGAGGGTCTGCTGATCCTGAATAGAATTTACTTTGATGACCACGCCGTCCATGTCATAGTCCAGCTCTTTGCGCCGGCTTGCCCACTCCTGAACATAAGCCTGCACCGCAGCCAGTCCGCGGCAAATCCGGCGGTGCGGATTGAGTTTGAAGCCCAGCCGGGAGATCAGCTGATAACCTTCCTCCTGCGTCCGCTGCCCGGCCAGCACGCCGTAGCAAAACATATCCAGATTTCTAGCGGCAGTGATCCGGGGATCGAGCTGGCGCAGGCTGCCCGCCGCGGCATTGCGCGGATTGGCAAAGCCTTCCAGCCTGTTAAATTCCGAACGCTTCATATATATCTCCCCGCGCACCACAATATCCAGCGGTTCCGGCAGGCGCAGGGGGATCGACCGGACGGTTCTCAGATTTTCCGTCACATTTTCGCCTTTTTTCCCGTCGCCGCGCGTCGCGCCCAGCGTGAACAACCCCTGCTCATAAGTCAGCGATATCGCCAGACCGTCGATCTTGAGCTCGCAGATATACTCCACCTCGTCCGCGCCTAAACCTTTGCGCACTCTAGCATCAAATTCCGCCAGCTCTGCCGGGGAAAAAACATTGTCCAGCGAATACAGCGGCTGCTGATGCACCACCGCCGCAAATTTGCTCAAAGGCTGCCCGCCCACTCTCTGCGTCGGCGAATCCGGAGTGATTAACTCTGGCTGCGCCGCTTCCAATTCCTGCAGTTCCTTGAGCAGTTTGTCGTATTCCTGATCGGAAATTTCCGGGCTGTCCGCCACATAGTACAGATACTCATGCCGCTGAATTTTCCGGCGCAAACTTACGATATCTTTCTGGCTGGACATTAGTATAATTATACCTTTTCAGGGTATATTTTGCTAAGCAGCAAACCAGAAGGAAACAATTATGTTAAAAGCGTTCAAAGAGCAGGTTTCTCAAATCCAGGAAGAACTGGAAAATGTTTTAGCACACACCCAGGAGCTGTCCGGCGTAATCCATAAAATGCAGGCCGAACTGGAGGCTGTCTCCACAACTGCCAATAATAGCCAAAAGATAACCGAAATACAGGAAAAATATGCCGCAGACATTCCGGCTGATATAGTGGCTGAAACAGCCGCGATTATTGCCGCCAGAGAAAATATAAAAAAACTGCTGGCTTTTTTCCTGTATACCTGTTCTCATTTTTTACAGCTGGATATTCAGCTTAATACGCCTTATACCTTTACGGTAGAAAATCAGCCGTTTGAGGGGGAAAATTTTATGAAAATTTTACACAATAACAAGATCGCAAGTCTTAATCATAAAATGAGCGAGTTTTTTATTCAGCAGTTTTCGCCAGGAGAGCACAGTTTTGTTTTTTATCTGAATGAGCAGCAAGAAATAGGCCTGCGCGTTGACGGTAAAGAGATCAGCCCGCCAGCCGGGCAATCCACTCCGTCACGGCCATAATATACCGCGCCGCCGGCCAGAGAATCAGCTGGGCCAGGATCAGCGTCGCCAGCAGACGCCCGGCCTGCAGAAAAAACACCATAGTCCAGACATCATTTAAGGGCCGTTTGCCATGCACCACCTGATCGGTGATATGCGCACCAGCAGGATCGACCAGCACCGCCAGCATTATGGTCGCCAGGCCGTTGACTATGCCGGAGAGCTGCACGGCTGTCGCGCGCTGTTCCGGCAAAAAAGCTCCGGCCAGCAGCGCGGCCAGCACACCGACCGCGTAAATCCCGACCATCAGCACATTGCAGTAGAGAAAAGTCCGCGGAATAGCCCGGTAATTAACGCCGGCCAGATAACGCAGAGACGGCAGGCGCAGATTAAGCAGGATCTTGAGCAGATTGCGCGGCCGCAAAGCGGCAAAGATCAGCCGGGGTATCGAACCCTGCTGCTCAAAAATATAAATGCCCCGCACCAAAATATAGGACACACCCGGCGTCAGCAGCATGCCCAGCAGATTGCCCGCAAAAGCCGCCAGCAGGATCAAACGAAAACTGCCCAGCAACTCCGGCGCGGTATGGAGCCGCACCGCCTGATCGACCAGCGCGCCAAGCAAAGGCGCCTGAAACATATTGGACAAGCGCGCGGCCAGAAAAGCAATATTCACAAAAGACAGCGAGGTGGCGATCTGTTTGGTGCGCGCGCCGGCCAGCCGCATAGACAGGGCCAGCGCCTCCGTCAGATGAATGACCAGCGTGAAACAGCAGACAATTGCAACGGTGTTCACAGGTTAGATTATAACTGAAACTCCCGACTTAGGCTTTAGCTAAAGGCGGCTGCCCCCGGCTACTCCCGGTAACTCACGCTGGCTCTGTCCGTTTCCCAGACTGTCACCTTATAGACCGGCAGCACGCCGGACAGGTCTTTATAGATCTGTCTGGCGATATTCTCGGCCGTGGGCGAATCCGGCAGGACATCATTCAAATATTTATGGTCAAATTTTTCCAGCTCTTTCTGGAGCGCATTTTTTATTTCTTTAAAATCTCTGACCCAGCCGACCGTCGCGTCCTGTTTGTCCCCGCGCACGGTCAAAGCCACGCGCCAATTGTGGCCGTGCAGATTTTCACAGGGGCTATTGCTCTTGATAAGCTGGTGCGCGCCGGAGAAGGAGCTCTCGACCGTCAATTCGAACATATTTACCTCCTTGATATTCGCTGGCCACAAACTCATAATGCCTTTTACCCTCCGCTAAAAGCGCTCCTCCGGCCAAAATTTCTCTGGCCAGCGCCGCGGTGCCAACCGCCGGATCGACATACTGCAGATCCATGCCGGCCTGCCGGCGGATGATCACATCGATCAGCGGATAATGCGTGCAGCCATAGATCAGCGTGTCAATGCCGGCCTGCAGCAGCGGCCGCAAATACTCCGCAGCCAGCGCCTGCAATTCCGGCGAGTCATAATCGCCCTTTTCGATCAGCGGCACGAACTGCGGACAGGCCTGTTCATAGACTTCGACCGAGGGATTGAGGCTGGTCAAAATATTTTTATAGGCGTGCGCCCTGACCGTGGCTTCGGTAGCCAGCACGCCGATTTTTTTATTTTTGGTCAGCGCAAAAGCCGTGTTCGCACCAGGGCCGATCACGCCGAGGATCGGCATAGCAAACAAATCCTTGCTGCGTTCTAAGGCTATCGCCGAGGAAGTATTGCAGGCCACAATGACCAGCTTGACCCCGCGGCCGGCAAAATAACGTAAAATTTCTTCATTGATAGCGATGATTTCCTGCGGGGTTTTGGAGCCGTAAGGCACGCGGGCCAGATCGGCATAGTAAATAACCGATTCCTGCGGCAGCTGTTTCTGCACCTCGCGCAGAACGGTCAATCCGCCCAATCCGGAGTCAAAAATACCTATCGGTCTATTGTCCATAATGAGCGAAAATTATACACCGGAAGAGGGTTTCAATACATATTCAGCGGATCGACATCAAGCTCGATCCTGACCGGCGACTCGGCCGGGAAGTCCGCATAATTCACGGAAACATCTTTGAGCAGGATCTGCCAGCGGTAAAACCCGCGCAGCCGGCGCAGAATACAGGGCGCCGGGCCGCTGACCCGTGGCGCGTATTTAAGAGCGTATTCCTGCGCCATATTCCGGGCCAGCGTTTCTTCCCGCGCCGAAAAAACCAGCGAGGTCAGGCGGGAAAACGGCGGATAATTCAATTCCCGCCGCTGTGCCAGCTCCTGCGCGTAAAATCCCGGATAATCATGACCAGCCGCCGCCTGTATGGCGTAATGTTCGGGATTGTAAGTCTGGACCAGAACTTTACCGGGCCGGGCGCCGCGGCCGGCGCGGCCCGCCGCCTGGGTCAGCAGTTGAAAAGTCCGCTCGGCCGCGCGGAAATCCGGCAGATTGAGCAGCGTGTCCGCGGAAATAATGCCGACCAGCGTAACTTCCGGGAAATCGTGGCCTTTGGCGATCATCTGGGTGCCGAGCAGCACCGCTTTATCCGCGGCCAAAAAGTCCTGAATAATTCTGGCATGCGCGCCGCGTTTTTCCGTGGTGTCCCCGTCCATGCGGAAGAGCTGAATATCGCCGAAATATTTGCGCAGCTCTGTTTCCACTTTCTGCGTGCCCGTGCCAAAGTACTTAAAATAACCGGAATGACAGGCGGGGCATTTATCCGGCACAGTCTGTTCATAGCCGCAGTAATGGCATTTGGCGCGGCCGTCCGAGTGATACACCAGTGACACACTGCAGCGCGGACACTCCAGCGCCAGACCGCAGGCGCGGCAGCTGATAAACGAAGCAAACCCGCGCCGGTTCAGAAAAATAACCGCCTTGCCCCGCGCGTCCAGACAGACGCGCAGCTCATGCTGCAGTTTTTTGGAAAGCACCGAAAAATTGCCGTGCTGGAGCTCCGTACGCAGGTCAATAATCTCCACCGGCGGCAAAGGCCGGCCGTTAATGCGCTGCGGCAGGTAAACATATCCGTAACGTTCATCCGGCGGATTTTGAAATAAATAAAAAGTTTCCAGCGCCGGCGTAGCCGTGCCCAGCACCACTTTAGCGCCGCATAATTCGGCCCGCCGCCAGGCCGCGCGCACAGCGTGATAACGGGGGTTATTGTCCTGTTTGTACGAGCTGTCCTGTTCTTCATCGATGATTATTAAGCCCGGTCTGGCAAAGGGCGCGAAAAGCGCCGAGCGGGCGCCGACCACTAACTGGACTTCGCCGCGGCTAATTTTCTGCCAATTGTCCCGCCGCTCTTTGGGCGTCAGTGCGCTGTGCAGTACCGCGATAGGAAAACGTTCGGCAAAACGCTGGATAGTCTGCGGCGTGAGCGAGATCTCCGGCACCAGCACTATGACCTGCCGGCCGGAGGCGATGGTCTGCGCGGCGGCCTGTAAATAAATTTCCGTCTTGCCGCTGCCCGTCACGCCATGCACGAGCGTAAATTGTTTTTGCTGAATAACAGTCAGCGCTTTTTGCTGAGCGGGAGTAAGCGGCATAAGCGCGATTATACCACTTATTATTCCGCTTCCCCGGACTGTACCAGCGCATACTTGAGCGCAGCTGGATACAGCAGATTTTCGGCAATTACCGTCAAAACCGCCGCGGTCAAAATCAGCTGATCAAAATTCAGCGCCCGGAGCAGCAAAATAATCGTGCCGTCGCTGATCTGCAGACCCAGATTGACCCGCTTCCCAAAATCGGCGCCAAAAAGATAGAGCCGGGAAAATAAATTGTAAAGATAAAATAAAATAAAACGCAGGGCCAGCATAAAAGCCGCCGCGGCCAGCGCATTAAAACTGAATTCCAGCCAGCCGAAAATCAGCAAAAAAACTCCGGCGTTTAAGATCCGCCATAATTCCAGCTTCAGTCCCGCGTCCACGACTTTAGAGCCGGTGAGCGCATTAGCCAGACCCAGCAGCAGGCAGGCGGTAAGCGGCGAGAACTCCGGAAAATAACTAACCCCCAGCAAAAAACCCAGCTGCAAAACGCGCGCCGGCAGAGAGGACGGGGACAATCCGGCCAGCCGGATAAAACCCAGCCAGAGCGCGAAAAAAACCGGCGCGGCTAAAGCGCTGCGCAGGACGGCCAGGGGAGAATTACAAACAATATCCGCGCCCAGTAAAACCACAAAAGCGCTCAACGCGCCTAAATGCGGCAAAACCAGACTTAAAGGGCCGCGCGCGGACAGCTGCCTGACGCGCCGCCACGGTTCCTGACAGGAGATCAGGCCAAACATTAGAGTGAAGCAGAGCAGCCACGGTTTTAGCCGGGCCAGCAAACCAAATTGCCAGACGAACAAAACCAGCAGCCCCAGCAGCAGAGCATAACTCAGCGCCACACTGCCCCAGAGCCGGCACATTCTGCCGCGGATTATTTCCAGCCGCCGCCAGGGAAAAGCATTGCCGATCAGGTAAGCCGCAAGCATCAGCGGCCACAGCCCGGCGGTTAGCCAGCGCGGATCAGCAGCAGGCCACAACCGGGGCAGGAAATAACTTAACCCCCAGCCGGCCAGCGCAAAAGCCAAAACATCCGGCAAAAATCTGGCCAGCAGCCAGCCCAGCAGAAAAGCCAGCAGCAGTAAAACGCCCGGCTGACTCCCGATTTCCGCGATACTTCCCATTTTGACCGGCCAAACTACGGCGCCAGAACCGGCAGACTGACCTGAGTCTCGCCAGCCGCTCTAGCCCGCCCCGCGTCACTCTGCATACCTTTGTAAAACTGGATAAGCACCGCGATAAGCAGCGCAACCACCGCCAGAACGATCAATATTTCTACCAGCGTAAAGCCTCTGCGCATAGAATTCTCCCTTCAAGTTTAGCCTGTAAAAGGCAACGCGCGTATCTTAACAAAATTTCTTTTATTTTGATACTTTTGCCGATTTTACACGCCTTTGCTAAAATACCGGATCAACACAGCTACCGGGCAAAGGAGTTCAGCGTATGACCAAAAGAATTGCGGTCTTAGCCGGCGACGGCATCGGGCCGGAAGTGATCGAACAGGGTTTAAAAGTTCTGGCCAGAGCCGCGCAAAAATTCAGCCTCAATCTGGAATTCCTGCCGGCCAGAGTCGGAGGCATTGCTATAGACGAAGAAGGCTGCGCGCTGCCGGAAACCACTATTCAGCTTTGCCGGAATTCCGACGCGCTATTTTTCGGCTCGGTCGGCGGCCCGCAATGGGAAACTCTGCCGCCGGAACAGCAGCCGGAGCGCGCGGCTCTCCTGCCGCTGCGCAAAATGTTCCAGCTCTACGCCAATCTGCGGCCGGCGATCCTTTTTAAGCAGCTGCAGGCCGCGTCGCCCCTGCGGGCTGAGATCATTAGCGGAGGCTTTGACGTGCTGATCGTCCGCGAATTGACCGGCGGCATTTATTTCGGCGAACCCAAAGGCCGCGACAGCGAAAAAGCTTTTGACACGCTGGTCTACAGCATCCCCGAAGTGGTGCGCATTGCCCGGGTCGCTTTTGAAGCCGCCCGCCGCCGCAGCAAAAAAGTAACCTCGATAGACAAAGCCAATGTGCTCACCACCATGGTCATGTGGCGCGAAGTGGTCAACGAGGTCGCCAAAGATTATCCGGACGTCGCGCTGAATCATCTGTATATCGACAACGCCGCGATGCAGTTAATTAAAAATCCCAAACAATTCGATGTACTGCTCTGCGATAATATGTTCGGCGATATTCTTTCCGATGCGGCCTCGATGCTGACCGGCTCGCTCGGCATGCTGCCGTCCGCGTCCTTAAACGCGGGGACTTTCGGCCTGTATGAGCCGTCCGGCGGCTCCGCTCCGGACATTGCCGGACAGGGCATCGCCAATCCTATCGCCCAGATACTCTCCGCGGCCATGCTCTGTCAGCACACGCTGGGCCGCAGTGATATTTACGCCGCGATATTTAACGCGGTCAGCGCGGTATTGGACGAAGGGTACCGCACTCGTGATATAATGGCCGCAGGCTGCACCGAAGTCAGCACCTCTAAAATGGGCGAGCTGATCTGTAATAAAATATGAAGGAGCTGAAAATGATAAATAAAGACATGAGCATTATGGATGTGCTGCAAAACTATCCTGAGTCCATACCGGTGCTGCAATCCTTAAATCTGGGCTGTCTGGGCTGCATCGCGGCTTCCGGCGAAAGTCTGGAGCAGGGACTATCCGCCCACGGGCTGAATGTCACGGAAGTGCTGGAGAGCCTGAATCAGGCCATAGCCAAATAAACCGCGGCGATTTTTCTGATTCGCCACCGTCAGACGATCTTGATCATCCCCCTCAAGGCCGGGGATGATACAGCGCAAATACTTTTTTGATCCTGTCTCTGGTCACGTGCGTGTACACCTGCGTCGTGGACAAAGACGAATGTCCCAGCAGTTCCTGCACGGCGCGCAGGTCTGCGCCGCTTTCCAGCAGATGCGTGGCAAAAGAGTGGCGCAGAGTATGCGGAGTCACCGTCTTCTGGATACCGGCCAGCAGTACATAACGCGCCAGATTGCGCTCTATCGAGCGCGGGGTCAGCCGCGCCCCCCGGAAATTGAGGAACAAAGCCCGGGTTTGGCCGCGCAGCAAACCGGGGCGGATATTTTGCAGATAATCCCGCAGGGCTTTTACTGTTCTGCTGCTCAGCAGGACTATCCGCTCTTTGGCGCCTTTGCCGAAAATGCGCGCTTCCCCGCTGTCCAGATCCAGAGCGTCCGGCGTGAGATCCACCAGCTCGCTCACGCGGATGCCGGAAGCATAGAGCAGCCCATAAATCGCCAGATCGCGGCCGCGGAGCAAAAGGTCTTCCTGCCGGGACACGGCGGCCAGCAGTTTATCGATCTCTCCGACGGTCAAAAAATCCGGAATATTTCTGGCTAATTTTGGCGAGTTGATTTTCTGCCAGGGATCGGCGGCCAGCAGTTTTTGTCTGACCAGATAGCGGCCCAGCGATTTATGCGCGGCGACGCAGCGGGCAATGGAAGTTTTGGCATAATCCAGTTTGTACAAAGCACGCAGATAGCCGCGGATCAGTTCCAGCTTAAGCTTTGCATAATCATGTTCTGGATCGACGCCCTGCTCGCGGCAATACTGGAAAAAATATCTCAGATCCCGGTCATAACCCGCCAGCGTATGCGCGGAGTAGTTTTTATTCTGCGCCAGAAAAGCCAGAAAACCCCGGATCATATTTCCACGGGCATATCAATAGTCACGGATTTTCTGCCGCCAGCGGCGGCCACCGCTTCGCCCAGGCCATGCTTGCCGCGCAGCTCCGGCGTCAATTCTTTTTCTTCTCTGTGCTGATAGAGCCACTTGACCGGGTCTTTTTCGCGCAAATCAATATGAATATAGCCGCGGTCCGGATCATAACCCAGCCCGGAGATTTCCGGGAAAGACTCCAGATAGCGGAAAATTTCCGGCAGCAATTTGGCGTCCTGCGCCGTAAAATCCACCGCCTTGCCAGTGCCGTGATAATTACGCTTCGGCCCGGTCTCATCGTGGTCTTCCGCCTCTTCACAGACAAAACCCCGGCGCACCAGCAGCGGCTGATTGAATTTCAGCCAGACATTTTCCAGTATGCCGATCAGGGTAAGCGATATTTTCAGCCTGTCCCGGCAGTGTCCGCACCGGCAGGCAAAAGCTTTTTCCTCAAAGTGTTCCGAAAGACTGCCCATAGGCTCAAAGCATATCACATAAACTGGTATTATAATATAATTTGCCTTTACGGACGCTGCTATTGGCTGTCTCACCGGCTCCGGCCAGCTCAGTCACCGCACCGCCGGATTTAAGCCTGTTTTTTCAGGTGAAGTCCACATCCGCCAGCGCGATAAACTCCTCCATACTCAGGGTTTCGCCGCGGCGCGTCAGGTCAATACCGGTGGTTTCGGTCATTTTTTCCAGCATGACATTGGTGTAATGCGTGTATGGCGAGGCTTTCAGCGTATTGCGCAGGGTCTTGCGCCGCCCCCAGAACGCCCCGCGCACAATATTAAAAAACCTTTTTTCCGAACGCGGCCGGTATTTTAATTCCGGCCGGATGTCGAGCCGGATAAGCGCGCTGTCCACCTGCGGCCGCGGCCGAAAAGCCTCCGGCGGCACTATACAAACTATCCGCGCGTCCGCGTAATAGCGGATAAACACCGTAAGCGAGCCATAGTCGCTGCTGCCCGGTTCCGCGCAGATCCGCGCCGCGACTTCTTTCTGCACCATCAGGGTAACGCTGGTTATTTGCGCGCGGTAGTCCAGCAGCTTTTCGATAATCGGCGTCGTGATATAGTAGGGAATATTGGCGATAACTTTGATCCGCCCGCGGATTTTGGCAAAAATACTTTCCGCCAGCTGCAGAAAATCGCCCGGAATTAACTGAACCCCGGCCAGACCGCCCAGCCGCGGCGCCTGCGCGGCATAAAGCGTCCGGTCTATTTCGACCGCAATTACCCGGCCGGCAGCCCGCGCCAGCGCCTCGGTCAACACGCCGGTGCCGGCGCCGATCTCCAGCGCCGTATCTGCGGAAGTGAGCTCTGCGGTCTGGATAATTTTTTGCAGGACTTCCGGATCGACCAAAAAATTCTGGCCGAAACGTTTTTTGGCTCCGGGCAGTTTATTTTTTTCCACGATTTTTGACCATTATTCTGACCAAACGCACCGCGGCGGCCAGCGAACCCCAGGCCGCCCGGCCCTGTCCGGCTATATCGTAAGCCGTGCCGTGATCCACCGAAGCGCGGATGATCGGCAGGCCGACCGTCACATTTACCGCGCGGTCAAAAGCCAGCAGTTTGAGCGGGATCAAGCCCTGATCATGATACTGGGCAATTATCAAATCATAAGCCCGGCGCCGCGCGGGAGTAAATAAAGTATCCGCCGGGAACGGCCCGGCTATTTTAATTCCCTGCCGCTGACAGCCGCGGATGACCGGAGCGATAATTTTCTGTTCCTCGCTGCCAAAGAGGCCGTGCTCCCCGGCGTGGGGATTGAGCCCGCAGACCGCCAGCCGTGGATTTTGGACGCCGATAGAGCGCAGTCCCGATAAAGCCAGCTCGATAGTGTCTTTTAATTTTTGTCTGGTGAGCAGGGCTGGCACCGCTTGCAGACTTTTGTGAATAGTGGCCAGCATTACGCACAAGTCCGGCGAATAAAAAAACATGCCGTATTTTTTAGTTTTAGTCAGGCGGGCCAGAATCTCGGTATGCCCGTCATACTTATACCCGGCCAAATGCAGGGCTTCTTTATTCAAGGGCGCGGTAACCAGAGCATCTATCCGGCCGGCCAGCGCATCGCGCGCCGCGGCGGCCACATAAGCATAGGCGGCGGCGCCGTTTTCCGGCAGCACCCGGCCTTTGCTGTGCTCCCGCAGCGCGCCGTAAGGGTCGCTAACTTCCGCGGTCAGGCGGGCGTAGCTGCTCAAAGCGCCGCGGTTGCCGTAAACCACACAATCCGCATAACCGCCACGGGCCAGAAGTCTGGCCACAATTTCCGGCCCGACGCCGTTGGGATCGCCCATAGTAATGCCGATACGCATATATATTTATTATAGTATAAATAGCCTCAATAGTGGGCATAATATAAAGTAACTATGGAGAGACATAAGCATTATTTAACTTTTATCTTTTTGGGTAAACAACGGCACACGCTCAGTCTGCCGCAGCGGCCGCTGCTGGCCGGACTGCTGGCGCTGGCGGCGATGTCCTGTTTTTCCGTGCTGGTCTGGACTGTGCCGGACTTAACGCCGCTGGAGGATTATCAGCAGGTCAGCTCGCAAAATCAGCTGCTGCACGCCAAAACTTATCTGCTGTACCAGAAAAATTATGAGCTGGCCAAACGCGATAGTCTGGCGGTGCAGGAGATTAAAATGCTGGAAGCCCTGGTCAATTCCGAGGATGAGAACGCCATTCCGCTCAACCCTGAATACAAAATGGTTTCTATTGAGGAACAAAACATCGGCTGGCGGATCTTTCAATACAAGGTCAAAATCGGCGACCGCGTGCTGTATGAATATGTCACTGACCGGAAGCTCACCGCGGAACATCTGGCGCTGAAAGAACGGCTGGAACTGATGCAGAAAAACATTGAAAAACTTATCCAGACCAGGCAATTCACGCCGGAGATCGCCATCGTCGAGCTGGACGACAAAGAATACATCGGACTGGTCGGCGAGCTGATCGTGCTGTCCGTATTTAAGCAAGATGCGCTGCAAACACAGATGGACGGACTGGAGATCGCCGAGCGGTACAAAAAAAACCTGCAGCGAGAATTAAAAATCGCCAAAGAAAACAAGCTGCTGCAGGAAACGCCGCTGGTGGGCAGCATCCGCGTGGTGAATAAGCGCACGGGGCTGGACGAACTGCGTAAACAGCTAGATTTCTGCCAGAGTTTCAACGCCAATATTCTGGCCGGCAATACGGAACTGCTCAACAAGACTTACGCCAAAGTTATGGACTACAAAAACAACTATGCCCGCACTCCGTCGATGTATCCGCTGCGCTATGTGGAGATCTCCTCGCCTTACGGCTACCGCGTGCATCCGGTCACCAACCGCAGATCCGTGCACTACGGTCTGGACATGGCCACGCCGGAAGGCACGAAAGTGGTCTCCACGGCTGACGGACGGGTCACTTATGCCGGCTGGAACGGCAGTTACGGCAATATGGTGCAGATCTACCACGGCATGGGCATCAGCAGTATTTACGGACATTGTTCCGAGGCTCTCGTCCAGAAAGGCCAGTATGTCAAAAAAGGCACGGTCATCGCTTTAAGCGGCAGTACAGGCATGAGCAACGGCCCGCATCTGCACTATGAAATCCGCCGCTGGAATGTCGCGATCGATCCCACGCCGTATCTCAAGCGCGATATTCTGACCGCCAGCAAAACCTGGTAATTAAGAGTATAATCTCCCGATGTTAATCACCACCAGCGGCACTCCGGTGCTGGTCCATAAAAGCCGCCGGGCGCGGCAAATCCGGCTCTGTATCACGCCCCGGCGTGAGGTGAAATTGACGCTGCCCTGGTATATGCCGCTCAGCGCCGGACAGGCCGTAGTGCGGGAGAAAGAAGGCTGGATAACAGAGATTCTGGCGAAACTGCCGCCCCCAATAAATTATGCGCCGGAGGATATCGCACGCCATAAAACAGCCGTCTGGCAGCCTATTGCCGCTCTGGCCGAGGAGTACGCCGTAAAATACGGAGTGCATTTCCAGAATATTAAAATAAAAGATCAGGCCACGCGCTGGGGCAGCTGCTCGCGGCTGGGCAATCTCAATTTTAACTGGCGGCTGGCTCTGGTCCCGGAAGATATCCGCCGCTATGTGGTCATTCACGAAATCTGTCATCTAAAAGAAATGAATCATTCCCGCCGCTTCTGGGCGCTGGTCGCCCAATACTATCCTGATTATAAAAAAGCGCGCAAATGGCTGCGGGATAACCGCGGAAAATTGATGTAAGGCGCTCCCGGCTCAGGCTGTAGATACAAATTGTCTAAATTGGACTTTTACAGGGGTTTCTGTATGCTATAATCTTCACCCTAAGGGGGTAAAATGACCGAAATTATCAAAACCCACAATCTGGTGCGCAGCTATCAAATGGGCGCAACCACGCTGAATGCCCTGAATAATGTATCGTTAAGTTTTGCGGCAGGCGAATTTGCCGGTCTGGTGGGGCCCAGCGGCTCCGGCAAAACCACGCTGCTGAATATCATCGGCTCGCTGGACGCACCGACTTCCGGCACGGCGGAAGTGCTGGGCCAAAAGATCGAAAAACTTTCCGGGCGGCAGGCCGCGCGGCTGCGCAATTACGAGATCGGTTTTATTTTTCAGACTTTCAATCTGCTGCCCGCTTACACCATTTTTGAAAATGTGGAGTTCCCGCTCCTGCTGCAACCGCAGTTGAAGCCGCAGCAGCGCAAAAAAATGACCCTGGAAGCGCTGGACTGGGTGGGTCTGTCCGACCGCACCCGTTCCCGCCCCAGAGAGTTGTCCGGCGGCCAGAGCCAGCGGGTAGCTATCGCCCGCGCTATCGTCAAAAAACCGCGTTTGGTGCTGGCCGACGAGCCGACCGCCAATCTCGACGCGCAGAACTCCGCCAACATTATGGAAATAATGCTCCGGCTCAATAAAGAACTGAACACGACTTTTATTTTTTCCACGCACGACGAAAAAGTCATCAAGCATCTGCGCCGCAAAATAACTCTGGCGGACGGCTGCGCTGTCAAAGACGAGACGGTTTAGGGGAGACCCGATGTATATTTTTAAACTCGCTTTTCGCAATCTGCTGGGCGCTGGACTGCGCACCTGGCTGAACACTTTTATCCTGTCCATCTCTTTTGTGATTATCATCGCCGCACAGGGTCTGTATCAGGGGATGAGCGATCAGATGAAGCGAACCTCGATAGACGGCTGGTACGGCGGCGGGCAGTACTGGCAGGCCACGTATGATCCTTATGACCCGCTGACTCTGGACGATGCGCACGGAGTTTTGCCGGACGCTTTGCGGGAACTGACCCGCTCCGGTCAGGCCGCGCCGGTTTTATTCCGGCAGGCCACACTGTATCCCAAAGGCCGCGTGGTAAATATCACGCTCAAAGGCATCCCGCCGGAGCAGACTATTTTGCAGCTGCCCTCCGCTGTCTTGCAGCAAAATAGCAGCGGTATTCCGGCGCTGATCGGCGACGATATGTCCCGCAGCAGCGGATTAAAAGAGGGCGACACGGTAATGCTGCGCTGGCGCGACGCGCACGGGGCTTTTGACGCGGTGGAGATCACCATCGCCGGCGTGATGCGCACGGACACCGCCGAGATAGACGCCGGACAGGTCTGGATCGCGCTGGACAGCATGCAGCGGCTGATGGATTTGCCGGACGAAAGCACTATAGTTATTCTGGCTCAAGGTCTGAACTATGCGGAAAATTTCGACGGCTGGAATTTCCAGAGCCAGTATGACCTGCTGGCCGATTTGCGCGGGATGATGTTCTCTCAGTATATGGAAGGCGGCGTAATGTACGCGGTGTTTTTATTTATGGCGATGCTGGGTATTTTTGACACGCAGATACTGGCGCTTTTCCGCCGCCGCAAGGAAATGGGCACCATGCTGGCGCTGGGCATTACAAAATCCGGCTTGATCCGGCTTTTTACTCTGGAAGGCGCGCTGCATTCTGTTCTGGCCGGAGCGCTGGCCGCCGTTTACGGCACGCCGTTTTTGCTCTGGTTCAATAAAGTCGGGTACGCTATGCCGGACGCTTATTCCGAGCTCGGTATGTCGATGGGCAATGTGCTGTATCCGACTTTTACGCCGGGTCTGATCGGCGGCACCTCGCTGCTTATTTTCACGCTGACCGCCATAGTCAGTTACCTGCCCGCCAGACGCATCTCTAAATTAACGCCGACCGAGGCTCTGCGGGGGAAAATGGAATGATCAAATTTTTATTCAAAGGTTTATTGCGCGACCGCTCGCGCTCTCTTTTCCCGATAATCACCGTCGCGGTCGGCGTGTTCCTGACCGTGTTTCTGGTCGCTTTCATGGGCGGCGCGCTGGCCAGTATGTACAACAACACGGCGCACAACAGCAGCGGCCACGTCAAAATAATGACGCGGGCTTACGCCGCAGAGTCCGACCAGATACCCAACGATCTGGCTTATATCGGCGTGGAGGATTTGCTGCTGGACTTGCGGCAGCGTTATCCCGATATGCTCTGGCTGCCGCGCATCAGATTTGGCGGCCTGCTGGATGTGGCGGATGTCCGCGGTGAAACGCAGGCGCAGGGGCCGGCCTCCGGACTGGCCGTAGACTTCTCGCCGGACAGTCCGGAAATGCAATTCCTCAATTTGGCCGGAGCTGTCGTGCAGGGACGCCTGCCCCGGAATTCCGGCGAAATACTGCTCTCCGACGAGTTTGCCCAAAAGCTGGGGCTGACCCCCGGCTCGCCGGTAACGCTGATCGGCTCGACGATGTACGGCAGTATGACCGTGAGTAATTTTACCGTGGCGGGTACGGTGCATTTTGGCGTGGCGGCGATGGACCGCGGTTCGGTACTGGCGGACATTCGGGATATACAGCGGGATCTGGACATGCCGGACACCGCCGGAGAAATACTGGGCTTTTTTGCCAGCGACGTTTACGATGACGCCCAGGCTCTGGCGCTGGTCAAAGAATTTAACGCTCTTTACGCGGACAGCTCCGATGAATTTGCGCCGGTTATGCGCGCGATGCTGGACGACAGCGGTCTGCGCGATTATATGGAGATGGCTATGCTCTGGATCTACATTATTATAATTATGTTCGTGGGCGTGATGGCGCTGGTCTTATGGAACGCCGGCTTGATCGGCGGCATCCGGCGTTACGGCGAGATGGGCGTGCGGCTGGCTATCGGTGAAAACAAAATGCATATTTATCTCAGCTCTATTGCCGAAGCGTTAATTGTCGGGCTGCTCGGCTCTATTATCGGCACTTTTTTCGGCCTGCTGCTTGCTTACTGGCTGCAAGAACACGGCATAAATTACGGCGCGGTGTTCAAAAATTCCTCCATAATGATTTCCAGCGTTATGAAAGCCGCCGTTACACCGCAGTGCTATTACATCGGCTTTATCCCCGGCGTGGTCTCGACCTTCATCGGCAGCGCGCTGGCCGGACTCGGCATTTTTAAGCGGCAGACCGCACAGCTATTTAAGGAGTTGGAAACGTAATGCACACGGAATGTCTGCTGGCGCAGACACCCCTCTGTCCGAATTTTGCTTTAGCAAAATTCGGACATCTCCCCTTATTAAGGGGAGATAACCTGCTTAGTAGTCAGATTTTCTTTTATGATTTTTAGAACGGCTGTTAGGTTTTTCTTTATTTGTTCATTGCTAAAGCGCAAAAATCTTATGCCCAGATTCTCGATAATCCGCTGCCGGTCTATATCTATTGCGGATTGTCTGTCTGTTTGATGTATACCGCCGTCCACTTCAATAGCTAGTTTATGCGCCGGACAATAAAAATCCAGCACAAAGGCTTTAACCCCATATTGCCGTCTAAATCTAACGCCAGGTTTCTGCGTTTTTAATACCGTCCACAGGAGCAATTCTGCTTCGGTTAAATTTTTTCTCAACCGCCTGCGCGTATCTATGTATTTTTTCTTGTTGTATATTTTAGTCACGCCCCAATTATACCTCACGAGTTGGCTCCCCTTAATAAGGGGAGCTGTCTAAAATTTGCTAAAGCAAATTTTAGACTGAGGGGTGTCTTGCGGCCGCAAGACATTAAAAAACTAACCTGTGTTAAATACAGTTTAGCAAATTTATCTATAATCATGCTATTATATAGCGCCTATGCAAAAAATAATTTTACTGACTATGCTGATCGGCGCGCTCTGCGCCTCAACGCCTGTTACGGACGCTGCGACTATGGACGCTAGTGTTACGGACGCTGAGGCTCTCGAAGCGTCCGCGCCGCAAACTGCGGAGGAAATCCTGCAGCGCATCGACGCCAATCGGCTGGCGGACGGCAAAATTGTGGTCATGAGCATGACTATTTACGGGCGGCGCGGCGACCGCACAATCCGCGCCAAAGCCTGGCAGAGAAATACCGATGATTCTTTTACCGAGTATCTCGCGCCGGCCCGGGAAAAAGGCGTCAAGATGCTCAAACTCGGCGACCAGCTCTGGACTTACTCGCCGGACACCGACCGCACTATACTCATCAGCGGACATCTGCTCCGCCAGTCCGTCATGGGCTCGGATATGTCCTACGAGGACATGCTGGAAGATCCCTCTCTGCAAAAAACTTACACCGCCCGGATCACCGGCGAGGAAACTCTGCGCGGCCGTCCGGTCTGGGTGCTGGAATTGACCGCCCGGCAGGACGACCTCGCTTATGCGCGGCGCAAAATCCGGGTGGACAGAGAAAGATACATCGGCCTGCAAGAGGAGCTGTATGCCAAAAGCGGCACCCTGCTCAAGCAAATAGAGGTTACGGATGTCATGCAGGTTGACGGCCGCTGGCTGGCTAAAGAAATGCTCTACAAGGATGTTTTGAAAGACGGCAACGGCACCAAAATGGTGGTGGAATCTCTGGAATTCAATAACGAAATAGCGGATTCTATTTTTTCCAGAGCGGCGCTGCGCAAATAACTAAATCGAATAATCCAGCGCTTCCTGGGTCAGGCGCACGTCTCTGGCCATGTCTTCCAGCGACACATTATCGATAACGTCCGTCACCGCTTTATTCACCCTGCCCCAGACTTTTTTGTAAACACAGCTCTTGATATCGCGGCAGTTGCGGTAGTGGGCGTTGAGGCATTCTATCGGCTCGACCGGGCCGTCCACATGGCGGATAACTTTGCCCAGCATGACCCGCGCCGGATTACCGACCAGCACATAACCGCCGATATTGCCGCGGCGGCTCTCCACGAAACCGCCCTTACGCAGATCCGCCAGCACCTGCTCCAAAAATTTCAAAGGGATATCCAGTCTTTTGGACAACTCCTGAGAAGACACCACGCCCTTATTGAGGCTGAGCGTCAATTCCAGCAGCACTTTCAGTGCATAATCGCATTTGTATGAGATCCGCATTACCCGGAATTATATAGGAAGACCTGGTTTTAGACAAAGGCCGCGGCGGAGGTTGCGGTCGGCCTGCTGGCGGCGGTCAGCGCGGCCGGAGTACTCGGCACCAATGATGTCAACGCCAGAAATACCCTGAGTCTCGGCGGTAATCCGGCAGCCATCGCGGAAAATAAAAAGACGGCGGTCGAAGGAGGCACTTTCATTCTAAATCAGGTCAAACAAAGCGAGACCAATAAAGATCAGATACCCGGCGCAGCTAAAGGCAGCGACAGGACGCCGGAAGACTTCGGCAGCGCCACCAAATTTTTAACCTATACCGGCCGTTACGGCGATAACTGGTATTCCTTGCGTTACAACAAGGTTGGAAATTTATTTTATTCTGTAGCCCTGAAAGATAATGGTAGCGGCAACCTGCCAGCTGGCAGCAAGCTGGACTTCTCTTTCATTGAAGCGGTGGAATCTATCTCTGTAGCCGGAGCCAGAGAATTTGAGTTGCCGTCTATCGGCAGTCTGACCGGCGGTCTGGAGCTGGCTTTCAATACTTACACTGTGGACGCAGGCCTGACCGCCAGGAATAAAGCAGCCGAAGATCTGCCCTATGCTCCGCCTGCTGCGCCTTTTGCTAAAAATGCGCTTAAATCCTCTAACTATATCAGCGCCACCCTGGGCTTGATCAAAGAGGTGGCCGCCAATCAGAAAGTAACTTTTGCGCACAAAATAAGCTCGGCGAGAAAAGATAATCAGACCGTCAGTAACCTGAAGGGCGACACCGAGGTGGAGTCTAATTTCAATGAAGAAGTTCCGGCGGAAACAGCTCTGGGTTATATTTTTCAGGTGAACGAGGCCTGGTCTGTGGCCGCTACATATAAAGCCACCGTCGGCACCAGCTACACACGGGAGATAGAGTACGACAAGGGCGGCAGCGGCGACGAAGAAGTAGAGACCACTACTTTCCCGTACACCACTTATGGTTTTGCCACCAGCTACCGGCTGAATGAGGCAATTGAGCTGCAAGGCTATGGCAACTACACCAGAAATTACCGCGCCGGCTGGAACGATGTAAATCTGGGCAATCAGAAGGGTTTTGATTTCTCACAGTACGGCGGCAATGTGCAGTACAGTCCGGCTTTTTTTAACGGCGGCACCATACTGTTCGGTATTTTTAATACCAAAGTTGTCAGCGAGGAGCCGGGGGTCAACTTCCTGCTGGATGCCACCAGCACCCTGCTCTCTTACTCGCACGCGTTCTAGTTTAAAAACACTGGCCGGTGGTTGAGATTACTCGAACTACCGGCCAGTCCTTCGAGAACCCCGGAAAAACTAAGGGCTGTCTTAAAAAGACAGCCCTTTTTTAATTATTGTTTGAGCATAAAATTTAATTCCCCTCCCCCTCCAGTTCTATCGCCCAGCCGGGGCCGGCTACGTCTATTCTGGGCACATTTCTTCTGATTCCTCTGGCGTGAGTTGGCACCGCGGCTGCTGGCGCCAGACGCTGCGGCTCCGGCGATAGCAGCTGTTGAAAGGATCCGGTCAGACCGGCATACAATAAAGGCAGCGGAGCGCCGTCTTCCACCCGTAGAGTTTTTAACTCCGCGCTATTGTCCGGCAATCTGTTCAAAAATTCTTTGGCATTTTTCAGCTGGCTCAATAAAGCTATGCCATAATCATACTCGTCTTCCCGCGGCAGATTTTGTTTGTCCCGCAGCTGCTGCTGCCCGAACACCCCGACAGCCTGCGCAATGCCGACATTCTGCGCGTCCAGCACATTCACATCCACGTATCCGTCAGGCTTAAAAATATCCTTAAAATTATAGCCGCCTTTTTCGTCCAGCTCATACAAAGACAATAATTTATAGCCATGCTGCGCCACCAGTTTTACCGCCTCGCCGATATACTTCACCTGCTCCGCGGTAAACAGCCACTGCGGATTCAGGCGCACCCAGCCCGGCTTGCCGGCAAAGATGCCTTCCCGGACTTTGTCCTGCATTACTCTGGACGGATCTTCCTCTATGCCCAGCAGATAATGGCCGTATTCACCGGCGCAGGAACAGCCCGGACGGGTCTGGATGCCGAATAGATCGCTCAATATTCTGGCCACAAAATTAGGATGCAGCAGCCCCCCGCCGTGCCGGACATTAAAAGAGAGGATCGGCACCCGTTTTTCCGGATCCTGATCGCCGTACAAAATAATACTGGGATCGCTCTGCAAATAGGCATATAACGGCTCGGCCAGTCTCTGTTCAATTTTCTGAATATTGTCAAAGCCAATGACATTGTAAGAAAGGTCTATGGCCAGCGCCATGCGCAACAGGCCTATGCCGTTGGGCGTGCCGGACAATTCTCTTTCCAGCATATCCCGGGAATACTCCTGATCCCACAGCGACACATGCCACACCGTGCCGCCGGCTTTATTGGTGGGTGGCAAATGCGCGGAGTAAACGGCTTTATTAAATACCAGCAGGCCCGTGCTGCCGGGGCCGCCGGGAAGCTTGTGCGGCGAGGCCACCACGGCGTCGATCAAGGGCTGTCCGTCCGCGGTGCGCAGACTTAAATCTATCGGCTCATAGGCCAGCGCAGCGGCGTGATCGTAGACAGTCACCGCGCCGTATTTTTTGGCCAGAGTTGCCGTGCCGATAATGTCTGTTTTGTGCCCGGTCACATTGGAAGCCGCGGAAAAAGACACGATGATTTTGCGCCCCTGCGCCTGCAATTCCTGCAGTTTGGCCGCAAAAGCCGGCAGATCAATATCCACCGTGCCCGGCACAAAAGGCACAATAAATTTATCCGCCAGCGTGCCGTCATAAGGCAGGGTATTGCCGTGATGCTCCTGCCCGGTGATCAGTACCACGGGCCGGTTTTTATCCGCAACAAATTCCGCGGCGTAACGTTCGATCTCCTTTTGTATTTCTGCCACAGCGGCGTCCAGACTTTTTTGTTCCGCGGCGGTTTTGGCCTCCAGGGTTTTAAGCACATACACCTGTTTTTGCAGATTTAATAAATGTTCTTTTCTATCCATGCTCAGCCGTTCCAGCGTGGCCGGAGAGACATCGATACCGAGAATTTTGTGCAGTCTCTCCAGCGCGCCGGAGGTGCCCTGTCCGACCGGCAAAACCACATAGTGTTCCTCATCTGCTTTTAAGGCCTCGTGAATAATTGCAATACACCGCTTAAAAGCCGTATGGGAAAAATCCGCGGTCAGATCGTGCGCGGTATGCGTGTTACCAAAACGCCGGCTGAACCATTTTTCGTATTCGATCAGCAAGGCCAGCTGTTTGCCCTGCGCCGTGTAATCCGCGTACAGCTGCCGGATACGGCCAAAAACCGTGCTCTCTTCCGCGCCATTACCCAGCAGCTGGCCGCGCAGAAAATCCAGTTTTTGTTCTAACGGAACCTCCGCGGCAAAAAGCGTCTCCGCCCTGTTTGACGTGATGGTCACCCCCGTCTGCGCAGGTGCGGTCCTGCGCGCCAAATCCACCACTAACTCTTTCACTAACGCAATATTCTTACTATGCATAGCCTTATCCTTTCCATACTATATTTTGTATGGGAATTACGTCCTCTCTGTGTGGTGGATAATTCCGTTTTGTCTTACTTTCGTATTACTTTTAGATTACTTTTGTATTACTACTTTATGAATATCTGCGTCTATCTGCTCAATACTCAAAACTTTATAACCCTGTTCTCCGGCCGCGCGCGGCATATTTTCCAGCGGCTCGCCTGCCGTCAAAAATACTTCCAGCACATCACCATCCTTTAATTTGCTGAGCGCAAATTTTGTTTTCACAAAAGTCATCGGGCAGTGCTCTTTGGTAATATCCAGTTCCGTGACGGTCATAATTAAATAAACAGCGTGGTGCCGCCGTCCTGTATTTCCAGAAAAGAGCCGATACCGATAACTTTCTGCACTTCGGGCAGAAAATCTTCTTTCTGCAGGCCCAGAATATGTCCGGCCGTTTCACAGGCGTAAAAATTAACGCCGAGCTTGATCGAAGCGTCGATCAATTCATCGACCCCGGCCACATTGCGGGATTTGGCCAGCGCGCCCAGAATGACCGGACTCAACCCGGCAAAATTCAGGCGGCTCAGCGGCAGGACATTGCGCCCGCCCAGCAGGAAGCCAAAACTGCGCGCCCAAAAACCTTTACCCAGAAAAGCGCGGCCGCGTTTTTTCTTGAGAATATTCAGGCCGAAGAAAGTAAAAAATAAATTCACCTCATAATTCAAAGCCGCCGCGCCGGAAGCGATGGTGAACGCCGCAAAAGCCTTATCGTAATCCCCGCTGAAAACTATTATGGATAATTTCTTTTTCTTTTCTGCCATTTTTTTGCTCCTTCTCTATTTATTACTATTCATATCTGTTTAGTATGATATAATAAACCAATTTACCTGTCAAGTCAAATTTTTGCGCCTACGGCTTTTAAAATTATATCTGACTATATCATACTATATAGATATATTTAATCGTAATATAAAGTGCTGGGTATTGCGCGCCCGGTCGCCGCAAAAGCTCGGCATATCCGGCATCTCAATAACGGGACTGTAAAGTTACCTGTGTAAACGAATAGCTGTGTTCATATTTCTGCGGCGCAACACTCCTGACAGATATACATCCATTTTTCTTTTCTCAACGCCTCCGGCGTCTGGTGTGGTACTTTTCTTTTTCACGAGCGAAAAAGAAAACGACCGCAGGGCTCCCAAGCCGCCCCGCGCCCCTTACCGCCTGCCCGGCATCTCCCGATCCAGATCTGAGTCACCGCCGCCAGCTCGCGGTTGGTAAGCACTATAAACCGCTTCGCAATTTTTGGACAGACATATTCTAGGTCTCGGAATTATAATTCCGGCGGAGAGATAATTTCAACAGGAATATAGTTTTGCGCTGAATTTATAAGGGCGACCATTCTGCGGGTTTTCACTTTAACAAGATGCGTAAAATTCCAGCTTAATAAAATGCCTATTTGGTTAGCAGCTGCCACCGCTACATGCACCGCATCGTCAAAATATTTAGCCGGGAAAATATTTTGTTCCACATAAAGTTTAGCTAAAGCTATGGCTGTTTTTGATACTGGCAACACGGTAAAATTCTCTGACAAAGACAACATTTTATTCCGCAATGGCGGCGGGGAGTTTTTCAGCTCGTCTATAACCGTATCCGAAATAAATACTTCGCAATCTTTGAGACGTTTCCATGCTGATTTAGTGAACTCCATCCGCTCCGGTGTTCGCTCGTCAAACATAGCGCTTATAACAGAAGTGTCTAAATAAATTTTTAGTCTGGCTGTATTGAGCATTTATTTGTTCAGCCGCGCATATGCTTTTAACGCACGCAGGATGTGTAATTCCTTCAGCATCGCGTCATTTGGAAACTCGCTTTTCGCTTCTTTCTCCAATTTACCAACAATACTTTCCGAAATTCGTAAATTTTTAGAAGCTACTTTATAATCAAACATGGGCGTCATTTTTATTTCCTCTTGGCTCAAATTATACCATATCTGCAGAACGTTACTGACGCCGCATTGGTTGGTCACATAGGTAACACTTTAAGAGGATGTAATTTTAACAGATTTAAGGTAATTATTGGGGGATAAGAAGGCAATACTGCCGTGCGGCCGGATAGAGTTGTATTCGTGT
>JAISQA010000038.1 GCA_031274525.1 Candidatus Margulisiibacteriota bacterium
CGCAGCAAAGACACCCAGAGCGGCGCATGGAGATGGCAAAAGGTATTCAGCAGAGATATTGGCGCGACCGTGGCCACGGAAAAAAACAGCCATTTGTAACGGTAATCCACCGCCCGCCCCAGATTGTAAGAGAGGAAAACCAGCAGCGGATAACCGAGCAAAAATTCTTTGGTACGCGGCCGCACCAGCAGCACATAACCCAGAAAATTACGCAGAGCCGCCTCGCCGTTGAAAAGCGGCAGCTGATAATTGCCGCTGCGCAGGAAGTAAAGCGCAAAAAAGGCCAGCACGGCCAGAGCGGTCAGCACATAGCCGACAGTCACTTTGCTCTGCAAAAAACGCTTGACGATGAATTTCAGCGATTTGACGCGGTAAGGATACATAAAATAATAAAAAGCCACCAGCAGCAAAGGCAGAGCAAAAGCCAGCTTCACACCGCGGAATTGATAGATTTTCATAAGATGATAACCGTCGGAAAGCAGGCCGATAATAAGCAGCGCGCCCAAAAACGTAATCCCGACAATGCGCAGGATCAGTAAAAGCGCGGTGCGAAAATTCATATTCTCGGCCGGCCAATTGTCTTCTTTGGGTATCTGGGTCAGGATGGCCAGCGTCGGAAAAATAACGGCAATGGCCAGCGCCAGCATAGACCGCCATTCATTGAAATAATTAAACTTCAGCGCCGCCAAATCCAGCAGCAGCACGCCCAGCAGTACCAGACCGTAAACAATCCGCTGTATTTGCGGGAAAAATATGCTCAGGAAAAAATAAAACACCGGGGCCAGCCCCAGAGAAATAACCAGACCGATCGCGATGGAAAGCTGCGGCGAAATGCCGAGCGTCACCTGATCGATAGGCGTGATCGTAAAACCGCGGCGCTCCAGCGTATCATGCAGGGTGGTGATAAAGTCCTCATTGTAAGCCAGCAGGTCTCTGGACAGGCTTTCATTGACAAAAGCGTGCAGATAGAGGATGCGCATGCCGCGATCCAGAGCAGCCAGCACATAACGATCCAGCGCCCGGTCTTTGTTCATGGTCTGCAGCTGTCTGGCCGTAATAGAATGTACGCCGAGATTACGCCCCGGCAGCTGCTCCGCCAGACTGAGCGCGCCTTTTTGATTTACAAATTCCAGCATGCCGAAGTTAATATTATTTTTGGTCATTTTTTCCGCGACCAGCGGCAGATTGCCGCCAAACCCCAGCACCTCGCTGCCGCTGAAAATAAAAGTATTCACCGTGGTCAGCGCGGAAACAGAGTCCACCTTCAAGGCCAGCGACACGCCGTCTATGCGGCGGCTGTTTACAAGCCGGGGAATGATTTGAAATTTGTAAAGTTTAAGATTGTTGACGATATTTTCATCAATGCCCAGACCGATGTCGCCCAGATTATCGATCTTGCCGCGCACCTCGATAATATTGCGTCCGGCCGCCAGCGCCCGCTCCGGGCCGAGATCGTTGACCAGCGCGTTCTGCACCCGCTGAAAAGTGTGATTTTGATCGACCATTATATAGTTATTTTCCGGCACTATATTGGCGGAGCGGATCAGATTGAGCAGCATCTGGCTCTGGATCTGGCCAAAACGCGACATACTGAGCAGCTGTTCGCCGGTGATCCAGGTCACCAGACCGCGGCGGACCAGATTGGTCAAAGTGTCTTCCGGCACCGCAATAGAAGTAATGCCGGAGCGCTGCAGCATGCGCAGCACCTGCTCCTGACTCTGGCCGGTATAAGCCTGCAGCAGCAGGACATCCTCGTAATCATAAGCCAGCTCGACTTTCATATGGAGCTGTTCAGTCACCAGCCGGTAGCCAAAAACCGCTAAAGAAACCAGCACGGCTAACAAAAATAAATAAAGTTTAAATCTATCCTGGCGTTCCAGACCAAACATTACTGCTCCTTAGGCTTGAGGTAAGCTTCAATAAAAAGCATTATATCGCCATCCATAACTTTTTGTACATTGGCGGTTTCGACATTCAAGCGATGGTCTTTGACCAGCGAATAGGGATGAAACACATAAGAGCGGATTTGATTGCCCCAGGCGATGTCTTTTTGCTCGCCCTGTATTTCCGATATTTTGGCTTTGTGCTGGGCTTCCTGAAGCGTCAGCAGCCTGGCTTGCAGCACCCGCAGGGCCGTGTCGCGGTTCTGGATCTGCGAACGGCGGTTCTGGCACTGCACGACCAGTCCGGTCGGCAGATGCGTGATGCGTACCGCGGAATCGGTCTTATTGATATGCTGGCCGCCCGCGCCGGAAGAGCGAAAAGTATCCACCCGCAAATCCGCAGGATTGATCTCAACTGTTTCGTTCATAGCCAGCTGGGGCACGACATCCACGCTGGCAAAAGAAGTCTGCCGCTTGCCGTTGGCGTTAAAGGGCGAAATGCGCACGAGACGGTGCACGCCTTTCTCCGCCTTGAGATAACCATAGGCGTAGGCACCGCGGAGCAAAACTGTGGCAGATTTTAGACCGGCCTCCTCTCCGGCGGAAATATCAATCACTTCCGCGGCAAAGCCCTGCTGCTCGGCAAAGCGCAGATACATGCGCAGCAGCATTTCCGCCCAGTCCTGCGCGTCCGTGCCGCCGGCTCCGCTATTGATCGTCAGGATAGCGTCGGTCTGATCATGCGCGCCGGAAAGTTTGAGCTGCAGGTCTAGCGCTTTGATTTTCTCGCGCAAAGCGGCCAGCAGTGCGGCCAAATCCGCATCCGCGCTGTCGTCGCGCTCCGCGGCGGCCAGGTCATAAAAAGCCTGCGCGTCGGTCTGCTCCCGCTCTAAAGTTTGAATTTGGGCCAGTAGGTTTTGTTTGTTTTTTAATTCGGCGGCGACAGTGCGCGCTTTGGCCTGATTTTGCCAGAGTTCCGGATCGGCGCTGCGGGCTTCTAATTCCCGGAGGTCTTTTTGTAATTGCGGCAGGTCAAAGATAGCCCCGGATATCCGCGAGTTTTTCGGAAAGTCTCTTTAATTCCTGTTTTTTATCCTGAAGCATGTCTCACCCCGCAAGAGTATAGCATATTTCTTATTCAGAGCAGACCGAGCTGCGCCACAGCCTCTTTAAACCAGGTCTGCGTGCGCAAAAACTCTCGATACTGTTTAAAAGTAAGTGAAATAAACGACTCGGTTAAACCGACTTCTTTCGCTATGGCCTTATTAGTGTTTTCCGGCCCGCTGATAATACCGCAGCAGCGGCGCAAAATATACCGGTTCCGTTCTTTATTCCGTTTGTTACATTTTAGCAAAAAATACTCTATGCTTTTTTCAATCTGAAGCATCAGTTCGTGCCGGCGGTCGGAGGCCTCATAATCGTGTTTGTCCGGCAATTTCTCTACCCAGGAAGTTTTCTCAGTCTCGGTTTCAAGGGGCAGGCGGCGCTGGCGGCACATTTTTATTTCATTAAGCTCTGCCAGATCCAGCCCCAGAAACTGCGCCACTTCGTTTTCGGTCGGCTGACGGTCAAGCACGCTGCATAGATAGTCTTCAGCCAGACCCAGCTCCTTAATTTTGACCTGCTGGGATCTGGTCAGCTTGATTATACTGCCTCTGTCGCGCAGGGCATCCAGCATAGCGCCATTGATCCGGTAAGACGCAAAAGTTAGAAAGGCAGCCTTCTGCGCTGGATCATAGCTATTCAGCGCCTCCAGTAAACCAACCATGCCCTCCTGAACCATATCCTCAAAAGCAAAAGAAGTCATTTTGTATTCATATTTTTGCGCTTGTTTCACAATAAACCGCTTATACTGGTCAATTATGCGCTGGCGGTCGGCGCTGGACAGGGGAGCAGAAGGCAAATGATTTTTTTCACCCCACCGCCGGACGGCATCTGCATAGGATTTTAAATTGACAGACCACACTCTCATACGTCAATTATATCGCAAGTTGCGCCGGGGTATTGCAAATTTTTAAGCGGACGCGCCGCAGCAGTTTTTATATTTTTTGCCGGAGCCGCAGGGACAGGGCTCATTGCGGCCGATTTTTTCCGCCGCCTGCACCGGCCTTTGTCCGGGAGCCCCGGCTGCCGGCCGGGACTGGCCGGTCAGAGGCGACTGTAAACCGGCGGTCAATTCACCGCCGGAGTACTGCATATTGCGGAGCGCCAGCGCTTTTACGGTCTCGATATTTTCCGGCAGTTCCCGCACCACCTGCACGCGGAATAAAGTGCTCAAAGTATCGTCGGCGATCTGCTCCAGCATGGTCTGGAACATTCTGAAACCCTCTATCTTGTACTCGGTGAGCGGATCCAGCTGTCCGTAAGCCCGCAGGCCTATGCCCTCGCGCAGGACATCCAGATTGTGCAGATGATCTATCCACTTGCGGTCTATCTCGCGCAGCAGCACCAGCCGCTCTACCTCGCGCATGATCTCCGGCAAGAGCTGGCGTTCTTTCTGCTGATAGCTTTGCCGCGCGGCGGCCTGCAGTCCGGCCAGCAAAGCCGGGCGGTCTGGCGGCGCAGCCAGCGCGGCAGACAGCGGCAGAACTTCCTCCAGCGCTTTGAGCAGGGCGGCGGTATCCCAGTGCTCCGGAGCGGTTTTTTCCGGAGCATAGAGCGCGGCGGTGCGCTCCACAAACCCGGCCAGAAATTCCTGAATTTTGGCGGAGACATCTTTCTCGGCCAGCAGTTTTTGACGCAGAGCATAGATCGTCTCGCGCTGGCGGCTCAAAACATCGTCATATTGCAGCACCTGCTTGCGGATCGAGAAATGCCACTGTTCGACTTTTTTCTGAGCGCGCTCAATGGAGGAAGTGATCATGCCGTGCTCGATCGGCGTATCGGCCGGCAGGCCCAGCCGCTCCATCATATTGCTGATGCGCTGTCCGCCAAAAATACGCATCAAGTCATCTTCCAGCGAGATATAAAACCGGCTGGAACCAGGATCGCCCTGCCGTCCGCAGCGGCCGCGCAGCTGATTGTCAATGCGGCGGGACTCGTGGCGCTCGGTGCCCAGCACATGCAGACCGCCCAGCCCGGTCACGCCCTCGCCCAGCACGATATCCGTGCCGCGGCCGGCCATATTGGTGGCGATAGTCACCGCGCCGCGCTGGCCGGCGCCTTTGATAATCTCGGCTTCGCGGGCATGCTGTTTGGCGTTAAGCACATTGTGGGGGATATTTTCCCGGCGCAGCAGCTCGGCCAGATGCTCGGAAACTTCTATAGAAATAGTGCCGACCAGCAAAGGCTGGCCTTTTTGGTGCCGTTCTTTGATGTCTTTGACTATCGCCTTATATTTTTCCTGCTTGGATTTGTAGATCACATCGGATTGATCCTTGCGCGCCACGGGTTTATTGGTCGGGACTTCGGTGACCGCCAGATTGTAAATTTTGGCAAATTCGGCTTCCTCGGTCTTGGCCGTGCCGGTCATTCCGGCCAGCTTCTGGTACATACGGAAATAATTTTGAAAAGTGATCGAAGCCAGCGTCTGGGACTCGCTCTGGATCCGTACGTTTTCCTTGGCCTCGATAGCCTGATGCAGTCCATCGCTGTAGCGGCGGCCGGTCATCAAACGGCCGGTAAATTCATCAACAATGACCACCTCGTCGTCTTTGACAATATAATCCACGTCTTTTTTGAAAAGATGCAGGGCTTTCAGGCATTGCAGCACCATATGCGCGGAGTCCATTTCCTGAATATCAAAAAGCGAATTGATGCCCAAAAATTTCTCCACCTTGACAATGCCCTGCTCGGTCAGGGCGATATGTTTGGATTTTTCGTCAATCGTAAAGTCCCGGTATTCATCCGGCTGTTTTTCTTCCTCGGCTTTTTCTTTGGTCTGATGTTTGCCGGGCATCAGCGGTCTGGCCGCCCGCAGGATATTTTTATATTTTTCGGTATCGTCCTCGACCTGCCCGGAAATAATCAGCGGTGTACGGGCTTCGTCGATGAGAATGCTGTCCACTTCATCCACTATCGCGTAATATTTGGCGCGCTGCACCACCTGTTCCGGCGCCGTGGCCATATTGTCACGCAGGTAATCAAAACCAAATTCGTTATTCGTGCCGTAAGTGATATCCGCACAGTAAGCGGCCCGGCGCGCCGCAAAATCCAGATTGGCAACAACGACGCCGACAGTTAAACCCAGAAAGCGGTAGATCTGGCCCATCCACTCCGCGTCGCGCTGCGCCAGATAATCATTGACCGTCACCACATGCACGCCCTGCCCGGTCAAAGCGTTCAGATATACCGGCAGCGTGGCGACCAGCGTTTTGCCCTCGCCGGTTTTCATCTCGGCGATCCGGCCTTCGTGCAGCACAATACCGCCCAGGATCTGCACATCAAAATGGCGCATATTGAGCGTCCGCTTCGCCGCTTCACGCACAGCGGCAAAAGCCTCCGGCAGAATATCCTCGATCGTCCGTCCGGCTTGCAGCTGCTGCTTGAAATAATCCGTTCTGGCCCGCAGCTCTGCGTCGGACAGGCCGCTGAACTGCGGCTCCAGAGCGTTGATCTCCTGAACTTTAGCCCAGTAACGGGTTAATTTTTTGGCGCGCCAGCCGGAGAAAAGTTGCTCAATGATATTTGTCAGCATACTCCCCCATTACATATTCGGCTCGATCAGGCCGAAAGCCAGCGGCTGTTTTTTCTTGTAAATGACATTGAGGTTGCCGCCGCGCGTATTCAAAAAAATCAAAAACTGCTGGCTCTGGCTATTGCCCAGCCGCGCCGCCGCGTCCCGGGCGGACATCGATTTGGCCCGGATATCCTTGATCTTGGTGATCTTCACGCCGGAGCCTTCATAGCGCACGTCCGCCGGCAGGTTTTTGAACTTTTTCAGGTGCGCCCGCTGGAGATACAGCCGCTTGAAAGTCTGCAGACCGTAAGTGCCGTTGTGGCGGTCATAGACAATGCTGACCTGATGCGCGGCTTTGGAATTATTAAAAACATAAAAACTGTCGCGGGATTTATTTAACTGCAGCACGGCCTCCACCGGATCCATCGGCTTCACCGCGGCTCTGGGCTCGCGGACGATCTTGACCTCCGGAATAAGATCGGAAAAATCCCGCGTGATCTTGCGGCGCATACGTGAAACGAAACCCAGTTTTTTGTGATTGTCTTTAAATTTATCCTGATATTTTTTCAGCGGCGCTTCCAGTTTATGCATCAGCTCGTCCAGCGAAGCGTAAATATCGCCGGTGCGCGCCTGCGCGCGCAGAACAACTTTTTGCGGCAGATACAGCGTGACCGCCGCCACATGGGCTCTATCGCGGTTTTTGATGCGCTTCACTTCCAGATCGAGATTGGCCTGAATAGTCTCTGTAAACAGGCCTTTGTATTTACCGATTTTTTTTTCTGCATAATCCCTAATTGCCGGTGTGATCTTGAGATCGTGTCCGTGTATGGTTAGTTTCATGCGCCCCTCCATTACTCTGCAATCTACTGCCCAAATTATAGCATAGTGTTCATTTTTCAACAAAAAATCCGGATTTTGGCCTTAAATCCTGGCATAAAAAGTTCATTTATCAATCTAAATAATAAGGGGGAAAACTTATGAAAAGAAAAATCAGCCTTATTTGGGTAATAGCAGGTTTAACCGCTTTGTTTTTACACGGCTGCGGCACCACGCTGAGTAATTCACTGGGCGCGCCGCCAGAGGACACCAGACCGGATACTGTAGCTCCGATGACCAGCAAGCTCACCCACGAAGAAAATAGCACTAGCTTGAAAATCATTGGCTTTGCCGGATGTGTGGAACCCGGCGCCTGGGTGGGAGTATATGCGGATGATTCCGAGGATGCGGAATTACTGGGTAAAGCCACGGCTAATGCGGATGGAGCTTTCCAGATCCACTCCGGCACCACAACGCAGTCCGTAGTTCTGCTGCAAGCGCAGGGTTTCGAGAAAAAAGCCAGCGTTAAAATACCTTACTACCTGCGTCTGGATCTGTAGGGCCTACGTAAAAAAATAGAGCTCTACAGTTTCCTGATCTCCAGCCGGCCGGACTGATAGCTGATCTGCATATCCTGCAAGCCGATAACGCCGACATACCGCGCGGTCTGATTTTCCACGGCGACATTCCGGCAGTCCAGACACTCGCTCTTTAAACCCTGCTGCAGGCCGGGAATAATATCTTTCGCCCGCGGCGCCAGAGTCTGCGGACAGATCAGAATACCATTCCCGGAATTAACAACCAGCAGCCCGCGTGCACCGGAGAGCTGTATTTCGTCCGCCGTGTAGTTGATAATCAGATTATCCGCCGCGTCCGGCGGATAGTATTTGGCCAGCGCGACCCAGCCGCCCACATCATTCCATTCCAGCTCCGGCGGCGCGGGGAGCAGATCCATCTCCGCCGCGGCTTTTTCCATTACCGCATAGTCGATAGAAATATTTTGTTTTTTAGCCTTGAGGCACTGATACTGCCGGGCGATCTCTACGGAGAGGTCTCCGGCAAAGTCGATGCCCAATAATTCCTGATAAATTTCCGGCGCATACCGCTCCAGCGCCTGCAAAGCCGTACCGATTTTCATTACAAACATGCCGGCGTTCCAGAAATAATTTCCGGCGGCCAGATATTGCCGCGCGGTCGGCAGATCCGGCTTTTCCACAAAAGCATCCACCTGCAAACACGCGCCGGAACCCCGCGCCTTGATATAGCCATAGCCGGTCTCCGGACGGTCGGGAGTAATACCGATGGTCACTATCCGGCCGGTAGCCGCCTGGGTCACCGCCCGGTTAAACAATTGGGTAAAAACCGATTTATTCATAATATGGTCGGCCGGCAAAAAGAAAAGCACCGTGTTTTTATCCGCGGTCTGGTGCAGCGCATAAAGCGCGCACAGGCCCACGGCCGGAGCGGTATTGCAGCCAAAAGGCTCGGCCAGTATTGCGATAGCGCTCCCTGCGGCTCCGCTCAGCGGGCGGGCACACTGCTCCCGCACCGCCTCGGCATAACACTCTTCCGGCACCACTACCAGCCGGCCGGCTGGCAGACGGTCAATAGTCTGCTGCAGCATTGTCCGGGCGCCGACCAGCGCCAGAAACTGCTTGGGCAGTTGGCCGGGACCGGTCAGCGACAGAGGCGCCAGTCTGGTGCCAGACCCGCCGGCCAGCACAAAAACAAAAG
>JAISQA010000041.1 GCA_031274525.1 Candidatus Margulisiibacteriota bacterium
CCTATATTCTCTACAGAGAGCAGCGCGAACGTAAGCGCGACGCCCAGTCCACTTTTATCGAGGTAAAAAACGCCGTGGACGAATATATGGAAAAAACCGACTGGCGGGTTTTTGAGAACAGCAATTCGGATTTTTCTTTCTCCGGCCTGATGTCGCATATTTCCGGCAAGATCATTGCCAATTATGCGCTGCATGAGATGTATCCCAAGTCTATCGCCGATGCGCACCGCAGCGGCGCGCTGCATATTCACGACCTGAGCCACGCGATCGTCGCGTATTGCTGCGGCTGGTCGCTGCGGCAGCTGATCAAGCGGGGCTTTGGCGGAGTGAGGCACAAGATCTGCTCGCTGCCGCCCAAACATCTGGATGTGGTGGTTATTCAAATGGTTAATTTTCTGGGGTCGCTGCAAATGGAGCATGCCGGCGCGCAGGCTTTCAGTTCGCTGGACACGCTGCTGGCGCCTTTTGTGAAGACAGACCGGCTGACTTACAAGCAGGTCAAACAGCAGATGCAGAAATTTATTTTCTCGCTCAATGTGCCCAGCCGCTGGGGCTGCCAGCCGCCTTTCACCAATGTGACCCTCGACTGGGTCTGCCCGGAAGATATGCAGGACGAGCCGGCCATTGTCGGCGGGGAGCCGCAGGAGTTCACTTACGGCGACTGCCAGAAAGAAATGGACATGATCAATCAGGCTTTCATGGAAGTCTATCTGGAAGGCGACGCGGAGAGCCGGCCGTTCTTTTATCCTATCCCGACCTACAATATCACCAAAGATTTTGCCTGGGATACGGAGAATGCCAATCTGCTGTTCAAATTGACGGCCAAATACGGCGTGCCGTATTTTCAGAATTTTGTAAATTCTTCCCTCAAGCCCAGCGATGTGCGCTCGATGTGCTGTCGGCTGCAGCTGGACTTAAAAGAACTCAAGAATAAAACCGGCGGCCTGTTTGGCGCGGGCGAGCAGACCGGCTCGATCGGCGTGGTGACGCTTAATCTGCCGCGCATCGGCTATACTTCCGAGAATAAAACGCAGTTCAAAGAAAAGCTCAGCGCGATCATGGATCTGGCCAAAGACTCGCTGGAGCTCAAGCGCGACGTCGTGGAGCTTAATCTGAAAAAAGGCCTGATGCCTTTCACCCGCGCCTACCTCGGCTCTTATGACAGCCATTTCTCAACTATCGGCATCAACGGTATGCACGAGGCTTTGCTCAATCTGCTGGGCCCCGATAAAGGCATAGACACGCCGGAGGGCAAGGATTTTGCCCTGGAGGTTTTGAATTTTATGCGGGAAAAATTAAAACAGTATCAGGAAGAGACCGGCCATCTGTACAATCTGGAAGCGGTGCCCTGCGAATCCGCGACCTACCGGTTTGCGCTGCGCGACAGAGAGCTGTATCCGAGCATTATCCAGGCCGGCACTAAAGAAGCGCCGTATTACACCAACTCGACGCATCTGCCGGTCTCGGCGACCGCGGATATTTTTGAGGCGCTGGAGCATCAGGATGACTTACAGGTGCTGTACACCGGCGGCACCGTGGTGCACGGGTTTATCGGGGAAAAAATTGACGATCCGGAAGTCTGCAAGCGGCTGGTCAAAAAGATTGCGGAGAATTACCGCCTGCCGTATTTTACGGTGACGCCGACTTTCTCGATCTGTCCGGAGCACGGTTATATTTCCGGCACGCATCATAAGTGCAATCATCTGATCGACCAGCTGACCGCGGAAGATGAAAAAGAACCGGAGCTGATCGGCGCCTGAGCAGCAGTAATTTAAGCAAATTTAAGTAAAGGAGGGGATAATTATGGCTAAGAAAGAAGCAGTCGCTTGCGGCAAAGCAACGGAAGTTTACTCGCGCATTGTCGGGTATTTTCGTCCGGTGGCGAACTGGAACAAAGGCAAACAGCAGGAATTTATAGACCGCAAGACCTACGCCGTGGAGAAGTAAGCTGTTTTTGCAGAGTGCATATTTTTAATAAATAAAGGGAGAAGCTATGATTTTATATAGCAAACCCAATTGTGATAAATGCGAGGATATTAAGAAACTGCTGAGAAAGCAAAATGTGGCTTTTGAGGAGCGCAGTTCCGGGGATCCGGCGGTCAAAGCGGAAGTGCTGGCTTTGCTCGCCGACCGGCCCGACGCTATAATGCCGGTGATCAAGTTTGATGACGGCCGCGTGGTCAGCAATGATATGGGCCTGTACCGGGAGCTCAAGACCACGGGAATTTTGCGGTAAGGAGTTTGGGGTGCCGATTATTAAGGGTTTGCAAAAAACAACGCTCGTGGATTATCCGGGCAAAATTGCCGCGACTATTTTTACCGCGGGCTGTAATTTTCGCTGTGTTTTTTGCCATAATCCGGCGCTGGTCGAGGACAGCCAGTCCGCCGGCCTGCCCGTGATAGACGCCGCGGAGCTGCTGGAGTATTTGCGCGGCCGGACCAAGCAGCTGGAAGGCATCTGTATTTCCGGCGGCGAGCCCACCCTGCACCGGGATCTGCCGGAATTTATCCGGGACATAAAAAAACTGGGTTATGCCGTCAAGCTGGATACCAACGGCACCAATCCCGCAATGCTCCGGACGCTTTTGGCCGGACAGCTGCTGGACTATGTGGCGATGGATATTAAAGGCCCGCTGGAATTGTACCCGCAGATCGTGAATAGCGCAGTCGATACGGCTAAAATCCGGGCGAGCATCGAATTGATAATGCAGAGCGGCGTGCAGTACGAGTTTCGCACCACTGTCCTGCCGGCTTTTCTGGACGAAGCTAATTTCGCCAAAGTCGCCGGTCTGATCAACGGCGCCAGCTGCTATTATCTGCAGCAGTTCCACGCCGGAGCGCATTTGCTCGATCCGGCTTATCAGCAGGCCGGAGCTTATTCCGCCGGTCAGCTGAATATTTTCGCGCGCCAGCTGGAGCCCTTTGTCCAAAAAGTGGCGGTGCGGGGAACCTGAGATGAAATGTCCCTTTTGCGGTAAGGATCAGGATAAGGTGATAGAGTCCCGCACGACCAACGACGGCGAGATTATCCGCCGCCGCCGCGAGTGTGAGCAATGCGGCGAGCGTTTTACTTCCTACGAGCGCATCGAACCGCGCGCGGCTTTTGTCATCAAAAAGGACGGCCGCCGCGAGCCATATGACCGCGACAAGATCAAGAGAGGCTTGCTGAAAGCCGTGGAGAAAAGGCCGATCTCTATGGAAAAAATCGAGCAGGTGCTGCAGAATATCGAGCATAAAATTCCTTATAATAATGAGAATGAAGTTTCCACCGATCAGGTCGGCCTGCTGGTCATGGAAGAACTGGAAAAACTCGATCCGGTCGCCTATGTGCGCTTTGCCTCGGTGTACCGCGAGTTCAAGACGGTGAATGAGTTTGTCGAAGAGATCAAGACCTTGAAGTAATGGATCTAGAAACTTTCCTCTCTGCCGCTCTGGCGGAATTGAAACAAAAAAATTTATACCGTGCTCTGCCCGGACCGGACAGCGGGGCGGCTGGATTTTCCCGCAACACCTATCTGGGCCATCATTTCGGCGCCAGCGGTTCACGGCTCATCTCCGGCAATCACAAAATATATGCGGTTTTGGAGCAGGCGCTGGCGGACTGGAAACAGACCGGGGCGGCGCTGGTCTTTCCGACCGGCTACATGACCAATGTCGGAGCGCTCCCGGCCTTAATGGGCAAACACGATTTGCTGATTCTGGACAAACTCTGCCACGCTTCGCTTATCGACGGCGCACGTTTGTCCGGCGCTGACCTGCGGGTTTTTAAGCATAATGATGCGCGGGATCTGGCCAGGATCTTGAGCCAGACCGGAGCAAAATATTCGAAAATTCTGGTCATTACAGAAGCGGTTTTTTCGATGGACGGCGATCTTGCTCCCCTCAAAGCGCTGACCGAATTGCGCGCGCAGTATGGCTGCTGGCTGGGCGTGGACGAAGCGCACGCGGTCGGCGTGTTTGGCGCGCGCGGCGCCGGTCTGGCGGAAGAGCTGGGCCTGACCGGACAGATAGACCTGAGCATCGGCACCTTTAGTAAAGCGCTGGACAGTCTGGGCGGTTACGCCGCCGGCAGCCAGCTGCTGATCGACTATCTGGTCAATCGCGCGCGGCCGTTCATCTACAGCACCGCCCTGCCGCCGTCCGTGCTCCGGGCCAATCTTAAACATTTGCGGCGCCTCCAGAGCCGGAAATTACGCCAGAAGCTCTGGCAAAATATAGAGTATTTTTGCGGTAAATTAAATGTTCCGGCCCGCTCGGCGATAGTGCCGGTGCTGGTCGGCGATGAGGGCGCCGCCCTGCAAATGGCGGAGAAACTCCGGCGGCAGGGTTTTCTGATCCCGGCCATCCGTTATCCCACGGTGCCTAAAGGACAGGCGCGCCTGCGCATCACGCTCAGCGCGGCGCAGACCCGGAGACAGCTGGACTCCCTGCTGAAATTACTGGTCTGACTGTGTTATGATATTTTCCCGAGCTTAATTTAAAGAGGTGCAGTATGTGCGGCATTGTGGGTTATTTAGGCCAAAAAGAAGCGCTGCCCATCATTGTGGACGGCCTGAAATATCTGGAATACCGCGGGTATGACTCGGCCGGCGTGGCGGTGCTCCATAATGGCCGGATTAGCGTGGTCAAAGCGGTCGGCAAAATTAACGATCTTGAACAGGAATTGAAAAAAGTCCGGCTGCCCGGCAGCCTCGGCATCGGGCATACCCGCTGGGCGACGCATGGCCGGCCCTCTCTGGGAAACAGCCACCCGCATGCCACGGCGGACGGCCGGATCGTTCTGGTGCATAACGGCATTATCGAAAATTACAATGTGCTGAAAATGCAGTTGCAGGCGGAAGGCTGTGTTTTCCAGTCGGAGACAGACACCGAAGTGCTGGCGCAGCTCATCGGCAAGTATTACACGGACGATCTGGCCGGCGCGGTGCTTTCCGCCCTGCGGGACGTGACCGGGACTTACGCGATCGCCGTGCTGGCCAAAGACCGGCCGGAGCAGCTGGTCGTAGCCAAAAAAGCCTCGCCCCTGTGCCTCGGCCTGGGTAAAAACGAAGTTTTTGTCGGCTCGGACGCGATCGCTTTTATCAAGCACACCAACAAAGTGGTATATCTCAAGGATGGCGAGGTGGCCACTCTTACGCCGCAGACTCTGGATATAAGGGATATGCAGGGCAAAAAAGTCAGCGGCAAAGTCCATAAGCTGGCGCTGGATCATTCCTCGATCGAAAAAGGTGAATACCCGCACTATATGCTCAAAGAGATTTACGAGCAGCCGCGCGCGGTGCAGGATACGCTGGACGGGCGCATCTCGCCGCAGGGCGACGAGGTTATTTTTACGGAGCTGGAGAAATATTCGGAATATCTTATCGGGATTAACAAGATCGTGATCGCGGCCTGCGGGACGAGCTGGCATGCCGGACTGATCGCGGAATATCTTCTGGAAAAACACGCGCGCGTGCCGGTGGAAGTTGACTATGCCGCGGAGTTCCGTTACCGTTATCCGGTGCTGGATGCCAGAACTCTGGTCGTGACGATCAGCCAGTCCGGCGAGACCGCGGACACTATCGCCGCGATCGGCGAGGCTCAGGCGCTGGGCGCCAAAGTGTTGTCGATAGTCAATGTGCCGTCCTCGACTATCGCCCGCAATTCGGATATGGTGATCTATACTTATGCCGGCCGCGAGATCGGCGTGGCTTCGACCAAAGCTTTTACGACCCAGCTGGCAGTCCTGTGTCTGCTGACGGTGTATCTGGGGCGTCTGCGCTGTTCTATGACCGAGGATTATGCACGGAACATGCTCCAGAATCTTAAATGTGTGCCGAATGAAATATCCAAAATTTTCAAAGAAGTGGAGAATATCCAGAAAATCGCCAGAGCTTTTCACAAACACAGCAACGCGCTCTATCTGGGGCGCGGCGTGGGTTTTCCGATCGCGCTGGAAGGCGCGCTGAAACTCAAAGAAATTTCCTATATTCACGCCGAGGGGTATCCGGCGGCCGAGATGAAGCACGGCCCGATCGCGCTGATCGATGAGAATATGCCGACTGTCGTGCTGGCGTTCAAAGGACGGCGTTACGAAAAGATTCTGGGCAATATTATGGAAGTCAAAGCGCGCAAGGGCCAGCTGATCGCCATTGCTTCGGAAAGCAATGAGGACATTGCCCGCGTGGCGGACGCGGTGATCCGCATCCCGGATGCGACAGAGTCCATCTCCGCGATACTGGCGGTGCTCCCGCTGCAGCTTTTGGCTTATTATGTGGCGGTGGAAAAAGGCTGTCCGGTCGATCAGCCCCGCAATCTGGCCAAGAGCGTCACGGTGGAGTGATAGATAATGCGCATCTATTTAGATAATTGTTGTTACAACAGACCGTTTGACGACCAAACCCAGATGAAAATACGGCTGGAAACTACCGCCAAACTTTATATTCAGAATGCTGTGCGCAAAAATATTTATGAGCTGGTCTGGTCATATATGTCGGATTATGAAAATCAAGATAATCCATACGAGGAAAAACGCAATGCTATCCAAATCTGGAAAACCATAGCCAGGCATTATTGTCCTTCCTCGCCGGATATTTTGAAACAGGGTAAAATTATTGAAAAACTGGGTATAATGCCGAAAGATGCTTTACACATTGCCTGTGCCTTGCAGAGTGCCTGTGCTTATTTTATTACGACAGACACAGGGCTTTTGCATAAGAAAATTGACAGAATTGTGCTAGCCAGTCCTGTTGATTTTGTCAGAGAGGTGGAGTAATGGAAAAATCGGAAACAGTTTTAAGAGTAGAGGCTATGGATATTCTGATAAACAAACTTGGGGAGGTTGATGCAGAGCGGTTTATCTCTCTGATAAAAACCGATAATTTTGATTATACCAAATGGCGGCAGGGTCTGTGGCCGGACAAGACCATAGACGAGATCCATCATCTAGCGTCTGAATACGAGAAAAATCATTAACTTTTAGAAATTGGTGATTTTAATTTGCGTAAGGTAGTGGGCTACTGTAAAATAAGGGCTCTTTTTAAGGGTGGCGTAGCCAAGTGGTAAGGCAGTGGTCTGCAAAACCGCCATACGCCGGTTCAACTCCGGCCGCCACCTCCAAAAAAAAAATAACTCCGGCCGCGACCGACAGCGGCTACAAGCCGCGGAGGAAGTCCCAGCGCGCAACAGGCGCGCGGAGTGCCACCTCCAAAAAAAATAACTCCGGCGGCCTCCATTTTAATTTTAGAAAAGAAACGCCTGGTAGAAGAAATCCGCCAGGCGTTTTTTGAACCTTATTCGTTCAGTAAAATCTCGGCTCGGCCGTCTTCAAAAGAAGTATTGGCAGATATGTCCTTTAGGCTATTTATAATTTCATATTTAGCCTCGCTCATAAGAGATTTTCTATTATTGCAAATGTATACCTTGACAAATGTACATACATTGTAGTACAATTCCCCAATGAATACTAGAACTTTAACAATCCGGGTGCCGGGCGATGTTGTCGCTGTCGCGCAGGACCGTGCGGAGAGACTGGGTATCAGTTTAAGTTTGGTTTTGCGTAATGAATTGCACCGCTTTGCTAACGGCGGCGATGTGCTTATCAGTGATTTTCAGCCCAGCGCCAGCTTGCGGCGGGCCATTGTCTCTGCGGAAAAAGAGCATGCGGCCGGTAAACTAAAAATATTTTCTGCGCCTAAAGAGGCTCTGGCGCATTTGAAAAAATTGCGCCGCTAAATCATGCGTGTGGAGTTTTCTAAAAATTTTGAGAAAGAATACCGGAAATTAAGGCCCGGAAAACAGGATAAAGTTGATGCGGCGATAGGGTTGTTTTTGACAGACCACGCCCATCCGCAGTTGCGTAAACACGCCTTAACTGGAGAATGGCTTGGTCATTATTCTATCAGCGCAGGCGGTGATCTCCGCCTGCATTTTAAGTTATTAGGCGGTCTGGCTTTGTTTGTTAGCGTTGGCACGCATGCGCAGTTGTACGGATAACGAGGCAGGCTGGCCCGAAATATGCTAAAATAAAACCCGTTTTAGTTTTTGGGGGGATAATGTCGGTCAATTCCGCTAAGCGGGTAGTTGATATTTTTTTAGCTTTAGTGAAAATAAACTCCACCTCGCGCAACGAAGCGGCGGTGCGCGTTTTTTTGCTAAAAGAGCTCCGGCGCCGCGGCTGCCAGCCCTCCGTCGATAAAAAAGGCAATATTCAGCTGACGATTTCCGGCGCTCTGGCCAACGGGCCGGTGCTGCTTTTTAACGCGCATATGGACACGGTGGTGCCGGGTAATAATATCCGGCCGCGGGTTCTGCAAGACCGGATCGTCAGCGACGGCACGACCGTGCTGGGCGCGGATGACAAAGCGGGCGTGGCCGCGCTGCTGGAATTATTAACTTTGCTCAAAGAAAAAAAAGTTTTGTTTCATAAATTAAAAATCATTCTGACCGTGGAGGAAGAGATCGGCCTGCACGGCGCCAAGGCTTTGCGGTTTCAGGATGTGCAGGCGGATTATTGTTTTGTGCTGGACTCGGACGGCGAGGTCGGCTCGGTGGTGAATAAAGCGCCGGCGCAGGAGACTGTGGAATTCCGGGTGCGCGGCCGGGCGGCGCATGCCGGACTGGAGCCCGAAGCCGGCATCAGCGCGATTAAGATCGCGGCCGCGGCGATCAGCAGGATCAAAACCGGGCGTATCGACAGCGAGACCACCGCCAATATCGGCATTATCAAAGGCGGCTCCGCGGGTAATATCGTGCCGGATGAAACTCTGGTCAAAGCCGAAGCGCGCAGCCACAGCGAGCCCCGGCTGCAAAAACAGCTGCGCAGTATGCGGGCCGCTTTTCAGAATGCCGCGCAAAAATTCGGCGGCGCGGTCGAGATCACCAGCCGCCGGGAATATGATCCGGTCAGGGTGCCGCCGGACGCGCCGATTATTAAGATCTCAAAAATGGCCTCGCGGAAAATGCGGCTGCCGCACCGGGTTTTGACCACCGGCGGCGGTTCGGACGCCTCGGTAATTTTCGGCTACGGCGTGCCGACTATCGGTCTGTGCATCGGCATGGAGCGGGTGCATACCAGACAGGAATATATCACCCTGCGCAATCTGACCCTGCTGCCCAAATATTTGCTGGAGCTTATCAAAGCGGCCCACTCATATGAACGCCTTGCAGTATCTAAATAAATTTCTGGAATATCTGCTCTACGAGCGGGGCTATTCGCCGCTGACTGTCGAGGCGTATGGCTGCGATCTCAGGCGTTTTGTGCAAAAACATCCGGACTATCTGGCGCTGGAGCGCCGGACTCTGGAGGATTACGCCGGAGAACTGTGCGGTCTGGAACATTCTTCGGTGGCGCGCAAGCTGGCCGCGGTCAAAGCTTTTTATAAATTTTTGTATCAGGAAGAAATTATTCCGCAAAATCCCGCCGCGGGCCTCGCCCTGCCTAAACTGGCCAGACGCCTGCCCAAAGCTCTCTCCAAAAAAGAAACGCAGCGGCTGCTGGCGCTGGATAAGGAGCTGCTGCTCTGGCGCGATCTGGCGGTGCTGGAACTGCTGTATTCCGCCGGCCTGCGCGTGAGCGAGCTGACCAGTATCAAACTTACGGACATCGATCTGGCGGAATGTTTTGTCAAAGTCTGCGGCAAGGGCTCAAAAGAAAGGCTGGTGCCGCTGGGTTCGCGGGCGCTGGCGGCGCTGCGTAAATATCTGGAGCTGGAAAGAAACGGACTGCCGGACCCGGAGCCGGAATTATTTCTCTCGCGGCGCGGCCGGCGCCTGACCAGACAGCGGATCTGGCAAATGGTCAAAAAAACCGCGGCGCTGACCGGGGTCATTAAAAATGTTTCGCCGCATACTTTCCGCCACTCGCTGGCCACGCACCTGATCGAGAACGGCGCGGACATCCGCACGGTGCAGGAAATACTCGGCCATGCCAGTATTGCCACGACGCAGATTTATACTTCCGTGTCGCGCGAGCATCTGCGGCGCGTCTATGCACGGGCTTTTCCGGAGCGCGGCTGATGGATTTTGTCGTGGTGGATATAGAGACTACGGGTCTGGCGCCGGACATCAATGAGATCATTGAGATCGGCGCGGTGCGTCTGCAGAAAAAAGACGGGGATTATGCGGTGACCGCGCGGTATTCCCAGCTAGTCAAGCCGTACAATGAAATACCGCCGGTCGTGCGCAGTCTGACGGGCATCAGCGCCAAAACCGTGGAGCAGGCGCCGCGTTTTAAGGAAGTGGCCGGGGCATTCCGCGAATTTGTCGGCGACGCGGTGTTTGTGGCGCACAACGCTTTGTTTGACCTGCGGATGATCAACGCTTCTTTTGAGCGGCTGGCGCAGGAGCCGCTGCGCAACCCCTGTCTGGATACGCAGGATATGGTGGCGATTGCTTTTCCCGCGCAGCCCTCGCACCGGCTGGGCGATCTGGTCAAGAACTTAAATATTGAGACTACGGACGCGCTGCACCGCGCGCTGGCGGATGCGGAAGCCACGGCCAGACTCCTGCTCAAGACCATGGAGGCCATTGCCGCCCTGCCGCCCGCGGTGTCCAATCAGATGGGCAAACTGCTCAAGCATTATCAGGGCGTGGAAAAAGACGTGCTGGCCGAGCTGAAAGGCCCCGTCCGGGCCGCCGGCAGCTGGAAAAATGCCATTGCCAGAGCGCGGCAGTTTGAACGGTCGGTCTATCTGCGCGCCGAAGAAAAAAGCACCGCGCTGCCCGCGGAACTGGCCGCGCAGTATTTCGCACCGGCAGGGAAGTTTCAGGATTTTCCGCATTACGAATACCGGCCGCAGCAGAAAGAAATGGCCGCGGCGATCATCGAAGCTTTTAATAATGAACAGCACTTGATGCTGGAAGCGGGCACCGGCACCGGTAAATCAGCGGCCTATCTGGTCGCGGCCCTGCTCTGGATCAAACAAAACGGCGGGCCGCTCATTGTCTCCACCCGCACCAAAAATCTGCAGGATCAGCTGGTCGATAAAGATATTCCCGCGGTCTTAAAACTTTTTCCGGAGGATAATTTTCAAATTATGATCCTCAAAGGCCGGCAGAATTATGTCTGCCTGCGCCGTTTTGAAGCGCTGGTGCAGCATTTGCTGCTGTCCAGAAGCAAAGAGATCAGCAAGATCCTGCCGCTTTTTACCTGGCTGATCTCCACCGCGGAAGGCGATCTGTCCGAATTACATTCCAGTATCGAAAAGAAATACAGCCGGCAGATTAATTCGGAGGGACTGGGCTGTCCGGGCGAGGCCTGTCCGGATCATCATAAATGTTTTCTCCAGCAGGCGCGGCGGCAGGCCCGGCACGCCGATCTGATCGTCGGCAATCACGCGCTGGTTTTTACCGATCTGGCCCGGGAGAGCGGACTGCTGCCCGGACACCGGCAGATCATTCTGGACGAAGCGCATACGCTGGAAGAAGCGGTGACCGAGAGCTGGTCGCTGGCGGTAAATTACGGTTTTTGCGCGGATGAATTGAAGAAACTGGAACAGCAGATCCGGACGCCGGAGTTTTTGAGTCTGGCCGGGAAATTTCGGGCGGACGCGCGGGAGTATTTCGAGGAGCTGTCGCGCGTCGGCCGCGAGCAGACCCGATCCGGGGAAGACCGCGCGCTGCGCATCCGTGATTTGAAAAAACGCGAAGCCCTGTGGCGGGCGCTGGAGCTGGTCAGGCTCAGCGCGGCGAAGCAGCTCAAGAAGTTGCAGCAGCTGATCGATGAATACATGGACGCGGCGGGCGAGGACGCCGATATCGTACAGATCCGGAATTCTAAAGTGCAGCTGCAAAAACTCTGGGGGGTTACGGATACGGTCGCCGCCGAGAAAGATAATTATGTGGCCTGGCTGGCCTGGCAGAACGGCAAGCCGCCTTTTGACGCAGTGCTGCGCGCGGCGCCGGTGGATGTCGGCCGGCTCCTGCAGGATAATTTGTTTGCGGTGAAAAAATCGGTCATTATGGTCTCGGCCACCCTGACTATTAATAATTCTTTCGCCTATTTTGCCGGCCGGTTTGGTTTTGCCGCGGCGCCGGAAACGCTGCGGCAGCAGCAGCTGGGTTCGCCGTATAACTACCGCGAACAAATGCTCTGCCTGCTCCCGGACGACCTGACGGCGGCCGGCGAAAAAGAATATCATCTCAAGGCCGCGGAGTATCTGGCCAAACTGGCGGAGATCACCGCGGGGCGGATGCTGGTCTTATTTACCAGCTACCGCTCGCTGGAGCTGACCTACCGTTATTTCCGCGCGCTGGTGGAAGAAGATGGGTTGATGGTCTACTGTCAGGGCCTGCACGGTTCGCGGCGCTCGCTGGTCAGCCGTTTCCGCAGCGGCAAAAATACCGTCTTGTTCGGCACGAGCTCTTTCTGGGAAGGCGTGGATATTCAGGGCGAGGCGCTGTCCTCGGTCGTGATCTTCAAGCTGCCGTTTGCCGTGCCGTCCGAGCCGGTGACGCAGGCGCGCAGCGAGGAGATCGAAGCGCGCGGCGGCAGTTCTTTCTTTGAATATTCTCTGCCGCAGGCGGTGATCCGCTTCAAACAGGGCGTCGGGAGGCTGATCCGCGGCCAAAAAGACCGGGGGATAATTACGATTATCGATGAGCGGATCTTTACCAAAAATTACGGCAAATCCTTTATCCGCTCCATGCCGGAGTGCGAGCTGCTCAAAGCCCCCTCCGCAGAAACTATCCGGAAAGCACGGGAGTGGTTCTGATTTTTTTGGGACAATTTGCCTGAAGTTGCGATATACCAGCAGAACCTAAATACCGGAAAGGAGTTATGTTATGACCGGACAATTTTATCCAAATCTTGCGGGAGGGGTTGGCGGATATAAGCCGATTTTTATTGCACAGCAGCGGGCGGTGAAAGCGGCGGCACAGCAGGCTAAGGCCGTGGCTAAACCGGCGCAGTTTACAGAGGACAGCGAGGAATATTATCAAGTAAGGACAACCGTTTGGACTTTTCTGGACTATGTCGCGAAAAACTATAAGGGTTTTGGCCCGATAGATGCAAGTATTGGCCGGAATATGGATAATAATGAATGGGTGCTTAAAATTGAAGGGGATATTGGCAACCATTTGCAGGCGCTGCGTGACCTGAAAATAGAAGTTTTAGCCTCTTCGCAAAAACGCCTGCTGTTGAAGGTGGCTGAACTGGAAAAAGCTGGCTTTAACGGATTTAGACGCGGCGCGGCAAATGCGATTTAGGCCACATACAGCAGCAGGGCGAAAAAGTGCAGCGCCGAGCCGGCCAGCACCATAATATGCCAGAGTTCGTGATAACCGAACTGTCGGGATAAATTGGGTTTTTTCAGCGTGTAAATCACGCCGCCGGCAGAATAAACCACGCCGCCGCCCACCAGCCACGGTAAGGCCGCCGGGTCCAGATTGTTTAGCAGCGGCCGCATGGCGATGACGATCAGCCAGCCCATAAGCACATAGACCGTGGTGGTCAGCCAGCGCGGCAGGTCGATGAATACGGCCTGCAGGGTAATGAAAACTGCCGCCAGCCCCCAGACCAGTCCGAACAGCGTCCAGCCCCACGCGCCATTTAAGGTGATTAGACAGAACGGCGTGTAGGTGCCGGCGATGAGGGCATAGATGGCCAGATGATCCAGCTTGCGCAGGATTTGATATTTGCCGCCGGTTTTCCCGGGCAGCCAGTGGTACAGCGTGCTGCAAAGGTACAGCGCGAAGAGGGTAAACCCGAAGATGGAGAAAGCGACTATTTTCCAGACCTGACTGTCGCCGGAATAAAGGCTTTTGACGATCAGCAAAATTACCGCCGGTATAGCCAGCACGGCGCCGAGGAGATGGAGCAGGCCGTTAAGCGGTTCTTTGAGAATCATGTCCGGTATAATAGCATGAAATGGCGGGTGACGTCTGACCGGGTATATTCGCCCGGTCAGCGTCTCCCCTGAGATAGTACAGTTTTACCAGGCGTACCCCGGCCGCGGGATGCCGCCGTGCGGCTGAATTTACCGGCACACCTGCATTTCCGCGCCGAAATAGCCGGACAGGCCGCTGAGAAAATTAAGGTAACGGGATTTGACCGGCTCCATGGAGCCGTCGAACATGATCCTGACCGAACGGCGCTGCTGGAGACAATGCCGGATCTGTTTCAGGCCTTCATAAGAGACCAGCTCCACATTGCTGAAACGTTTGAAGACCCCGCCTTTGAAGTCCAGGATCACCGAGGGCGGATATTTTGCTTTACTCATTACTTCCTCCTTTGCCCTGAAGACCGGCCGGGGGAACCGGTCTTAGGGACTGTTTAAATAGCCGAAAATGGCCCTGCACATTGCCTGCTGCGCAGGCCGGGACAACATTTAACTTCGCGACGTTTGTTAAACGTTGTTAGAACAAATTATAGAACAAAATGTTTGTTCTTGTCAATAGCCTGTTTTGCTGATTGGAGACTGTAAAATTAACTGTGAAAATATTTAATCCAGCAGGACAAATATATTTCCCTTGCGCGCTATTGCGCAGCACGGCGCGCCTAACGGGGTGCTTGCGACTGCGAGCGACTACAAGTCGCCGCAGAAGTGTCGCCAGCTAATCAAGCTGGCGGCTGGACCTCACTTCACTTCGCTGACGCTTGTGAAGTTCGTTGCACAGAGCGCGCTCCGGTAAAATATTTGTCCTGCTGTTCAAATTGTGAGCGCATAACGGCTCATATCTAAATTGGGGACAGGTAACTTAATTTGCTAAAACACAGCCGCTTGTGCTAAAATCTGTTCTATGAAATTGCATCCGCAGCAGGAACAATTGCTGGAAATATTGAAAAAAGCGCAGAACGATCCCTTGACCATCCGTGAATTGCAGGAGGCGCTGGGCTTGAGCTCGACCAGCGTGGTGGCGCACCATATCAAGCAGCTGGAGAAAAAAGGCCTGCTCAAACGCGACCCGGCCAATCCGCGCAATTATACCGTAGTCGGCGAGGACAGCGGCGCGCGCATCACCTATCTGCCGCTTTACGGTCTGGCGCAGTGCGGCCCCAAAGGTTCGCTGCTGGATAATAATCCTATCGATAAAATTGCGATCTCCTCCGAGCTGGTCAGATTTCCTGTCGAGGAAATGTACCTCATCAAAGCCCGCGGCGATTCGATGCTGCCCCGGATCAGCAACGGCGATATAGTTTTTGTGCGCCGGGCGGACGCGGCGGACAGCGGCGAGGTGGTGGTCTGCGTCAATGAAGGCGAGGGTCTGATTAAAAAATATCAGCGGGACAAAAAACAGGTCGTCCTGTCCTCGCTGAACAGCGAAAAATACGCCCCCTTCACCGCCGCGGCCGATTTCCGCATAGAGGGCATTGTGAAAGGTGCGCTGAGTTATAAATTCTAGGCGTGTCTGGTGCGGTCTGGCCTAAAACGCACCGGCTTACTGGCCCGGACGATCTCCGGGAACCGGCAGTTTGGGCCGCGCGGCCAGCAGATTATAAATAGCCTCTTTGACACCCATAAACATATGTTAATATAGAAATATGCAAGTTTTGCCCCGGAACTTACGATATAATTATGGTGAGGGAGGCCAGCCGCCAGTGCGGCCGGTGCGCCTGCGCGCGTAAGGAAAAACGCGCCTGGCAGGTCACCCGCCAATGCGATTGACACGCCTGCGCGCGCAAGGAAAGACGCGCTTGGGCAGGTCACCCGCCAATGCGGTTGACACGCCTGCGCGCGCAAGGAAAGACGCGCTTGGCAGGCCCGACCCCGGAGAAAGGGGCTCGTAAAGAGACGAAACGGCCGGATAATGGGTATAATGTGAGCAAAAGGGGGTATGCTAAAGGGGGAAAGAGGAGCAGAGTATGAGGTTTTTATATTGCCAGACTTCGGGTGTTGCTGAACGGCGTGCATTACCCGGGGCAGGTTTACCGGCAAGACCGGCGGAGCGCGTTACGGCAAATGCCAGTATTTTAAATAATGCCGGAATAGATCAGCCCAATGATTTTCTCAAATATTTTGATAATAATGGAAAAATCAAAGATATTTCCGGGTTTGAAGAGTTTCTGAAAGCAAAAGGCTGGACAGCAGCGGCTATTACGACAATGTTTGCCCAAAACGGCACCCAGTATTATTTTTTCAATGAAAGTTTTAAGAGTAAGAATGATCTAACGATCGCTGATTTTCAGGAGTTTATAACCAGCCAAATTGTGCGTTATGCCAGGGCCAATCCCGGCGCCGCGGCAGATAAGCCGTGGTACAAATTTGACAGTTATAATATTGTGCCGACAGTGAATGAAACTGCGTTAAGAACTGCCCTGCTGAATACCGATCAAACTAAAATCCCGACGGAGATTAAAAAGCAATATTGTCTTCTTGACGACAGCAATAATGTAATCGGAATAAAAGAAAATTGTGCGGATTATTTGCTGGTGGCCTTGATAAAAAATAAGGGCGAGGAATATTACAACAGCAAATTTAGCGGCGCGGCGGGTAATGCGTACAGGGTGTTTAAGACGCCGGAGGACTGGGGGGTGTTTTTGGCGGGTTTGCTGCCGGCGAGGGCAGCGGGCGATATTATCGGAGGAATAGAGGTTAATAATGATGAAGAAGGCACAGGAACAACAAGAGGTCTGAATGAGAGCCTTGATCTAGAAAGCTTAGATCCAGAAACTGCTGCTGAACTAAGTGCGGGAAAGAAATTGCTGACAGAATATAAGGAAATACTAGATCCTGCTAAACAAAGTTCTTATCAGAGATATAGTAAGGCTGAAAATGAAGCAAAGAACGCTATTGCTAAGGCTGAAGCGGACGATGCTACTACAGAAGATCAACAAAAAGCTCTACAGGCTCAGTTAATATTTGAGCAAGCCGAGTTGGCCATGCAGAAAGAGATAGCTAAAAAAATAGCAGATAGAGGATACACCATTGAAGAAGTAAAAAATATACTGGCTGCTGTTTGCGTTAATCCATATGAAATCGATAATATGGAAAAGGTAATAGAGCTTTATTTTAGCGTAATGTCTGCCGACGAGAGATTTAACCAAACGCAGGTTGAGGCAGATATAGCCGCCGTAGAAGCTAAAATACCGGACACATATCTCAATCAATATGGGCAGGAAAAAACGGATGTAGTTCAGTCGCTAAGATATGGGCTATATGCTAAATTATTTGAGTATAATCCGACAACTGAAAGCCTGAATAATTATATAGATGCTTTGGAGAGGTATTTGCCGGCAGACTACAGCGAGTCTGGACAATCCAGAGCAGAGATACTCTCTAAAGCGAAGGCTCAAGGACAAGTGTGGATTAAGGATAGACAGGTGGCTATTGAGTTTGATAAGTATAACCAGGCATGGCAGAAATTGTATGGAGAAAATGGACAACCAATAGAAAATAATTATACTATAGAAAATGTCCGTGCCTTTGAAGCTGCTGCTAAAAATTTACAAGCAGTGATTTCTGCTATAGACCAGAGATATAAGACAGAGAATATGAATAATATCCAAGTTCTTGCAGAAGAAAGTCTTGCAGACCTGCCCGTGATGTATGCAGATGTCTATGTATATAGAATGTTTAATGTTGTTGACGGTCAATATGTTATTGACCCTGATGGCGTTAATGAGGCCGATATAAATAAGCTTAAAGAAATTATAAATAGCAGTAGTTTTGAAAGGGATAAAAGTTATGGCGATGAGACTACGTATGGCCGCCACTATGACAGCCTGTTAACTGTGGCTGAGCAGGAGCTTAACAAAAAATCTGCGGGGGAAACGGCTGATAAAAAAACACCGATCAGGGTAGCGGGAGAAGATGAGGCTGAAGCTGCGCGTCGTAGAGCCAGAGAGGACGGGGAAGCCGTTGCTTTGCAAAGGGCAGTGCATAAGGAAAATATAGAAAATTTTTTAAGTGTATATAACGCGTTTGCGGGGGTGGGGTCGCTTACTGCCGCTGAACTTAAACAGCCTGTTGATAATTTTCTGGATTTTATCAATAGCCAAGCATGCAGCAGCGCGGTGCTTAATGAAAAACTTAGCGATGAGAAATCAATTGCCGAGCATATTCATATTCGTTTGATGGACATTATAGAGTGGCACAGTGTTGATAACAGCATAGCGGATAGTACAACTTATTTGCCAAAAATCCTGGCCGGATTTAATAAACTTAAAGAACAGGATAGCACGTGGAATTTGGATAATATAGCGCAGCTTTTGACAATACACTATAAGACGCCTGTAACCGTAAGCGCTGAGGGCAGGCTGGTTAACAACGCAGGGCAGGCAACCGAGCAACAAAGAGTTGAAACAAGGGCTTCCAGTGGCACAGCGAGAAGTCAGCCGCTTTCGTCCTGGTCGAGACCTGCAACCTCTCCCTGGGGTAATGTAACTGTGTCTGGACTGGATAATGGCAATGGACTGAATGGACGGCTTAAAGTGGTTAAACGTGATGGAACAGCGCTGGGCGAGTTCCCGATGGGCGACTGGGTGGGTAGCAGCGGGCGCAGGTTTACCTATACTGATGGGCAAGAATATGTCTTGAGTTATGCAAATGGCTGGAAAATAGAGGCGCTGGCTGCCGGACAGCCGGGCACAGCGGCGAGCAGTGCGCCGGCTGCGGGGGGGCGGACAAATAGCGGGACCCCGGTGGTATCTGATGCCCCGCAGAAATATGCGGCAGGCAGTGATCTTTTTGCGCTGGGCGGCACACAATACAGGCTCAGCGGCGCTATCATTTACTGGAATGATCTCGGTACCCGGAATTACGGAACATCTTATTATAAATGGCTGGGAAATAATAAAGTGAGATATGAAAGACCCGGACATGCGGACAATGGCAAGGAATATAATATAGTGAATGGTCAATTAGTTTTGGTTCAAAATATAACAACGGGGCGAGCATCCACCGAAGATATTCCCACTGGCTTGTAAAAATACCATTTCTTGTCCCGGTTACTACTTATGGAACCGGTCGATGGCAAATGGGGTGAAAACACAAAAAAATATAAAGTCCTTTCGTTAAATATAGCATGCAAGTTTCTGCTTGATTTCATCGATATATAAGTTGTATTCGGGAGTGTGAGGAAGTTTTTTGAAAAGGACAATTCTTAGCGCCAGTCGTAATTGGCTGGCGAGAGAATTGTCCTTTTTTGTTTGTCTGGCAGGTATAAGTGCTAGAGAAAGGGGGAATAATGATTAATAAGGAGAAATCAATATGTCGGAAATAGTAAGTCTGCCTAAATATATTCCGCAAAGTAATGAGCTTAAAATCAATGGTGAAATATCCAGAGGAGAAGAAGCCAGATACGGCGCGGCTCTGAATGCGATTCTGGCGGACGATAATCCGCTCAGAGTGTCGATGGAAAATAGTTTTAACACAGAGAATTTAACTCCGCTGGAGACCAGACTTTTACTGGTGGCCTTGCTTAAAACAGCTGATTTTTATAACCCGGATGTGCTTTGGTTTGTTCAGGAACTTTTGTCCGTCAATGGTCAGGATATTCAGAGTCTTGGTCTGGGGCAGCTAAAAAATGCGGTGGTTGATTTACTGGATAAAAATTCTCCAGCGGTGAGTGCGCAGATTAAATCTATAGCGGAACGGATCGTCACCGAGCACGAGCAGGGCCTGGCTTCCAGCCTTGATGCTCGAACTAAAGCGGAATTAAAATATTTTGCCGGTGAGGTGGAAATTGGCAAAATCAGCCAGCTGGAAGCTTTTGCGGTAAATTTTGTAGAAACAGAATTACTCGGCATGCGGTTTTCCAGAGAGGAAGTTTTAGATATAGCGGAGCGGATAACGGCCGGAAAAAAACTCTCGGATTCTATTAAGTTCGCATTGAAAGCTTTTGCCGGAGATGCGGATCTCAGTACTGTGAGCAAGCTGATAGAATTTGCCAATGCGCTGGAGCCGCTGCCGGAAGTAAGCTTGGCGGAAGTGGAGCAAGAAGAAATAACGGAAGGGCCGGATATTCAAGAAACAAACGAGGGACATAATGCTCAGCCCGGAAATGCGCCGCAACGCCGTGCTTACAGAACGAGATACACCGCTCCGGCCAGGTATACTCCGCCCGAGTCTGATGATAAACCAATTATTCGTTATACACTGGAAGAGCTCGGCGAATATATAAAAGAGAATAGCTCCCCTATTAGCAGGACAATATCTGCCGAATATTATGAAAAATTTATGACTGACGGTAAAATAGACCCGCTGAAGTTAGTAGAATATCGTAGTGCCAGATATTATCCAAATTTTTATGCGCGCATGATGATTAATTATATATGCGGGGGCGATAGAGAAATACTGCGTGCCTTTAATCCAGATGGTTCGCTCAATGAGAATCCGCTAACCGACAACGAAAAGCGTGGCTTGCATGAACGGGCTGTTGCCGCGGGAGTGTTGCGCGGTAATTATGAACAAGCTCAAGTTATTGCCAAATCCTTGAAAGTACCTCTGGCCATGCTGGAAAATATTACGGATGTATTATACGTTGAGAAGTTTAAAGATACAGAACTATATAAGCTGATTAGCTGGTATAAAGAGAATGATATTCCTGCGCCGCCGGAATTAATCTTAAGGTATGCTTCTTCCGCAGAGGTGGCTGAATTAAAAGAAATCAAAATCTGGCTTGGCCGGCCGGTCAAGGTGCCGTGGCCGGACGGGGAACAGGCTGACCTCTGGGAATTGTATAAAACGCAATATCAATCCTATATAAAACTGTTAGACGATTTGAACCAGCTTGACTGTTATATATCAGACGTTGAATATGAAGAGATTACCTTTCAAAGTCCGGACGGAAGGAAAGTCAGCGATTTTGTTCTAAGCGAAGTATTTAGCCGATTTTGCGCGGGTTCTGTATATGGCGATATGAAAACCATTCTGTTTGATTCTACCCAAATGGATATAGAGAAGCTGATGCAGTTGTGGTCTGAATATCTGGAACATATTAAAACTAATCGTCCGCTGGCAGAACAGATGCCGGGAATTGACAATCTGTACAAAGAGCCGATGAGAATGCCCCTGCCGGTGGATTTTATCCGCTTTGTGTTTGAAAGGGTGAATTTTCTTAGCGCTGAATCCAAAGCAAGTCTGCTGCGTTCTATTTCTCTGGCCGGGCTGAACAATTTTCGGCTGGAAGAGTATAACCCGGTGATTGAGCAAATTACGGCCTTAGGCGCGCCCGTAATGAATTCCGCGGAAGTGAAACGCTATGCTAATTCAGCTTTTTTGGAAGCCGCTTCGCCTTATCGAATATATGGCAGTCTTACGCTGGATCAAATAACCAGACTGCTCTCCGGGAACAGGACAGTCGATGTAAAAAAATTCCTGTCTCCGCTGACGGATAATTTTCTGTTAAATATGCGCCAGGCATTGATGCTTAGTGATTATGAACAGGGCTTCCGGGAGGGTGCCAGCCCGGATATTCTGGTGCAAAAAAGACAAAATTATAAAACCATGCAGGTATTTTTACAGAAATATCCTTCTCTTTATACGATAGAACATAAGAGCGGTGAATTTCAGCAGGAATTATTAGTAATATTAAAAGCAATGAGCTCCTGCGCAAAAAACGGCGCGTTGCTGCTGGATTATGATAGTTATTTCATTAATAGCCTGGCCAATTTGATCTATATCGCGGCGTTTACGGCCTGTGATGATGAAGTCCAGTGCGATGACTTTATAAAAAGCGTCCTGCCATATATGCAGGATATAGAGACAGCGCTGCAAAATATAGATAGAGAAGAGTATGAACTGCATACTATAGACACAGAAGGGCAGCGGAGGGAGGGCGGCGATTATGCGACGTTTAAGGCTATTTTAGCCGACATACTTCTCTATAATGAAGGAGGTTTATCTCATATTAGGGAATACAGAGCAGCCATTGAGGAGAATCTTAAAGCCAGCCTTGATGTTTTGTCAGATGTATATTCCACAGTCGGTTATTCTAAAGAAGATATAGAAGCTTTTAATCAAATAGTAAATACTTATCTGCATCTGCCGCAGCATCCGGAAATTTTAGAGCAGGATATAGAAGAAGATATACGGATTATCCTTTTATATATAATGAAAGATGTAGCTCCTGAAGAATCTGCAGATACTGTTATTTCACCGACAGATCTACAGCGCAGCGCGCTGGTTAGAGAAACAATCCGGTTTTATGAACAAACCAAAAAAGCCCTGGCCAACCAGGAGGATAATTTAACAATATTGATGAATATCCTATTCAATTTCATAGTCATATTGCGACAGGGAATACGTGCAGGACAGACATTGGATTTGCTGAATGGCGGTGATAGCGCAACTTATGCTTCTATACTGGATGCTTTCGTGGAAGATAAATATGAAGAACTGGATACCAATGGGGACGGGGTGGTTGACACTATGAATATGCGCCCGGAGTCGGAGCGAACCAATCCTCTGGCAGATTTAGAAGCCTATTCTGAAAACGAACTGAGGTACTTCTCCGGGGCGCTTTATTATGGCCGGGACAAGCTGAAAAATCTCACAACCTATGCAGAAGCAAAGGCTTTTTATACAGCTCTTGCCGGGCTCCAGCCGCCGCCGTCCGGGCTGGAAACCTTTGGCCGTAATTTTGCGGCTGATTTTGCGGATAGGCATAGACTCTGGACATACGAACGGCACATAGAGTTTTTAATTGCCGGAGAAAACATTCTGACTGGTTTGGACAAAAATACAAAGGAGCAGCTGCTTAAAAAACTCAAATTGAGCGACTCTTTCCTGCATAATAAAAGTATAAATATAATAAGTCTGCTGTTTCTCAAAAGCACCAGCGGAAACGTGTATCAGACGGCGCGCAAAAATACAGAGGCCGGGCTGAAAAATACTCTTGCTCAGAAAGCGGCCTCCGCAATTGATGCGGTATTTCAGACAGCGGCTGGCACGGATTGGTCAATGACCAAAGAATATATCGACGAGATATACCATACTTACGATACATACAGACGGCAGGATGTAACCTTCAAATCTTTAGTAAATCAATTGAGCACAGTGAAGACGATTAATGAAGGATTAATGGCTGGTGAGAATCTGCTGTATGGCGGTCACGGGGGTATAGCCATAAACGGCGGAACAGATCCATACAGAAAAGAAAATGAAAATGCCTTGGCTACGGCGGCGTTTACTCCCTATCGAAAACTGATCGAACTAGCGGTACGTTTTAATATTCAGGTGCCGATCTATGTTTATTTTACTCTGCCGCTGGATATTGTCAGAGACCTGTGTGATTTTTTTAGCAATTTGGACAGCCCCGATCGCTGGAACGCACTGATGAATGCCGGGTCCAGGGTTGTGGAAATGGCGACCTGGAGAATGACGATTATTAACTGGCTGAAAGAATTCTTTGAGAAAATGGCGGCTGGTCAGTACCTGGAGGCGTTTTGTTCGTTGTATGTTACGCTGTCTATTGGGCAGGGCTTGTTTAAAAAGACGCTGGATCTGGTAACTCTCAAATCACCCAAAAATGCCGGACTGCGCTTGCTGGACACCTGCGGCAGGCTGCTGGGGAGAGAAACAGTTCGTCATCTGAATACAAAAACCTTAAATGCCGAAATTGAATTACTGGGTAAATCCCCGGAGGCCCCGGAGCTTGCCGCCTGGAAAAGGGCTATGCAGAAGTTATCCGGTTTGTCTAAATATGGTTTGTATCAACTGACCGAATCTGCGTATAAACTGGATGCCAGCGTTGTCCGCGATCGTCTTGACGCGGTGTACAAAGAAGCGCAAAAAGCCGATGCGCCGATGCAGGAGAGGCTCTATCTCGGAGATTTGGCGGCAAACTATCCCGGACCATCAGAGATAAAGGAAGCAACGGTTAACCAGGCAGGAGCCGTTGTTAATGGCATGGCGACCTGGGGCTGGTTTGGCGTGCGTAAAAGTTTTGGTCTGTTTTCACATGGAGTCAATTGGGCTGTAAGCAATGTCTCTGTACCCGCTTTGCTCAAGAGCGCCAACGCCGGCTTGTTTAACAGCATAGAATACAACAACAGCATGAATTTTTTCTACAATGCCGGACGGAAATATATATTTAGACATGGGGTATCCATAGGTGTTGGCAATCATAGGGTTGGTTTTGGTCTGGGTAATTACGGGCATTTTTTCAATTTTTCTTACGGTAAGCATACCGGTCGGTTTAAGAAGATACGCCTTTTTTCTCCGGTTACCTTGAATAAAACAATGATAGAAAGCGCCCAGGAACGTTTAACTAAATACCTTGATGACTATCTCCGGGATGAAATGGAGCGCAACCCGGAACTTGAGTCGGCGCTTAAAGCCCAGTACTTCAAAGAACATCCGGACGTTCAAAGCGTGTCGGTCGAGGAGTTGTTGAAATATCAGGCGGACAATCTGCCTGTGGCGAGAATACGCGAATTGGCCAGTGAATTCTGGCGCGGGGCCCTGCTGCCGGATATGCGCACGGAGCTTAAAGCTAATGTTGAAGGCGTAAGCGTAAAGGACGGCAAGACAGTATTAGAAAAAACAGACGCTATGGATAAAGTAGAACCGGTCAGCACGCAGGAAATAAAAGATGGTTTTACGATTACCTGGCGGGAAAGAATAGCAGGAGACAGCTATGAAACTAAAACTGCCAGAATTTCTAACTGGGGGGAGGCCAAAGAGCAGATTGAAAGAATAATGCGCTCTATTAGTTCTCCGGCAGACGCTAAAGCGGCTCTGCCGGATTTGCTGAAACTGTATTCGGTGGCTTACCATGAAGCAAATAAACTGTTGTCGCCGCCTAAAGATTTGACCCTGCTGAAATCCCAAATGGCAACGGATTATGAAATCCTGAAACAGTGCATAGACGGGAAAGAGATTGTCGCTGCTCAGCTGGTGGCTGGAGGCGGAAAAACAGTGACCGGAATTATCGGCATGCGCATAATGCAGAATTTAATGGGAAAGAAAGACCCGGCAACCGGCAGATATATTATTGAGCCGGCGCCTATCGTGTATGTGGTGCCGCAGGATTCTCTGCTGGCAGAAATTCTGGAAAAGAACAAAGACGCGCATCAATTGCTTAAATTATTATTTGATGGCGATATCGGCAAAGGTTTTGATGTGATTGAAACTGTTGAACAGCGCATGGTTCCGGGCCGGATTACTTATATTTCTTTGCAGACATTATTTTTCAAGTTTATTAGCAATCCGGGGTCGCTGCCCTCCTCAAAGATCGCTTATATCTGGGATGAATTTGATAAGTACTTTTTCTTGGATTCGGATTTTATCAGCACGCAGCCGCGTTCAGATGTACCCTGGATACGCCAGCTTTCCAGAACTGCCGTGCGGCACACTCTGGAAAAAATAGCAGAGAATATTGATAAGGCTTTAGGCATGGAAAATAAGAATCTTTTTATGGAAATAAGTAAACGTATTCAGGATGATCCTGCTTGCCGGACGCCAGAAGATGTGCTGGCTAAATTTCCAAACTGGAATAGCCTGCCCGCGGTAGAACAGGCATATCTAAAACAAATTATCACGGCGGTATATAGAGCCAGAGGGCTATACTACGATCAATACCCGGAGCATCCTAAGAGCAGAACTAATGATGTTTTTCGGATGGCAGAATTGGATATAGATCCTAAAACCGGCGCTGTCTATATGAAACCCGGCGGGGAAATTCAAAAAGATCTGAAAATGAATTATGAGGATAATATTTTCTTAAAGCTGGCGCTGGATGCAATATGGAAAATGGATGAGGGATATTTCAAAAAAGAAGAAATAAATATAAAGAAAATAGAGCTGAATATTTCGCAGATCAATGAAACCTTGATGAAGGTCGGTATACCTCAGCTGATGCATGAGACAGCCGGCCGAATTATTGGCCTGACCGGCACTCTGCAGGAATCCCTGTCGATTATTAGGCCGCTACTGGATCAAATGTCGTCCCTGCGGGGCAGATCCTGGGATTGCTTCTTCTTCAAATCCTGGGAGACTTTTCCTACCTTTACCCTGAATAAGGACAATATTGTAAATTTTTTACGCAATCCCGGTTCTTATACAAAAGAAATCGCAGATATTTATGCCAAATATGCTAAGGATAAAACAGCACTGGGCACATTTAAGTTATTTGTAGATAACGTGCGGGTCAATGAACCTATCATCGCCGGTAATAAATTATATGTGACCGTAGGCGGGGAACAGATCGAATATGCTTATACGGAGAGAGAGAATAAACAATATGTAACAATCGGAAATAAAGAATATGAATATACCGGAAATATTTTAGATGTGTTGCTGCGCGCGCAGCTGGATGCTTTGCCCCCGGACATTGCGGGCAGGCCGCCCTCTACGCCTGAATTAAAGACTGTGGACTACCGCGGTATATATGTTAGCCCGGATTCTAAAATTCCGGCGACTAGAAAGGATAGTCTGAACCTGGCTGCCGCAGAAACGGTAAAACAAATTTATGAGATTGATAAAAATACAGGTGGCATTACTTTTAAGACCACAGCTTTGCTGGACTGGAATATGTTAAATCGAGCGGATATTACTATTTTAAGAGAAGCGCTGGTTGCCGCGGTCAAAGACGCGCTGGGAGGAAAACAAACAGTATTGGTGGACTTGGATGGCAAAGGCCAGAAGAGCCTTTCTCCGAAAGAATTTATCGATAAAGTTTTTTTGGCGGATATCGACGCTAAAGGAGATCCGGTTAAAATGAGCGATATTCGCGAGGCTGCTACGCGCAAAGGCACTATATTGGCCTTGAGCTGGGCTAACCGCGGCACGGACTTTGGCTGGAAGGCGGATCCCTATATTGGCGTTCTTGGCTTCACGCCTTTGAAAGCTAATCTGGTCCAGACTGTATTCCGCGGCCCACGTTTCAAACTGGGCGCTGTAGTTGATTATTACATTTCTGCCGAAGATATAGGCTCTTATTTAAATATGCGCGAGGGTTATCTCGATATTAAAATTGACGGCCAGGACGTCAATTTAAGAAACAGCTGGAATTCTGTTCAAGAGCAGTGCCGCAATGTTCCTGCGGAAGAATTCTTTAAACAGAATCCTGCTTTTCTCAATGAATGGCAAAACTTGCAGGCGCAAAGCGTTAAAGCTAAAGCACAGGATGTAGAAGCCAGAAGACTGCTAATGGCCGAGTTTCTGCGGCAGAATGCTGAATTTGCCAAATATGAATGGCCGCGGATACAACAAGCAGGCAAAGGTAAAAAAGACTTTGACCCGATAAATGAATTTTTCCGTCAGCACCCGGATAAACTTGCTGCGTGGCAGGATTTGCCTAAAACCTATCCTGAAACAGTCTTTTTAAATCAGCATCCCGAATTGGCCGCAGAGTGGCAGAAATTTCAAAAGCAGTATTATAAAGATCCAGTCCAGGAATATTTGGCTAAATATGAGGGGCACTTTGAACTTATTGAAGCAAGAAAAGCCTCGGCGATGAACAGCATTAATATTGATAATCTCCGGGATTATAGTTTAATCTATGCCGCCGGGGTCAAAGATTTTGCGGAATTTTATCGTCTAGCTATGGATAAGTATATAGATGTATGTATCAGCAGATTTTATTTTGCCTGTCCGCTTGGTCAAAAAATGACAGCGGAAACAATCAAACGCGGCATAGAAAATCTACGCACCGCGCTGGCGGAAATCGGCCTCTGGCACGTTAATCCGTTGTTTAATGGTGATTATAAGCGCTTGGTTGCGGACTTAGAAGCTAATCCGCTGGAAGCACGCAATATTATTAGAGCATTTATTCAAGAACAAAAAGGCTCTCTGCCGGATACGAACGGTCCATATCGGCAGGAAATGTTAAAAGCGCTGAATTATCGGTCAATATCTGAGGCAATATCTGAAAAAGAAATGCGTGAATTCAGGCGCGCAGGCGGAGATACCGGCAAATATACCGGCCCCGGAGATGATCGTAAGCTTGTTTTTGATTTCAAGATCGCCCAGACAGTATTAAAGCCCGGACGGAAGACAGCGGTGTATACGCCGGAAATGTTGCAAAATAGTAATACTCTGCCCAGCCGGATTATTGTTGAGGTCAACAGCCAGGAAGATCTGACTACCCTCAAAGCATATTATGATAGCTTGAATTTCCGCCAGTATCCCGGCTTGCAGCGTGTTTTTGAGCAAAATATAGTTATCAGGCTTGGTCAGAATATGATTGATAGAACAGCGGACATTGCGCAAATTTTTCATATTTTTGATCCGAGCGTTCAAATCAGCGCGGCTGAACAAACTTTCCGGGTTGCAGATATTGCCCGGACAGGCCCACAAGCCTTGCTGGAAGCTATTTTGCCTAAAGACGTAAAGGGAGAGACGGTATTTTTTGTTTCCTGGACTGAAGATACAGGCGCCGCACGGCAAATTAACGGTGTTTATACGCCGCCGGAGGAAAAATCTATCGATTTGCGCGATTGTACTGTACAAATGGAACGCATTTATCAAGCTATTGAACAGGCTATAAATCTGCCGCCGAGAAATTTGCGCAAATATCTGAAAGAAACTCTGGATTTTTATGGTATTGAAGCAAAAGCCATAGACAAAATTCTGAACTGGACAGCTAATAACAAGAATAATCTGAGCACGCTGGAAATGATCCACGGTACGGATGAAGTAGTCTGGTTTACCGCCGCACAAAAAGCTGCGGCGTCCGCCCTGAATGTTGATGTGGAAAAAGTGGAGGCTGTGCATACCCATCCTACTCGCGGCGCCAGCGCCAGTGAGAGTGATATTCGTACTGGCAGCAGCCATGTGCTCTTTAGAGATCGTACGGGAGAATTAATTTTTGTGCAGAATACAAAACGTGAATTGTATGTGCGGACAGATGAACAGGGCAGAAAAATATACGCTCCCTATCCGACGATTGCTCAAGAATCGTCACCGACTATGCGCACGCGTGCGATAGATACAAGCGTGCTTGTTGAAGAAGTGGATGATCTAAAACCTGCTGAGACAGAAACAAAAACAAAAACTACGATATCTGGAGACGTGTCGGAAGATGTCCCCAGGACTTCCTCTATAGATGGCAATGGCGCACTCAAGTTTGCCGATCAGGCAATCGCAGGCCTAAGCCAGGATATTGCTATTGGCCTTAGTGAGCAGAGTATGCTGCCAAGCACGTTGCTGGGGATACAGGCTCTGGGTGAAGAACTGGCCAGCAGCGGTCGAACAGAGGAAATAACCAGATATAATGATTTTGTTAGAGAAGTGACTGCGGATCCATATTTATTTCTTTTGAGCGAGGAGATAGATAGATTAAAAATAACCGATCCTTCTGCCAAACTTGGGGCTACTCTGCAGGCTTATAATAATCGTTATCAGACTATTGCTGGCGCGTACAAAACGGAATTTGAAAGCAAAGGATTCAGCATTGGCAGAAGACTTTTGGATAGGCTGGATGAGACCCGCGGCGCTTTTCTGATCGGACTGGCCATGTCTTTGAAAGCGGAAATTACGGACAAAACACGCTCGGCAATGTCTTTTACCCAGAGAGCCAGTGATTGGGTAATAAATATCCCTCAGAATACAGGCTTTGGCATCTTTTGTTCATTTAGGGACAATATATTAACAGATGCATCCTTAAAGCTTGTGAACTGGTTTGCCGGTACAAAACTGGTCGATGTGCCCACCCTGGCCAGGAATACTGTGATACCCAACCGCGATCTGCGTGCTCTCGGAATACAACCTCCAGCTTCCAGCCGCTTGGCCTATGCCAAAGGCTGCGGGCAGTATTTGCTGGCGGTTGCCCCGGCGCTTTTTGCGGCAGGTTTTGCGACAGAAGGCGTAGTCGCAGTAATGAATAATCCGGAGTATGAGAAACTGGCGCTCAGCGCTGATCCTTACGATCAGGAAATGTTTATGGCAATCTTACTTATTACCTGCATGACAGAAGGCGCGACTAATGTGCTTTACGAACTGCCTACTATTTTGTCGATGCTCTTTCCGGCTCTGGCTGGCGCTAAAGGCGTAATTATTTCTCTGATACGTACAGGCGGCGGTGTTGCGGCTATGCAGGCTGGCGGAGCGCTTATCAGAAAAAATATTACCGACCCTTTGATCAAGTATGCTTGTGCCAGAATAGAGCAAAAACGGGCTGAAAATAGGGCCAGAGGCATAGCCGATCCTCCGCCGCTCGGCCCGGAAGAAATAGCCCATAAATTTAATCTTTTGAGTACATATTCTTCGGTGGTCAAAAATACAATGAATAAGGCGGGCAGCGCATTTCTGACCAGATTTTTATCTATCCTGCCGCAGAAATCTTTAACTATGCTGGGCAACCTTGGCCTGAAACTTACAGCCAAAGGTCTGGGCGGCAAAGGCCTGGAAATGCTGGCCGGCAAATGCCTGGCTGTGGCCGGATCAAAAATTGTTACCAAAGTTATTCCGGTTATCGGCTGGGTGCTTGTCGGTATAGAAGCTGCAGATTGGCTGGCTGGTTCTATAGAAGATGTGTTTGCCCCGAATCCTATGAAACTAAGCGCGCAGGCCTATGCCGCTCTGGATAAGACAGTGTCTTTGCGGGAGTTTATAGATATTAATCGTTTTGACGGCGTGCAGTCCCTGCCCTTTGAAGTAGCCCAGCAATTAGAACGCGCCGGTTATTTTCAGCAGGTGCATGACCGGCTGATGGGCGAAGTGCCGGAGGAAAGTAAATATGAATTCGAAGCAATGTGGCAGGAAATGGTCGGAGCCTTGCACAGCGGAAGTATCACCGCGCTGCGGGATTTCTGGCAAAAAGCCTGGGTTATCGGTTCTCTGGGCCGGGTATTTGACACTTTTCTCAATGGTGGAGTGGGTGCCAATTTTGGCGCCACTGGCGACGGCTATGTTGCTATTGGCGGGCGGGAGGCAATTAACAGCTCCTCCAAATTTTTTGAGGCGGTCATGACCGAAGCATTCAAATTATTTTATACAGAAAACGTAGACCGTTTTAATAGTTCGGCAGAGCTTTTAACCAGCACGGATGCGCGGGTCAGAGGCGCTTATGATAACTATCTGGGCTTGCTGTCCGCCGCAGACCGGGATAATGCAAAAATGGCCTGGGGCAGTATGTTTACTTCTTTTATGAGCAGAACGGATTTAACGGTGCCGATTTATCCTGGAGCCAGTCAAAGAAGATCTGCTGTGTCTCAGGTGGATAAAGAAGCGGCTTTCTTAGAATATATGCGTACACAGGGCATAACAATAGATGCTGCTGACTGGACTTGCACAAGAGTTAATACGGATTTGCGTACTGTCAGAACAGCGCCGCACAGTATTTCTGATTTGCTAATGCCCAATGGCCTCTTTGCCGCCGATAAAGATGCTTTTGTGGACTTTGTGCAATGGCTGGCTTTTGAGTGCAAAGATGCGGATAAATATATTATGCAGTATGACCCAAATGCTTCTTCATACGTATACTGGGAGAACACAGTGCTTCCCAAAATAATTCAGCTGCTGAATTACAAGGGTCCTGGACGCAATGGTTATGGCCGGAGAGATTTAGCCGCTGATTTAGCCAGAGAAATTATTCCCTTGTTGTCCGGTGATAGTCTGTTCTTTGATATAGACGCAGCTTTGCAGAAATACCTTAATTATCGGCTTGATCAGGCCAGCGCCTTTTCCACGCAGAAAGACCGCCAGACTCTCAAAGAGCAAGGGGCCGTCTGGAGTCTGTCCAGAGCCAACACCGCAAATTCCAGCGCATTTATCGAAGATACGTTAAAAGTGCTGGATCACGTTTCTGGCCGCACTGTATTAGACACTGCGGAGCAAAATCGTCTGCGCGCGGTCATTGCTTATTGGGATGAACAGTCTGAAGCGGATAAAGTCTTTATGCGTAATTATCTTACCGGACAAAACCGTGTTGCGGCAAATTTAAGGAGCGGCAGGATTGATTATGTGGATTTATTAGACAAGGTATCTGTGGGCAGGACAACCCTGCAAGTACTGTCTGAAATAGATAATATGCGGGCTATGTCTATTGCCTGTCAGGTTAGCAGGGAGCAGAATGGATTTACTGCTGTAAGTTATTTTACCCAATTGCTCAAGTCTACAGACATTCCCGCTGCGGAGTGGCCGGATAAACTGGGCCTTTTCTTGTATATGAATAATTTACAGGAAGACAGTCTTTTATCCGCTGGTCAGACTATTTTTATCAATATTGACGCGCTGCCTTCCTGGGTCATTAAAGAGGCCGAGCCTGAAATCAAAAAACGTCCCGGAGATGCTTCCAGAGATATAAGTCCTTTGGCTGTGGCGGAGACATTGCGTTTGGCCAGAGAGATTACCGGCACGAGAGAAATAAGAAATCACGGGCAGAGAGGTGCTGTTATACGCAGGGAACCAATCTACGGGGATTATAAGTATGCCTCCACGGAAAATTTATTAAAAAATATTGCCGATCAAGAAAGAGCAGCAGTTTATCTGCTCTCTGAACAAGCCAACAATAATATTGTGCGGCGCTTTGCTTTTGGCGGTACTCCTGACCAGAGAATTTCCCTGCAAATGACGGAAGGAACTGTTATGCGGCCGGCCAGAGTAGCTGCTTCTATGAGTAATTATAATAAAGTGCGCGGTGAAATGCTGGCAAGAGGCCTGATCGCTGCTGATATGCAGGCCTATGATGTTATACAGACACTAGGAGCTTATCAGGAATTTAGAACGATCTATGAAGACGCTGACCGGAAAGTGCCGGAAACCATAGAAACGCTCAGACCTCTGGCTCTTAAACTGGGAATTACTATTCCGCAACCCCCAACCGCGGAAAGTGTTTATAAAGCATACGCCGAATTGGCCTCTGCCATCAATGCCGCTTGCGGCAGGCCAGCGCTGGAAATAGATCTGCTGATTGTTGTTTTACAAATCAAAAAAAACATAGCTGAAGATACCAGGGTGAAAGATAAAAAATCCGCTATGTTGAACAGCCTGATCGTAATGGGTCTGTTTAATAACAGCGCGACGCTTGATTTAGCGGAAAGCATTGTAGCGTTAATGGACAATACTATACCGGTAGGGCCTTTGAATGTTGATGGCATACACTCGGGCGCTTCCGGTGAAGAAAATCTGGATGCACTGCTTGTGTTAAGCGGCATAATTACGGCAACAGAGGCAGGCCGTCACAGAGATGCCTTTGGAGTGTCTATTGATTGGCTGTTCCAGCAAAATAAAATAGAAAATGCCTCTCCAGAAAAACTGACTGATCTGGCCAAAAATCTTTATTTGCTGCATTCTACGCTGTCCAATTCCGGTAACTTATATCGCTGGAAAATAGAAGCTCTTATTCTCAGTTCGCCGGCTTTATTGAAAACAATGCTGGTGCATGGTTATAGTGTGTTTATCAAGGATGAAGTGGTTGATTCTAGACTTGGTTATAATAGTTACCGCCCGTCTTTGGAGAGAACTATTACGGCATTGCGTAATCAGGACCCTTTTGCCGTCGCTTGTGCTGACTATTTACAGACATTATTGGATACTCATACTGGAATAAAGGCTTCTCGTCAGACGGGGGCGACAGCAACTATTACGCAGGAACAATGGGAAACGGCTGTTAATACAGAATTTACGGGCACAGATGGACCGCGTAAGGGAGAAAAATACAGATTGGTGAATGGACGGGTTTACTGGCATAATAATGGAGTTTATCAGGCTTCAGCGAGTATAACCGTGAGAAATAATCAGTATTATGTGAATAATCAAGAATATGTTATTCAAAATAATCAACTGGCGCCTAAAAACAGGGCCGTTTTATCTATGACTTTGGTTCTTGATGGACAGAGTGTTGCTGTATCGGGATTTGACGCTCGTTTGAGCGAAGCCAGCACCTCATTAAGGATTAATGATCAGGAATATCCGCTGGGAACATGGGTTCCCGGCAGAAATGGCCGCCGGTTTACTTATAATGGACGGAACTATGTATTGCGCTATGAAAATGGCTGGAAAATAGAACGACTGAGCACCTAAAAAAAATGCAACAAATTTCTGCTGCTTACGATATAATAGTGTAAGCGGTTTTATTAAAAAGGTAATTGGACGGAGGTGAAGCACTAAGCGTATTTTGGTTTCTGGAGTTTTGGTTAAAATAAAAATATACATTATGAAAGGAGAAAGTTATGAGATTTTTAAATTGTCAGGTTTTTAGTGGAAGTAGTATTAGTACAGCAGCCGCTGCGGCAAATCTTGGTAATAAAGGCCCGGGATCTGAGGCGGCTGGTGGTGCCCAGAAAAAAGCACTTGACACCACTGAGGTTCAGAAAATAGAAGGAGCGCAGGTTGTTGCTGGTAGAGGAGGCCGTTCAGCTGCTGGTCTTTCCAGGGTGGCTGCTCTGAATACAGCCAGTACTCCTGCCGCTGCTGCTGAGAACACCAATTCAGCTGCTGGCCTTTCCAGAATGGTTGCTGTAAGTACAGCCAGTGTTCCTGCCGCTGCTACTGAGAACACTAATCCAGTTGTTAGTCTTTCCAGCACGGTTGCTCTGAGTACAGCTAGCGATCCTGCCGCTGCTAATGAGAACAAGGACGCGGACTAATAACTGATTTTTTGCTGTTCTCTGGAGGGCGTTCCATTATGGAGCGCCCTTTTTTTGGCCAATTTATGCTAAAATTATTTACAGGAAAGGGAAATTTTCGTGGAAATCTCTATTTATTCCAAACTGACCGCTGACGAGTTAAAAAACCTGCATGCTCAGCTGACTTCCCGGTATGGAGCGGCTTTGCAGGATGATTCGCGCTCGCTGGAAGACAGACGGCTCGATAAACTTGTTTCCAGAAAAGTCAGTCAGGATAAACAGGAACAGGAGATAATTTCTGTCCGCGAATTTGTCAAGGAACATCTATACCGCCAGTTAAAAGAACTGGCCTTGATTATTTATCTGGCTATGGATAAACGCAAGGATTTTGGCGTGATGGGCGAGCAGAGAGTGTCGATTTCTTTTTGCCGGAATATTCTCAATATCCCCAATAACCGGGAAGTCACCCAGTTTGACGCTGACCGTTTCCGCAGAGTGCTGGATGAGTGTGATAAACGCAACGGCAACAGATCCGGTGATGCTTATCTGGCGTATGTCAAAGATTATGCGCTGGAATTATTCGAAAAAAAATATCCCTATCATAGCCTGGTGGATATTAATGTTTTGCTGGATTTGCTGGGCGCGGAGTATTATTTATTCAGCACGCTGGGAGCGTATGCCGTAAGTTTCATCCTGGGGTCAATAGAAAAAAGAGAAATAGAAGAGAACAAGGCTTTTATTATCTTGCGGGAATATGTCCGTTCCCCGCAGTTTGTTTTGTCTATTGCCGCGGAGGTTTACAAAGATGCGACGATGATCCGGCAGGAAGCCTGTGAGGTTATTTTTTTCAACAAATGGCAGAAGTTTTTTGACCAGTCCAAAGCGGAACGCAAACGCGCTTTGCACCATGTTAATTCTGCTATTCGGGAGGGACTCAAAGCCAAAGCGCTGGCCTGGTATGATGCCGGTAAGACAGAAGATGTCCTGGAAGTGCGGGAAACTTTTATTCAGGAAATGCTGGACGGTATATTCTGGCACGAAGTCGGTCATCATGTTTCGCATAAAGATATGGATCCGGTGCACCATGCTTTTCGCAGTAATATAGTGGAGGGCGAGGGTGTTGGTACTGTGTTGCTGGAAGCTCTGGCGGACTGGGCTCCGGCCAGAGGCCAATCTAAAGGCGCGATTACCCGCTTTGCCGAAATTGCCAGAACCGATGTAAAAAGAGCGACCAGAGATTTGTATGTTTATATGTCGGACAACTGGTTCGTGGATGAGGACGAAGAATTTATGAGCCTGATGAGCAATGTTTTGGTCGGACTGGCAGTTTATTTTATTAATCCGGATGGCTCTGTGGATTTTGCCCGCTTAAACAAAGAAAAAGAGCAGATATACAACTTTTTCCAGAAACGCTGCAAAGTTCTTTTGGATAAACTATTAGATATTGTGCGGCACGCGACGTATGAAATTGGCATTCATAAAGTCGATTACAAAACGCTGGAAAAAGAATTATATAAACTATATCAGAACACCAGAAATGCCCGTCCGCTGGAAGAATTATGCAAGTTCTCCTCTTTTTGGGTAAATATGGTCGGTTATCTGAAAAAGTTTTCCAGAGCGGGCTGGGAACAGTATCAAGCCGCATTAAATGAAGAAGCGGGCTTGCTGGAGCAGATGATCCTCAAAGTGATTACCAAAGGTAATGAAGACAAGTATAAAAATTCCTTGCGGGAATATATAGTAGCGCGTTCTAAAGAAATAGGGCTTATCCAGCTATTGCCGGAGGTAGACAGCGCCGCGGCGGTGCGTGCGGCCTGCGACGCGATGAAAATGCCGGATAAGATCCGGGAACAGGTACAGACTAGATTTGAGGAGATAGACAAAGGCAAGAATTATGATATTTCGATTAGCTATGACGGCGAAAAAGATCCGTTCATTGCGGTCTTGCAGGAAATGATGCTCAAGAGCGGCTATGGCGATATTAAATCCGGGATGCTGATAGGCGAATACTACAATGCGGACGCTTCCGCCGAGGAGCGCAAAGGGTATATCAAGGATGAATTGGAAACCCTGCGTGACCAATTAGAATCAGAGATGTATCTGGAAATAGACATACTGCGCGTGAATGAAAAATATCCTATCCGCCCGATGGTCGAAGAGCTTTTGACCACAGTGGCTTTTTTTGACGGCCGCAAACTGGCGGAGAAAATCCGTTCAGTTGAATATACCTCTTTAGATAATGACGCGCTCATGGAAGTATTTATCCCGCTCAAGCGCGGGTATATGGACTGGAACACTTCGCAGGCCGTCTGGCGGATCAATCAAGACCTGCGGCCGGAAGATTTTATGCTGCAATGGACCGTAGACAAAGATTTTCTGGAAGCGCTGATCGAGGCTTATTCCTGATTTCCCTGCAACTTATTCTCTAAAGATACGATATCTTTAGAGAAGAGGCCTTTTATGCGTATATCTTATAAAGAAAAAGAAACATTTCCCGTTTTGAATGAGACTGCAACGCAGCAGATGGTACAAATTATTAAAATAGTTCAAGAGCAGAGATTTTATCTGTATGATTTTGATATTGCTGAATATGGTGCGGAAAATTTCCAAAAATTTATAACTTTAATAGAACGCAAAATAGGTCATGCTGCGGCAGCTGTAGTGGCTTTTTACATGGCGGATGGAGTCCGGGACTGGCGTAAAGTTGCGATTGGCTTAGATCTACTGGATTTGGCCAAAATAAATTGTGAAATAGCTATTGCCAATAATCTGGATCGGAATAAAACAAAAGCAGATATTGTGTATGAAGTGCTTAACGGCTTAAATGGCCGCCAGCCGCTGGCTCCCAGGTATGATGGGGAGAATAAAACCCTGATGGGCTTGTTTTTCCGAATTTTGACCGGCGCTACCCGGGAAAATGAAGGCCGGTATTTGCAGGCAGATTGCAAGCCTTTGACCGTGCTGTTTTATTCAACCATGTCCGCTTTAGGCGAAAAAACAAAAATTCATTTAACAGAATGGATAGATGAAGAAAAAAATACGCGTCACATGTATTCTGCACTCGAAAATGGCCTTGATTACGAGCATACCCATGATGAGGATAACTATGAAAGGCGTCATGAAAGACTAAAGAAGATATATGATGATCAAATATTAGACAGTATTTGGCCGGTAATAGCAGAGGAAATGATAACTGTTTGGCTGGCCAATAAGTCTATGGATACGGAAAAGAACATTGCCACTTTAGAGCAAGTCAGAATTTTAGATCGGAGCAATCTGGTTGTTTTAGGAAACCTGGTTCCTGAATATACAAAAAGACTTGCCGAAATGGCAGGTGAATATGATAGAACTCAGGGTGAAGAGAAACAAGCTATTCTAGATAACTACATAAATCTATTAAAATATACTAATGAACTTTTGCTGGAATATATTAGGAGTTATGTCAGGGTATATGAAGAAATAGAAAAACCGGAATTAAAAAAATTATTCAGAGAAAACAGAATTAAGGGATTTATAGATAATCTGGTCTGTGGCGAGGAAGCTATTTCTCCTGCTTTAGAACTTGCTTCCCGGGAAACACAGATAATTTTCGAACAACAATTAGCTGAAATCAAAGCGTTAAAAAATTTATTAGTGGATAGTTTGACAGTAAGACAGGCTCTTTCCCGCATGATATAATTCCCGCTCAATCCTTTATGAGGAGGCTATATGCGCGCACTGGTATCCGTTTCCGACAAGACCGGCATAGTCGAATTTTGCCGGGGGCTGGCCGCGCTGGGTTTTGAGATCATCTCCACCGGCGGCACCTCCAGAGTTCTGAAAGAGAACGGCGTCGAAACTACCGATATTTCCGCAGTCACGCAGTTTCCCGAAATGCTGGACGGCCGGGTCAAGACTTTGCACCCCAAAATTCACGGCGGCCTGCTGGCCCTGCGCGGCAATCCCGAACATGTGGCGACCTGTCAAAAACACGGAATTACTTTTATCGACCTGGTCGTGGTCAATCTCTATCCTTTTGAGCAAACTATCGCTAAACCGGATATTGAATTAGCGGAGGCTATTGAAAATATCGATATCGGCGGGCCGTCGATGCTGCGCTCCGCTGCCAAAAATTACCGCTCAGTCGGCGTGCTCACCGATCCGGCGGATTACGCTGCGGTACTGGCGGAGCTGCGGCAAAATAAAGAACTGTCCATGCCGACGAAAGAAAAACTGGCCGTAAAAGTTTTTGCCCGGACAGCGGCTTATGATAAAACCATCAGCGCTTATCTGCATAAAACCCTTTTGCCGGAAGATATCGCGGAGGCCGCGCCGGAGCTGGGTTCCGCCCGGAAACTGCGCTACGGCGAGAATCCGCATCAGAGCGCGGTATATATCGGCAAGCCTTACACCCAGCTGCACGGCAAAGAGTTATCTTTCAATAATATCATCGATATTGACGCGGCGCAGAATATCGTCGCGGATTTCCGCGAGCCGGCGGTGGCGATCGTCAAGCACACCAATCCCTGCGGCGCGGCGATCGGTCAGACCCCCGAAGCAGCCTATGCCAGAGCGCTGGCCGGCGACCCGGTTTCGGCTTTTGGCGGGATCATCGGCGTGAACCGTCCGGTGTCCGCGGCGCTGGCGGAAAAAATCGCTGAACTTTTTGTCGAAGTGGTAACTGCTCCTGATTATACGCCGGAAGCGCTGGCCAAATTAAAAGAAAAGAAAAATATCCGGCTGATCAAAACGGATTTTGTCATCAGCGGCCCGGATGTCAAACGCACCAACAACGGCTATCTGGTGCAGGACAGAGATCGGATGCTGACCGCGGAAAAAGATTTGCAGCTCCAGACCCGGCAGGCGCCGCAGGACTTACAGAATCTTTTGTTCGCCTGGAAGATCTGCCGCCATGTCAAGTCCAACGCTATTGTGCTGGCCAGAGACGGTGCGGTTATCGGCGTGGGCGCGGGGCAGATGTCGCGCATTGACGCGCTGAATTGCGCGGAACGCAAAGCCAGAGAGCACAACGCGGCCCGGCTTCCGGGCTGTGTGCTGGCCTCAGACGCCTTTTTCCCTTTCCGGGATGTAGTGGACGCCGCGGCCAGACTGGGCGTCAGCGAGATCATCCAGCCGGGCGGCTCGGTGCGCGATGCGGAGTCTATCGCGGCCTGCGATGAGCACGGCATTGCGATGGTCTTCACCGGACGGCGGCATTTCAAGCACTGATGGACGAATTGTTTGTCCGGGTAAAAAAACTCCAGCAGGAAAAAAACGCGCTGATTCTGGCGCATGTTTACACGCCGCCGGAAGTGCAGGACGCGGCGGATTATGTCGGGGACAGCCTGGGGCTCAGCCGCAGGTCTGCCGATGCTTCCGTGCCGCAGGACAGGATAATTTTCTGCGGTGTGTATTTTATGGCGGAGACGGCGGCGCTGCTCGCGCCGCAGAAAAAGGTCTATATCCCCGATCCTAAGGCCGGCTGTCCCATGGCGGACATGGCGGAGGTGGCGGAGGTGCTCCGGCTCAAAGCCGCGCATCCCGGAGCCGCAGTGGTGACTTATGTCAATTCCACCGCCGCGGTGAAAGCGGTCTCGGATATCTGCGTGACCTCGGCCAACGCCGTCTGTATTGTCCGGAAACTGCCGCAGCGCAGGATCATCTTTATCCCCGACCGTAGTCTGGGCGCGTATGTCGCCGCGCAGGTGCCGGACAAAGAAATCATTCTCTGGCCGGGCTTTTGTCCGACGCATCACCGGATCCTGGGTGAATTTTTGACCAGAGTGAAAGCCGCGCATCCGCAGGCGCTGATCCTGGCGCATCCCGAAAATAATAAAAATGTACTGGAGCAGGCAGATTTTATCGGCTCCACCGGCCAGATGCAGGAATATGCCTCCGCTTCAGCGGCGCGGGAATTTATTATCGCCAGCGAGAACGGTCTTTTGCACCGCTTGCGGACGGATAATCCGGACAAGAAATTTTATCCGGTGACGCCGCTGGCGGTCTGCCCCAATATGCAGAAAAATACGCTGGAAAAGCTAGGTAACGTTTTAGAAAACATGGAGCGGCCAGCGGACGGAGCCGGACTGTCAGTGACGGTGGATGAAAAGATCGCCGTTCCGGCACGGCGGGCTATTCAGAGAATGCTGGAGTTATCCTGAACTGATATTCAGGGCAAAGCGAATATTTTGCCGCAAGCATACATACAATATTCTGCCGGGTGCGGCGGCAAAGACCTGCAGGCAGCCGTAATTTACTAATTGCCAGTCCCGATTTTTTTGCGGTTATCGAAAGCCCAGAGATGCGCCACATCGGTTTCCAGCAGGGCTTCCATAAAAGACTTCTGGTCGAGAATACCGCAGACATCGCGGCCCTGTTCATCGTGCAGGATATACAGCTCATTATCGACTTTCTTAACGCTGCCTTTGTAGCAGAGCTCGCTTTTTTTACTCAGGTGCGCATACATGCTCATGTTTTGCATATTGTCCTGAAATTTGTCGCTGATGATAATTTCTGCCTTTTTCATGTTTTTCATAAAGACCACCTCATTACACTAAGATATCGTAAGTATTTTCAAATTGTTTCAAAAAAGTTTCCGGAGAAATGTTAGAATTATCCGATGAGAAAAATTTTGCTGTTATTGATGCTGATTTTGGGACTGGCCGCTGCGCGTCCGGTGCCGGCTTTGACCGCCAGAGTGAATGATACCGCCGGTCTTTTGACCGCCGGGGAGCGGCAGGAGCTGGAAAATCTGCTGGCCGCTTATGAGGCCGGGACAGCCGGACAAATGGTTTTATTGACCATAGACAGTCTGGAGGGCGAAAGTCTGGAAAGTTATTCCATGCAGGTCGTGGAGCAATGGCAGCCGGGCCAAAAAAACCGGGACAACGGTGTGCTGCTTTTGATCGTCAAAGCTGACCGCCGGGCCAGAATAGAGGTCGGTTATGGTCTGGAGCCGGTCTTAACGGATGTTTTTTGCGGACAGGCGCTGGATCAATTTTTGCTGCCGGCTTTCCGGGAGGGCGCTTATTACGCCGGTATTTACCGGACTCTGACCGCCCTGATGGACAGAACGGGTTTTGGGCCGGAGGGCGCCGCCGCGCCGGCAGTTTCCGCCGGATACGCGCTGTCTCCCGGTCAGGAAATATTGCTGCCGCTGGTTTTATTCTTTGCTGTTTTTCTGGGTTTGAGCCGGCAGAATTTTTTGTTCAAAGGTCTGTGGGGCGGCGTGTTCTTAATTCTGGCGGCTTTTGGGGTTTTGCGTCTGGATTTTTCATTCTTGCTGCTGCTCCTCCTTTTGGCGCTGGGCTGGCCTTTTAGTCTGGCCCTGCTCGGCCTGTTCTGGATCATCCGGTTTTGGGGCCTGTCCGGCGGCGGAATACACGGCCGCACCTACGGCGGCCGCGGGATGGGCGGCGGATTCAGAGGCGGCGGCGGGCGTTTTGGCGGGGGCGGCGCCTCGCGGGGCTGGTAAGCCGTTTGTTCTGGCCAGCGTGGCAGCCCGCACTGCGGCTAAATCCAGCTCTGCTCCGGGCCCTATGCCGCTGGCTGCAAACCAGCCCGCGCGCAGCTCCAGGGCATAACGGATCGCCGCGGAGCGGGAAAATATAGACTCAGTACTCCGGGCGGAGAGGGCTTTGATCTCGTCCAGACGGCCATCCGCGGTGAAATAACCCAGGCTCAAATCGATAGGCACATTGGCCATCCAGAAAGCGCGCCGCTGGCTGTCCGGGAAAACGAACAGCATCCCCTCGTCGGCCTCCAGAGACTGCCGGTGCATCAATCCCCGCGCGTGTTCTTCCGGCGTCAGCGCCACCTGTACGCGAATGATTTTACCGCCGAGAGCTATGCCGAAATGGGCGGCCGGATCCATATCAGCGCGTCAGTTTGCCCGGCAGCCGCGCACTTCCCGCCCCGCCGGCCTGATACAGTTCCGTCGTCAGCCCGGCTTGCTGGCAGACCGTCAGTACTGTATTCAGCATTTTTTCTGTGTTGCCGCCTTTACGCGGACTGCCGTTGACGGCTGATACCTGCATAGATGGTGCTTATTGTAAAAAATTAACACAGGTCTGGCAATCGATTTTTTAAAAACACAGGAAGTATTGTGTAAATATTTTACCGGAGCGAACATTGCGCAACGAACTTAACGAGCGTTAGCGAAGTTAAGTGAGGTCCAGCCGCCAGCTTGATTAGCTGGCGACACTTCTGCGGCGACTTGTGGTCGCTCGCAGTCGCAAGTACGCCGTTAGGTGCGCCGTGCTGCGCACCGTTCGCGGAGGAAAAATATTTACATAAGACTAACTCTTTGTGTTTAATAGAGATTTATCTTTTTGCAGCAGGCGCAGGCTGTTGAAGACTACCAGCAGGCTCACGCCCACGTCGGCAAAAACAGCCAGCCACATTGTCGCTTCGCCGAAAAGAGTGAAATAAAAAAACAGCGCTTTGACGCCCAGCGCGAAGATGATGTTCTGCCGCAGCACGCCGGCGGTGCGGCGGGACAGCCGGATAAAGTCCGGCACTTTGCTTAAATCATCGGTCATCAGCGCCACAGCGGCGGTCTCTATCGCCGTGTCCGAACCGGCCGCGCCCATCGCAAACCCGATATCCGCCCGCGCCAGAGCCGGAGCGTCATTGATGCCGTCCCCGACCATGCCCACCTGATATTTAGACGAAAGCAATTTTTCGATCTCGGTCAGCTTGTCTTCCGGCAGAAGATCGGCCGCCACGGTGTCTATGCCCGCCTGTCCGGCTATGGCCTGCGCGGTGTGCTGATTGTCGCCGGTCAGGATGATCGTCTTGACCCCCAGCCGGTGCAGGGCCGCGACAGCCTGACGGCTATTTTTTTTCAGCGTGTCGGCCGCCGCAAAAAGCCCCAGTACTTTTTCCGTATCGGCCAGCAGGACGGTGCTGTAGCCTTTTTTCTCCCGGTGTTCCAGCTGTTCGGTTATTAGACGCGAGCCCAAATTTAACTCCTTGATCATCCGGTGATTGACGAGATAATAAGTTTTGGCGCCGATGCGGCCCTCGATGCCGCGGCCGGGCAGGGCGCGGAATTTACTGACGGTTTTTAATTTAAGATTTTTCTGGCGCGCGGCCGCCGCCAGAGCCTGCGACACCGGGTGATCGGAGCGCGCGGCCAGACTGGCGGCCAGCGTTTGGATCACGGCGGGATTTTGTTTGGTCCAGTTTTTAAAATCAGTCTGGCGGGGCCGGCCCTCGGTGAGCGTGCCGGTTTTATCCAGCGCCAGCCAGCGCAAATGCCGTCCGTTCTCCAGAAAGACACCGCCTTTGATCAAAATACCCTGCCGCGCCGCATTGGCCAGCCCGCTGACTATGCCAACCGGTATGGAGATGACCAGCGCGCAGGGGCAGGCCGTGACCAGCAGCACCAGCGCTTTGTAGAGCCAGTTCAGCCACTCGCCGGTGAAAAGCGGCGGCAGCACGGCGACGAACAGCGCCAGCAAAAAAACCGCCGGTGTATAAATTCTGGCAAAGCGATCCACAAAGCGCTGCACCGGCGCTTTGTTTTCCTGCGCTTTTTCTACAGCGTGAATGATGCGTGCCAGCGTGGAATCCTTGGCCAGCGCGGTCACCCGGTAAGTAAAGGAGCCGGTGGTATTGAGCGTGCCGGCAAAAACCGCGGCGTTTTTATTTTTCTCGACCGGGATACTTTCGCCGGTGATCGGCGCCTGATCGACAAAAGAATGTCCGCTCAAGACCACGCCGTCCAGCGCGATCTTTTCGCCGGGCTTGACCCGCACGACGCTGCCGGCCGCTACCTGTTCTGCCGCGGTCTCCCGCCAGCTGCCGTTGGCCTGCTGCACCGTGGCTTTTTCCGGCGCGAGTTTTAACACCTCGCCGATCGCCTGACGCGCGCGGCCGAGCGAGTGTTCCTCGATGACTTCCGACAGCGCGAATAAGACCATCACCATCGCGGCTTCCGGCCAGTGGCCGATCAGCAGCGCCCCGGTGACCGCCACGGCCATCAGCGCGTTCATATTCAAATCCAGCCGGAACAGTGCCAGCAGGCCCTGCTTGTATACGGGCAAGCCGCTGCCGGCGATAGCGGCCAGCGCCAGCACGAAGACCAGCCAGTGCCCGCCGTAGAATAACTCGATAATTTCCGCGGCCGCGGCGGCCAGAAAAGCCGGCAGTAATGTCCGCCAGTCTGCGGACTCTTCCCGTTCTTCTGTCAGGTTTTGGGCGGCGTGATCTTTTGCACAGCAGCCGCAGCTTTTAGTTTCTACCATTTACATTCTCCTTTGCAGCAGTCTTTGACCAGAAAGGCTGCCACGGCTTTGATATGTTTGCAGTCCGGGACATAAAGGATCGTTTTGCCTCTCCGGCGCGAATGGCAGAGCCCGGCGCTGCCCAGCAGGCTGAGATGAAAAGACAGGGTGTTGCGCGGTATATTGCCCATTTCTTTGGCGATCTGGGTCGGGGTCACGCCGCCGGTGCCTTTTTCGTGGTGCTTGAGCAGGATACAGAAGACCTTGAGCCGCACGGTTTTGGACAGCGCATCGAAGATAACCGCCATTTCCTGCATTTTCATTTTACCGCTCCTTTATGCCACGTTTCTAGAAATCTAGAAATATAGAAACATAAAATCGGATAAAAAGCAAGCGTTTTTTAGCCGGCCGCGGCGGGAGCGGTCTAAAGCCCGGTGCTGGTTAAATTCCGCAGACCGCCAGTTTGTGTTAATATAAGTTTTTACGGCTGTCTCATTAGAATAATTTGAGGAGAATTTATTTTGAGCGATATTATTGCAGTGCATAATCTGACCAAGCGCTACAAAAAGGCCAAAGAGCTGGCGGTAGACGGGCTCAGCTTTACGGTGCGGGAAGGCGATTTTTTTGCTTTTCTGGGGCCCAACGGCGCGGGCAAGACCACGACCATCTCGATCCTGACAACCACGCTTGCCCGGACTTCCGGGCAGGTGACTATCGCCGGTTATGATCTGGAGCGCGAGACCAGACAGATCCGCGAAAAAGTCGGGATTATTTTTCAAAAACCCAGTCTGGACAAAACGCTCTCGGCGGAAGAGAACATCCGTTTTCACGCCTGCCTGTACGGGATGTTCCTGTACCGGCCGTCTTTCTGCCTGATGCCCGCCGCCTACCGGGAGCGCGTCCGGGAGCTGGCGGAGATCGTGGGGCTGCAGGACAAACTTTTTCAGCCGGTCAAAAAACTTTCCGGCGGCATGCAGCGCAAGCTGGAAATCCTGCGCAGCCTCATGCACACGCCGGATATTTTGTTTCTGGATGAGCCGACGCAGGGGCTGGACGCGGTAAGCCGCCGCGCGCTCTGGAATTATATTGACGCTGTCCGGCAAAAACACGGCACCACGGTTTTTTTGACCACGCATTATATAGATGAAGCCGAAAAAGTTGACGCCCTGTGCGTGATCAACCGCGGCCGCATTGCTTTTGCCGGCACGCCGCGGCAGTTAAAAGCGCGGCTGGGCGCTCAGCCCGTAATGCGGCTCTATGAACCGTCGCTGGAAGACGCTTATGTGGATCTGCTCCAGAAAACGGGAGGCGCGGAATGAACAAATGGGCGCGGGAAATCAACGCGGTGGTGACGATCGCCGTGCGGGATATTTTGATCCTGCTCAAAACACCGTCCTATTTTATTTTCAGCTTGATCATGCCGCTGATTTTTATGGGCATACTGGGCGGCAGTCTGGCGCAGAATATGGCCGCCGGTCTGCCCTATGATTACGGTCAGTTTTTGCTGGTCGGGATGCTCGTCAACATGCTGCTGATGGGCACGACCGGCGGCATCACCTCGCTGGTCGAGGATCGCACGGAGGATTTCACGCAGGAGCTGATGGTCTCGCCGATCTCGCGTTACTCCATTATTGTCGGCAAGATTCTGGGCTCGTCTTTTACGGCTGTTTTGCAGCTTCTGGGCACGCTGCTGACCGCGCTCCTGATGGGTATTCATTATTCTCTCTGGCAGCTGCTGGCGGTGCTGGCCGTCGCGCCGCTGATCTGTCTGTCCGCCGGTTCGCTGGGCATGATCATCGTGGCGTTCATCAAGGATAACCGCACGGCCGGGATGGTGCAGATGCTGGTCGTCATGCCTCAGATGTTTCTCACCGGCGCGTTTATCCCGATCAATAATTCGCAGGGCCTGTTATTTTTGCTCAGCCGGCTGATGCCGATGACTTACTGCCTCGATCTGGCGCGCGCGGCGTTCTTTGCCGGCGCTCCGGGCTATGCCAGCATTGTGCTGTTCAATCCCCTGCTGGATATTCTGATCATCGCGGCCCTGACCGTGGTGTTTCTGCTGATCGGGACTTTTTTCTTTGTGCGGTCGGAAACGAACCGCTGAAAAACCGCGGCCTGCTAAAACTTGCGCACCACGCGCCAGATGGTGCTGTTGACCTGCGCGGCTAACTGTTCGGCCAGATTTTTTTTGGCGAAAGCGGACAGCAGCGGCCGGGCGGCCTGCACCGGAGTTTTGGGCCTGGCGTCCAGCAAAAATAAATGGGGCGGCACCTGCAAAGCGTCGGCGATTTTTGTGATCATTTCCAGCGAAGGAAATTTGCGCCCGGTCTCTATCTCGCAGATATAACTGGCCGGTGTGTCACAGCGCAATCCCAGCTGCAGCTGGGACATACCGGCCTGCTTTCTGAATTTTTTTAAGTTGTCAATATAGATTTGCTTTAACTGGGCATACTGCATTTTGTCTTTATAAGCTAACAGCTAATGTCTTGACAATTAGCTGTACGTCGATATAATTACATAGCTGTAAGCTATTATAGGTCTGTATGGCTTAGGGCTAATCTAACCCGGGGGGATTTTTATGGTGATAAGAAAAGGCGAGCCGATGCTGGCGCAGGATATCCTTGATTTGCGGGACGGGCTGCAGAATAATATAGATACAGTGTCCGCTAATATAACTGCTGCTGGTGAAGCCAGAGCTTTAGAGTTGCAGAATAATATAGATACGGTGTTCGCTAATGTAACTGCTGCCGGTAAAGCCAGAGCTTTAGAGCTGCAGAATAGTATAGATACGCTATCCGCTAATGTGGCCGATTTAAGTTTTTTTCCTGTAGGCGCTATTTTGATGATAGACGGCGGCTGGACGGACGGACGCGGCGGCTGGTATATCTGCGACGGACGGGATACGCCTTACGGCAATACGCCAAATTTGACAGGCCGGTTTGTCCGCGGCGGGACGGCAGCCGGAACCACCGCGGGCAGTGATACCGTGACTTTAACCATCGCCAATTTGCCGGCGCATGTTCATGGAGCGACAGGCTTGGTCGTCAACAATGCCGGCGAGCATACGCATACAATTAAAGAAGGTAGTAACGTCTCAAGCGCTGCTCCGGATCTTACCTCCGGAGATGATCACACAAATATAATTAAATTTTATCAGACCACATCGTCTGCCGGTGACCATACGCATACGCTTTCGGGAACTACAGCCAGCGCGGGCTCAGGCGCGGCTTTTGATATTATTCCGGGTTATTACACAGTGATTTATATTAAGAAAATGGCGTAGTGTTTCAAAGAAAGGGACAGGTAAGCTATGTTAGCGTAAATATGCTAGCCTATCCGCCTATTTTTTGCTAACACTCTGTTTATGGTATTTACGGCGGCAGCTTTGCAATACTTCTCACAATGAGTAAGACGGCTAGAGAATTTGAGATATTCAGACAGGCTCTGGGCCGCCGTATTCAAAAAATCCGCAAGGACAAAAAGCATACGCAGGAAAGTCTGGCGGAATCCTCCGGTCTGGATCGGGTGGCGGTCGGTTACATAGAACAGGGCCGGCGGTCGCCTAAATTGAGCACTCTGTATCTGCTGGCCAAAAGTCTGAATGTGGAAGTCGCCGCCTTTTTCAAAAGAGACCGGTAGCCTGCGGAAAAAAGCCGCCCGTAACCGGCAGGCTAAAGCCGGGGCTGTGCGCCAAAGTTGCTGCTCAGACAGAGTTTCAGGGAGTTTAAAAACCTTAAAAAGAGTCAAAATCCCCCAGTGTGGGGGATTTTTTGGTGTTTTATTAGGCCGTTTTTCCTAGCAACCACTCAAAAACATTTTTATGGATTATTCCTGCTCGGTTTTTTAAAAACGAGTCTGTTGTAAGCAGATATTTAGGATAATTATCTTTTATTTGTTCAAGAGAAAAAAATTCTCGTTCTTCTGTTTTTGTATCTGCAATGTTCCAGGCAACTTGATAATATTCAATATCGCCAGTCTTATTTTTTACAAGAAAATCAATTTCACCATTTCTCATCGTGCCTGTCCAAATTTTGTAACCTCTCCGCAAAAGTTCCAAATAAACAGCATTTTCCAAAATATGTCCTCTATCTGTCATTTTTTCTCGCCCTGCTAATACATTTAGCAGACCTAAATCAACAAGATAGTATTTTTCTTGGGTCGCTAATTGTTTCTTGCCTTTTATGTCAAAACGATTAACACGGTAAAAAACAAAACTTTCTACAAGATAATCGATGAACTTTTCAACAGTTGCGTGATGAACACTCTGATTGTCTGCTTTTAATGCTTTTGAGATACTGCTTGGTGATACCTTGTTGCCGATATTTGTTGCGATAAATTTTGTGATATTACCGAACGCTCGCTTGTCGTTGATTTTATATCGTTGCATTATGTCTTTTTGGATAATAGTAGCGTATAAGGCCTCGATATATTCATAGATTTTATCAAAGCCTTCTTTTCGTAAATCAACTCCTTTAGGTAAAGAAGTTTCATTTACATAATCGGAAAATAAGGCTTCGTAATTCAAATGCTCATTATTTGTAGCTATTTTTCTGGCTTCCAAATATTCAGCAAAAGAAAAAGGTAAAATAGATATTTCTATATATCTGCCGCTCAACAAAGTAGCAAGCTCACTAGACAATAAATTGGCATTTGAACCTGTAATATAAACGTCAACATTTGGCGTGGCAAACAATCCGTCAATCAATTTTTCAAAACTAGCGATATTCTGGATTTCATCAAGGAAAATGTAATTGGATTTGTTTACGTGTAACTTTGCTTTTATTTCAAAATAAAGTTTATCCCACGACTTATTCAAATAATTTTCCGGTAGCTCGAAATTATAAAATTGGATTTGCCTGGATGTTACGCCGTGTTTTAATAAGAAAGTTTTAAATAAATTAAACAAGGTAGATTTACCAGAGCGGCGCAAACCAGTAACTACTTTGATAAGGTCTTTGTCTTTATAGGACAATAAATCGGCAAGGTATTTCTTTCGGTTTAATAATTTGCTCATACGCCAATATACCACAAACTATCAAAACTTGTAATTTTTACAAGTTTTGATAGTTTCCTGGTTGTCCGAAAAGAACCAGTAACAACGTCTCCCCTGGGACACATTGTTAAGAGGTGCGGGGAGTCCTGTTACTAATAATATACCACAATATACATTAACCAAAAAAACAAGTAGGAGTGTGGAGGCTCGAACTCCAGACCCGCTGATTAAGAGTCAGCTGCTCTACCGACTGAGCTACACTCCCGCAATAAACGGAAAATAAATATACCAAAAAAACGCCGGGCTGGCTATCTGGTATAATCTGTGCCATGACCGAACGATCTCTGCAAACCCCGCTTAAATCCGGTTTCAACGCTAAATCCACGGCCAGACAGATTGTCGGCCAGAGAGACTTGCGCGGCAAAAACATTATTGTTACCGGCGGTTATTCCGGCATAGGACGGGAAATTACCCGCGCGCTGGCCGGAGCTGGAGCATCCGTGCTGGTTCCCGCGCGCGATCTGGCCAAGGCCCGCAAGAATTTGCGGGGCATTCCCGGCGTAGCAATAGACGCGCTGGATTTACTGGAGCCGGCCTCCATTGATTTGTTCGCCGACAGATTTCTGGCCGGACAAAAACCGCTGCATATACTTATTAACTGCGCCGGAATTATGGCCCCGCCGCTTACGCGCGACAGGCGCGGCTATGAATCGCAATTTGCGATAAATCATCTCGGCCATTTTCAGTTGACCGCCAGATTGTGGCCGGCTCTGCGGCAGGCGGACGGAGCGCGGGTTGTGGCGGTGTCTTCACGGGCGCAGAGAATGGGCGGCGTGAATTTTGCAGATATTAACTATGAGCAGACAGCCTATCAGCCGATGCAGGCTTATGCGCAATCCAAAACAGCCAATGTTTTATTTGCCGTGCGGCTCGACGCGCTGGCCAGAAAATACGGTGTCCGCGCTTTTGCCGCACATCCGGGACTGGTGCCGGGGACGGATCTGGGCAGACAGGCGGCCAATCCGCTGGTCAGATTTTTGTATTTGCTAATGCTCTGGAAAAAAGACCTGTTTCTGCGCCGTAGACCTCATCATTCCGGCGATGAATTAAAAAATATCCGGCAGGGCGCGGCCACACCGGTATGGTGCGCGCTGAGCGAGGAATTGAACGGCAAAGGCGGCGTGTACTGCGAGGACTGCAACATTGCCAGCGCGGTGACTGACCGCGCATCGCCTTACGGCGTGCTGCCCTGGGCTATTGACGCGGAACTGGCCGCCAAACTCTGGACGATTTCGGAAAAAATGACCGGCGTAAAATTTTTGACAAATTGATACCCCGCGCATTTGCGCCTATAATCTCACTCAAGCAAGGAGCAAATAAATGAAAGTTATTTTAGTAAACGGCAGTCCGCATGAAAAAGGCTGTACTTATACCGCGCTCAATGAAATAGCGCGGACATTAAATAAAGAAAACGTCGAAGCCGAAATTTTCTGGATCGGGACGAAACCAATTGCGGGTTGTATCGCCTGCCGCAAATGCGGTCAGACCGGGCAATGTGTTTTCCAGGACAATGTAAATGAATTTCGGAAGATCGCCCAAACTGCGGGCGGGTTTATCTTCGGCTCGCCGGTGCATTACGCGGCGGCCAGCGGCGCGCTGACCTCATTTATGGACAGGGTGTTTTTCTCCGAAATGCTCGGCAGCGCTGAAAATGCTTTTTACCTGAAGCCTGCCGCAGCGGTGCTCTCGGCCCGCCGTGCCGGCACGACTGCGGCCTTTGACCAGCTCAACAAATATTTTACAATATCGGAAATGCCGATAATCTCTTCGCGTTACTGGAATATGGTGCACGGAGCTAAGCCGGAAGATGTGCTGCAAGATCTGGAGGGTATGCAGGTGATGCGTATACTCGGCCGTAATATGGCATATTTTTTGCGCTGTAAAGAAGCTGGAGCAAAGGCCGGCGTTGCCCTGCCGGAGCGGGAAGAAATTATGATGACTAATTTTATTCGCTGAATTTTTCTCTTGTATGGTGGCAATTCGCGCGTAATTCCTCGCGCACAAATTGATACCAAACGCAGTACGCCGGGTGACAAATTGCGCGTTTTTCTATGCGCGCAATTTGATACTCTGCGCCCAGGCGCAGAGTGGGCTTGCACGGATTCGAACCGTGGACCTCTCGCATGTGAAGCGAGCGCTCTAACCGGCTGAGCTACAAGCCCGGAAATTAACTGACCGGCGGCTATTTATTAGGCGTTTTGTAATCGATCTGTTCCACAAGCGGCCGCCACTCTTTGAAAGTGCGGTATTTGATCTTGGTGCCTTTGAGCCCCGCGTCAGTGATTACGCTGATCGAGAGGAAAAGCAGCAGAACCGCCAGCGCAATGCTGATGATAAAAATGCCCAGACCTACCGGTGAAGCCCAGCCGTGCCACTTGAACAATTCTTTATTTTCTGTAGCCATATTATTTCCTCCTTTAGTTTGCTGTTTCTATTATATCACAGAGTCCGGCGCGGATATTTATTTACGCACTAAATGACCCGGGGACTGTAAAATTAACTGTGTAAACACCCCAATGCGCGCTACTAACAGCTGCGCAAATATATTGCAGCTCGCGCCTATGCGCGGGATACGGCTTCGCGGGAGCAGAATATTCCGCTTGCCAGCCAGCGGCCGCGCGATTTTACTTTTATTTTGTATCGAGTGGGCATGCGTGGACTCGAACCACGGACCTCTTGCATGTCAAGCAAGCACTCTAACCACCTGAGCTACATGCCCCTATTGTTCAAAACACCAGGACCCGCGGCCAAACAGCTGAACTAACCGTTTTTTCTGCCCGGCAGCGCTCCAGCGCAGCGCAGAGACAGACCCGGATCCCGCTCCATTTTAAAGTAAAACGCCGGTTCTGACAATTTTAGTTTGTTTTTCCCGGTTGTTTTATGGTAAAATACCTCAGTCATTACGGGGGGTAAAAGTGCTCGACGAGTATACCGACGAGTTTGGCACCAATCTGGAAAGCAAAATTCCTGAGTTTAACACGCCGGCGTCGCAGGGTTTTGTCCCTTCCCAGGCCGGGGTGTGTCAGCCGCGTGCGACCGGCGCGCCGCTGGAAAATCCGCAGGCCCAGCAGTATCAGCTCAATCCGCAGTATCAACCGTCCCAGCAGCAGGCTTATCAGCCGCCAATTTATCAGCAGTATGTGTATCAGCCTCCGCAGCCGCCGCCCGCTCCGCCGGTTTACCAGCAGCCTTATCCGGCCCCGCCGCCGGCCTATACGCCTCCGGCGCAGGACAGGATTAACAGCGTGTTTGCCGAGGAATCGCAGGAGCTGAATAATCTGCTCAAGGCGGAGCACAATACCGGCTGTTTAAAAAATCTGCTGTTTATTTTGATCTGTCTGCTGGTGGTGGCGGGCAGTTTTAGCCTGAGCTATCTGGTGGGCGCCCGGGTCATCAATCAGAAAAATCTGGTGCCCTCTTTTGCGGTGACCAAAGGCGTGAAAAAAATTAAGCGGCTGATGGACAGCTCCGATCTGGTAAAAGATGAAAAAGCCTTTACGAATTACTCTCCGCCGCCCGCGCCGCCAAAAGCCATCCTCCCGCCGGAAGTGCAATACACTCCTCCGCCCGCCGCCCCGCCGCCCAAACCGGCGGTGCAGACTGCCAGACCGGCAGCCAGTCCCGCCGTGACCGGCACGCTGTACCGCGTGGTGGTCGGAAATTTTGACACCAGGCAGGAAGCGGCGGATGTGGCCGTGAATGTGCGCGCCGACGGTTTCCCTGTGTATCAGTATCAGGCGGATGGCAAGCACCGTCTGCAAATCGGTGCTTTCAAATCCAAAGCTCTATCCACGGCTTTGCTGAAAAAAGCCGGCGAGTACGGTTACAACGCTTATATTTCGATCAAGTAATGCTGTCCCGGCTCCAGCGGCGGTATAAAATCGTCCTCGTGTCCCGTTCGCCCCGCCGGCGGGTTTTATTAAAAGGACTGGGGCTGGCTTTTACGGTTTTTGCGCCGCAAACCGCGGAACATATCCGGCCCCGAAATTACAAACAGGATCTGGTCAAAGTCACGCTGGCCAAAATTAACTCCGCGCCCTGCGGGCAGGGTCAGCTCTTGCTGGCCTGCGACACTATAGTGGTCTGCCGCGGCCGCGTGCTGGGCAAACCGCGCGCGCCAAAACAGGCCGCAGAATTTCTTCGCCTGCTTTCCGGTAAAAAGCATACCGTGTACAGCTGCGTGGCTCTGAAATTCCTGCGGCACGGCCGGCCGGTCATCAGGCATAAGACCGTGGCGACGGAAGTGTTTTTCCGCCAAATTACCGGGCGCGAGCTGCGGGATTATCTGCAAACGCCCGTGCCCTATGACAAGGCCGGTGCCTACGGCATACAGGATACCCGCGGTCTTTTTGTGCGCAAAATAAACGGCTGTTACTATAATGTGGTGGGCTTGCCGGTAAGCGCTTTGATTGATATGCTAAAGGCAGTTTAGCGACTAATAAAAGGAGTAAAATAACCGATGATTCCATTTATTGAAAAGTTTTTCAGCAAATATTCCCGCGATCTGGGCATCGATCTGGGCACAGCCAATACGGTGGTGTTCGCCCGCGGCGAAGGCATTGTCCTGCGCGAACCTTCGGTGGTGGCGCTGGATAAATCTTCCAACAAAGTGCTGGCGCTGGGCAATGAAGCCAAGCGCATGCTCGGCCGCACGCCCGGCAATATCGTAGCGATCCGCCCGATGCGCGACGGTGTGATCGCGGATTTTGAAGTGACCGAAGTGATGCTCCGGCATTTCATCAAAAAAATCCTGAACAATAATTCTTTTTTCCGGCCGCGGATAGTCGTGGGTGTGCCGTCGGGCATTACCGGCGTGGAGCGCCGGGCTGTGCTGGACGCGGCGATGAATGCCGGTGCGCGCGAGGCGTATCTGATCGAGGAGCCAATGGCCGCGGCGATCGGCGCTAATCTGCCCATCTCGGAGCCTTTTGGCAGCATGATCGTGGATATCGGCGGCGGCACGACCGAAGTGGCGGTGATCGCGCTGGGCGGCATTGTCATTGCCAAATCTATCCGCGTGGCCGGCGATGAGCTGGACGAGGCGATAGTCAATCAATGCCGGAAAAATTACAATCTGCTCATCGGCGAGCGTTCGGCGGAAGAGATCAAGATCGCGATGGGTTCGGTTTATCCGACGGAAAACGAATCCACTATGGAAGTGCGCGGCCGTGATCTCGTGACCGGTCTGCCGCGGACTTTTACGATCAGCGCCGCCGAAGTGCGCGACGCGCTGTTTGAGCCGGTGAATGTGGTGGTGGATGCGATCCGGATGACGCTGGAAAAAACCCCGCCGGAACTGGCCGCGGATATTATGGATCGCGGCGTGGTGCTGGCCGGCGGCGGCGCGCTGCTGCGGGGGCTGGATCGATATATCGCGCAGGAAACCGAGCTGTCGGTTTTTGTCGTGGACGACCCGCTGTCCTCGGTGGCTTACGGCACCGGCAAGGTTCTGGAGGAAATCGACCTGCTGAAAAAAGTTCTGGTTTCTAACGACTAGCTGATTTTTGTGCTCACCGCGGGCATCGACGAAGCAGGCCGCGGCCCTCTGGCCGGCCCGGTCGTGGCCTGTGCGGTGCTCATTCCCGGCGGCGCGGAAATCCCGGAGCTGATCAGAGACTCCAAAAAACTGTCTGAAACCCAGCGCGCGGCAATGCACGAGTTTATCACCGCGCAGTATCAGTACGGGATCGGGCAGGCGGACAATCTGGAAATAGACCGCCTGAATATTCTGCAGGCGACCTTTCTGGCCATGCGCCGCGCGGTGGCCGCCCTGCAGGAGAAAATCACGCCGGAGCTGTGTTTGATCGACGGCAACAAACCAATACCCGGCCTCAAAATTCCGCAAAAAACTGTGGTCAAAGGCGATGCGCAGATCAAAGCCATTTCCGCCGCGTCTATCGTGGCCAAAGTCACCAGAGATAGACTTATGCTGGAACTGCACGCGCAGTATCCGCAGTACAATTTTGCGGAACATAAAGGCTACGGCACGCCCTTCCACATTGCGGCTATCAAACATTACGGCCGCTCGCCGGTGCACCGCCGGTCGTTTACTTATCCCGGCGAGAATGAACAGCAGGGTTTGTTTCGCCTGGCGTAAAACAGTTCATTGACCGAATAATTTTTGCGACTTAATCTTGCGGGGCTTTAGGCCAGGATTGCCTATAAGGAAATATATACCCTGATAGGGTATCATGATTTGACGCTGGCTTTTTCGTGTGCTGGCACAAAAAATTCATCCACTTGACGTCCCCCCCACCGTAAAATATAATTGTTCTGGTAAAAAAATTTCAAAGGAATAAGTATGAAAAAAGTTCTGTTCAGCGCCTTAGCGATGCTGTTGGTTTTATTTCTGGCAGGATGCGGCAAAATAGTGCGCTCGACAAGTTCGTCTGGAGGGGACGGCGGAACAGTAACCAAAACTCTGGCAGATAGTTATATCCTGATTACCCCCAATTATGTGGTTATCAATACGCAATGTACCCTCAATGCTGTGGCGGAAAATCCTGTGGGAGATGTTAGTTATCAGTGGAGTGTTTCCGGTAGCGGGACATTAAGCAATACGGCATCCGCCAATGCTTTGTATACGACTCCGGTAGCAGCCTGCACGGTGTCAATACAAGTAGTTTTAACAGATTACCGCCAAGTAGTTACAAAAGCTATTGAGGTGATTATCCATGCCGTTCCAGACACCACACCGCCAGCGGCGCCGACGGGATTGATTGTAACATCTAAGACTTTTTCTAAAATTGTTTTAGACTGGGCTGATTCGCCGGAAGCGGATTTAGCTGGTTATGACGTATATTGCAAAAAACAAGGGGAGACAGATTTTATTCGTGTTGCCGCGGGTTTAAGCGACAGCACATACCTCAGCTCTGGATTAGACGTTTCTACATTTTATACGTTTTATGTAGTGGCTTACGATAACAACAGCAATTACAGTCCAAGTTCGTCAGTTATTTCAGAGACAACTAATGCCCCGCCTGCTACGCCGATAGTGTACAGTAATGGAGACGGAAATCTCTACCTCGTCAGCGAAGATGGCTCCTATAGACAGACTATCTATGCCGGCGGTAACGCTAAAGCTCCTGTGTGGAGTGCGAATAAATCCAAAATATATTTTATAGGCACAGATGATTATATTTATGTTTTGTCCGTGTCTTCTCCGCAAACAGCACAAAAAACAAATACAGCTGCCGCCCAAATTTTTGATATTACAAACAGCAAAATACTGTACCGGCAAGGAAACACAACGTATATTGCTGATATAAGCGGTGATAATTTTATAAATTCAGCGGTTTTTATTCCAGCTGGGGTAGCTGGCTATCCGGTTGGTTCGGCTTGTTTTTCGCCAAACGGCGCCAAAGTAGCTTTTAATATACAAGAAGGCGCTGTGAATTTGAGTTTGGAAACTTCTCAGGCTCGGGCTATCGATGAAAATGGTTATGCTGGACGAGCATATATTGCCAATATAGACGGTTCTTCTCCTGTATTATTACTTGACTCGTACGATGCCTCTCCTCCTTATAATAATATAGTGAAATATAATGCTGTTATTAAAGACTGGGTTGGCAATAAGGTATTATTTACCAGCTATATCTCACAAACGTCTTCAAGAATTTTCTCAATTCAAGAGGATGGTACAAATGCAGTGCGAGAAACTAGCGGCAGCAAACACTGGGCTAGAAAATTTTCAGCTGATGGTTCAAAAATGTTATTCTTAGATTTCGGGAATATTTGTATATACAGTGTAGCTAGTACGACAACCGTCTATGCCCAGGATTATGCTACGGTCTTAGCGGATTGGTAATACTATAAATTATTTTAACGCTATTCGTACAGTTTCCCGCTTTCCGCGAAATTCTCGCGCTCGGTCTCGTTGAAAAATATATAAGTGTCGCCGGGCTGGCAACCGGCTTCATTGACCATCAGTTTTTCTATTTCCGCGGCGAGTTTTTCCTTTACCGCTCTGTTCCGGCCTTTCAGCCATTGAATATTTACTACCGGCATACTTACCTCCTGTGATATCCCCTTTTGTCTTTGCTGGCACCCCTTTACAAGGGGAACTGTCCGCTCAGCAAAAGGGTTATTTATCCACCAATTTTTTTTCGCGCACCGTAACGTTTTTATTTTTGTCTATGTCGACATAGACCGTCGAGTCCGGCGCGACCCGGCCGGAGATGATGGCTTTGGAAATAACATTTTCTACATTTTTTTGAATGGCTCTCTTGAGCGGCCGCGCGCCGTAATTGGGGTCGTAACCGATCTCGATGAGATAATCCTGCAGCGCGGCGCTGAAATCCGCGGTGATTTTTTGCTGCTGCAATTGTTTGTTGAGCCGCTCCAGCAGCAGCTCGACGATCCGGCGGATTTCTTTTTTGGTCAGCTGGTGGAAGAGGATCACTTCATCAATACGGTTCAGAAATTCCGGCCGGAACACATTTTTCAGCGCGGCCTGGAGTCGTTCTTTCATTTTTTCATAAGAGATAACCTCTTTGTCCTTGTCCGCAACAAAGCCAAAAACCGCTTTGTTCTGTTCTTCCGAACCGGCGTTGGTCGTCATGATGATCACCGTGTTCTTAAAATTGACCGTGCGGCCCTGCGAGTTGGTCAGCTGGCCGTCGTCCATGACCTGCAGCAGAATATTGAATACCTCCGGGTGCGCTTTTTCGATCTCGTCCAGCAGGATGACCGAATACGGATTGCGGCGCACCTGCTCGGTGAGCTGGCCGCCTTCTTCGTAGCCGACATAGCCGGGAGCCGCGCCGATCAGGCGCGAAACATTGAATTTCTCCATATATTCGGACATGTCGATGCGGATCATTTTGTCCTGCGAACCGAATAAAAACTCCGCCAGCGTGCGGGCCAGTTCAGTTTTGCCCACGCCGGTCGGCCCCGCAAAAAGGAACACGCCCGCCGGTTTGTGCGGGTCGGACACTCCGGCTCTGGCGCGGCGGATAGCCTCGGCGATGGCCTCAATGGCGTTGTCCTGACCGATGACACGCTTGTGCAGCTCGGCTTCCATTTGCAGCAGTTTTTCGGATTCTTTCTGTTCGATGCGGGTCGCCGGAATGCCCGTCCAGTCCGCGATTATTTCCGCGATGTTGGCTTCGGTGACCACCACGGTAGTGGAGCCGTGCGTGGCTTTCCATTCGCCGGTTTTTTCCGCCAGTGTTTTTTCTAGCTCGGCCAGCCGGTTATTTATTTTTTCCAGTTTGGCTTTATCGGCGACCTGCGTGACCGAGGCCTGCTCTTTGCGCAAAAGCTCCAGATCTTTTTTCAGCTTCTGAATTTCCGGCGGCATCGAGATCGAGGCCAGCCGGACTTTGGCGGCCGCTTCATCGACGACATCGATGGCCTTGTCCGGCAGAAAACGGTCGGCAATATAGCGGTTGGACATATTCACCGCCGCCAGTATCGCGCTGTCGCTGATCTGGACGCGGTGATGCGCCTCGTAACGGTCGCGCAGGCCTTTGAGTATTTCGATCGTGTCCTCGACGCTCGGCTGGTCGACGCGGATCGGCTGAAAACGCCGCTCCAGCGCGGAATCTTTTTCGATATATTTGCGGTATTCATCCAGCGTGGTCGCGCCGATACACTGCAGTTCGCCGCGGGACAGCGCCGGTTTCAGAATATTGGCCGCGTCCATAGCGCCCTCCGCGGAACCGGCCCCGACCAGATTGTGGATCTCATCGATGAAAACAATCACCCGGTCATTGGAATTGCGGATCTCTTCCATGACCGCTTTGATGCGCTCTTCAAATTCGCCGCGGTGCTTGGTACCGGCGATCATACCGGCCAGGTCTAATTCGATCACCCGTTTTTTCTGCAGAGTCTCCGGTACTTCGCCGCTGACTATTTTTTGCGCCAGACCTTCAACGACCGCGGTCTTGCCCACGCCCGGATCGCCGATGAGGATGGGATTATTCTTGGTGCGGCGGGAAAGAATCCGGATCATGCGGTTGATCTCTTTGGCCCGGCCGATAACCGGATCCAGCCGCGCCTGATAAGCCAGCGCGGTAAGGTCGCGGCCAAAAGCGGTCAGCGCCGTCCGCTCGTCCTGCGGCGCGTTCTGAAAATAGGATTCATCGATGTTTTTGGACTTGCGGGTCTTGCGGTCGCCAAAACGGTCGTTGATTGCTTTGACCGTGGTTTCCAGCGTAATATTATTTTTGTGCAGCACCTGCGCGGCGATGCCCTCGCCCTCGCGCAGGAGGCCGAGCAGGATATGCTCCGGCCCGACGTATTTGTAGCCGAGCTGCGCGGCGGTCTGATAAGCCAGCTCCAGCGCTTTTTTGGCGCGCGGCGTCAGCATGATCGGGCGGTTGGCCGGGATTTTATTATTGCTCTGGCCGACAAGTATTTCCACATCGGAGAAAATTTTGACCAGATCCAGCCCCATATCTTTGAGCACCTGCGTGGTGCTGCTTTCGGATTGGATCAAACCCAGCAGGAGATGCTCCGTGTCCAGCGCCTTGTGGCCGAGCCGACGCACTTCCTCGGCCGCCAGATACAGGACGCGGTTGGCCGTGTTGGAAAAATAATCAAAGATCCGGTCCGGCCGGCGGTGCCCGAAAATCTGATTTAAGAAATTCCGCAGCTCCGGCGGAAGTTCGTCAAAATTATCCAGATCATTTAATTCCGCCATGCACAAACCTCCCGATCCGCGTCAGCGCTTCCTTGAGCAGCGAAATTTCCGTGGCGTAACAGCAGCGCACAAAACCCTCGCCGCCCGCGCCGAACACACTGCCCGGCACGACGGCCACTTTTTCCCGCTGGATTAACTTTAACGCAAAATCTTCAGATTGCAAGCCTGTCCGGCGGATATCGACGAAAAGATAAAACGCTCCGTCCGCTTTGACCGCCGGCAGGCCGATTTTGTCCAGCGCGTTCACGGCAAAATTGCGGCGCTGGAAATAGGAGCGGCGCATCTGCTCGACCTCGTTCCGGCAGTTCTGGAGCGCTTCGACCGCGCCGTACTGGGACATGATCGGAGCGCAGATCGCGCAGTATTGATGCAGTTTGATGATCTGCTGCATCAGCTCCGCCGGGCAGCAAATATAACCGATGCGCCAGCCGGTCATGGCAAAAGCTTTGGAAAAACCGCTCAATAAAATAGTCTGTGCTTTCAGGCCCGGAAAAGAGCCGATAGAAGTGTGCGGCCCGGCATAGCTCAATTCCGCATAAATTTCATCGGAAATGACCCAGATGCCGTGCTTTTTGACCAGCGCGGCGATTTTTTGCAGTTCGGCTTTGGCAATGGTCGTGCCGGTCGGATTATTGGGATAGCAGAGGAATAACGCTTTGGTCTGCGGCGTGATTAACTTTTCTATTTCTCTGGCGGACGGTATAAATTTAGTCCGGGAAGTATCCAGACTGACGGTTTTGCCGCCGGCCAGCGCCACCAGCGGCTGATAAGAAACATAGCAGGGCTCGGCGACAATAACCTCGTCGCCCGGATTGAGGATAGACCGCAGGATAATATCCACCGCTTCGGACACGCCGAAAGTTATCAGGATTTCCGCGGCGGGGTCGTAGCTCAGCCGGTATTTTTGCAAATATCCGGCGACCGCCGTGCGCAGCTCCAGCAGGCCCCAGTTGGAAGTGTAGGAAGTCCGGCCTTTTTCCAGCGCGTAAAAAGCTTTCTCGCGGATATTCCAGGGCGTCACAAAATCCGGCTCGCCGACGCCCAGGGAAATAATATCCGGCTGACCGATAATGAGATCAAAAAAACGGCGGATGCCCGAAGGCGGCATCCGGCTGACCAGCTCTGAATATTTGGGCTGACGCGCCATAGCCGGCCCTTTAGGGCGCTATTTCCAGCCGGGCGGATTTTTCCTTGCCGGCAAAAATAGCGCCGTTCTCTTTGTATTTTTTCAGCACAAAATGGGTTTTGGTGCCGCGCACGCCGTTCAGCGGTGCAAGTTTTTCGGAAACAAAAAAAGCCACTTCTTTCAAAGTCCGGCCTTCGACAATGACCTGCAGATCATAGCCGCCGGAGATGAGATAGACCGACTCCACCTGCGGGAATTTGTAAATGCGCTCGGCCAGCGTGTCAAAGCCGGTCTCGCGCTCCGGAAGGACGCTCAGCTCAATAATAGCGCGCACCGTTTCTTTTTTATTCGGCGCTTTTTCCGGATTGACCAGCGCGGCATATTTGATAATCACGCCGCTGTCCTCCAGCTGCTTGATTTTCCGGCGTATATCTTTGACGTCTTTTTTCAGCATGGCGGCGATTTCTTCCGGCGTCAGGCGGGCGTCATTTTGCAGCAATTCCAGAATTTCGTTCACGGGGAACCTCCTTGGTATGCGGCTGAAAGTATGGCAGAAAGTATAACAAATTCAGGGAGATAATAAAACGGAATTGTTCCGGAGATAGGCCGGTATTTTAGGGACTGTAAAATTAACTGCGTAAATATTTAATCCAGCAGGACAAATATTTTACCGGAGCGCGCTCTGCGCAACGAACTTAACGAGCGTAGCGAAGTTAAGTGAGGTCCAGCCGCCAGCTTGATTAGCTGGCGACACTTCTGCGGCGACTTGTGGTCGCTCGCAGTCGCAAGCA
>JAISQA010000082.1 GCA_031274525.1 Candidatus Margulisiibacteriota bacterium
CTCTGCGCAACGAACTTAACGAGCGTAGCGAAGTTAAGTGAGGTCCAGCCGCCAGCTTGATTAGCTGGCGACACTTCTGCGGCGACTTGTGGTCGCTCGCAGTCGCAAGCACACCGTTAGGCGCGCCGTGCTGCGCAATAGCGCACGGAAGTAAACATATTTGTCCTGCTGGGTTATGTTTCTCTGGCAATATATTTATTGCGCTGGCAGAACTTTTGCGGCGACCGACAGCGGTTTCCGCTGCGGGTATAAAACCCTTTTTAAACGGGTATTTTGGTAAATATGCGCAATGGACAATTAGGGGGGAACAGTTATGTCCGAGGTTAGGCTTCCGGGCGGTCTTCAGGACTGGACGGTGCAGTTACAGCAAAACAACAGCCAGTCTGTCTATACTAAAATCTTCGAGAATCTGACCAGCGGGGAATTTCAGGAAAATTTTCTGTCCGAACTTGATCTGGAAACTCAGGAAAGTTTAAAAAACCTTTTTGACTCCACCTCTCCATATGAAGTCCGCCAAATACTGGACTCCTTGGGCGAGGAGGGTTTGCAGGAGGTTATTAAGGCCGCCGATGCCGCGGTGACCAAATTAGTCTTGACCGCCACCAACAACAATGGCCTGCATGTCGAGGCGATTCTGGACAAACCCGGCACCCGGGAAAATCCGGACGGCAGCAGCACTATTTTTGCGGAAAAGGCCGGGGTTGAGATCACCACCGACAATGCGGATTTTTACACTTCCGGCACGCTGACCGGCCTTACCCTGAATGAGGAGACCGGCGCCACAAGTATTCAGGAGGCCAGTTTGACCGGCGCGCATCAGGGTAATTTCACCTATCAAACAACGGCAGAGGACATAACTATAATCGGGGATGAGACGCGGACAGGCAAATCCGTCAGTAATCTGGAAACCGGCGACGGCACAAAAGTAGTGGTGGCTGCTGACCAAACGACCATAATCCACAGCGGCGAGGACTTGCAGATCGCAACCGAAAATACACGGGCCGCCACCGGGGACTACTGGGTAACCGTGGAAAAAGCCGCCGTCCAATCCGGCGAGGAGACCACCGGAGCGGCCAGCCGCATCAACTTTGGCGGCGGCGATAATCTAACCGGCTCGGCCAGCACGGCAAATTTTTATAACCCCCAGCCGCTGGATACTACCAGCCCGGAAAACGCGCTGGATACGCCCGGCAGTACTATTGCCGCGCAAGACTTCTACTTACAGGGAAATAATTTTTATGTAAAAGCCGGGGAAGCGCAAATAGCACAGGGCGCGGCTCAAACGGAGGCTGACCTGAAAAAACTGGAGGGCGGCTACCGGGCCGGGGAGCAGAGCGCGATATTCTCCGCCGACACGGCGAATGCCGCCACCGCGCAGCGGCTGAGTGAAAGTATTCAGGCTCCGGAAACCCTGCTCACCAGACCCGGCGACCTTGCCATGCACAATTTAGACCTGAAAGGCGAATATAAGCGTACCCCCTACGGACTGCGTATTGAAGATCTTGCGATCCAGACCACAGAGGAGACGGCCAGCGGTTCCGCCGCCGGAATATCCGGTGCCTACGGCGCGGATCTGACCGCCAAAATTGACAGTATGAGCGCAGCTCTCCATAAAGAAACTTCGGAATATACGGGCGAAATAAACGGCTTGAAAGTTAATTATCAGAATATCTCCGCCGGGATAGAACAGCTGCGCGTAACTATTTCGCCAGAAGAGCAGAGCCTTACTATGCGCGGCGCCTTTTTCTCCGGCCAGAATTTGGGCGGACTGGATAAAATAGCAGGCGGAGTTGCGCAGTTCAGCGTGACTAATAATTCCGCGGAATTCAGGCTGCAGGCCAGCGACCCTTTTGTGGCCATTAACGATGCTTTAGCTATTGGCGGAATACCCGGCCTGTCTATTACCGCAAGACTGGATAAAGCCACGGCACGCGGGGACTTTTCTTTCGGTAATTCTCTGGTCAGCGTGGGTTCCAGCGGTGTGCTCGCTCCGGACACCATGCTGGATCCCGCTCAAATACTGGAAAATCTCGACTGGAGCAGCGCCGAGGTTCACACCGGAAACATCGGCCGCACGCTGGGTTTATTTCTTACTTCCCATCAGGGACTAAACCGGGCTCTGTTTGCCGCCGGCGCTTATTTAGAGGGCGTCCCGGTGCATCTGGGGAGCGGCATGCTCCGGAACTGGCTGAATACGGATCCGGATAATTTTAATTCCCTGCTGGCCACGGCCGTGGACATTAACCGGGCTACCGAAGGAGAACTAATCAGCCGGGTAAACCGATCTCTGTCCGACTATTTTCGCTACGCCGCAAATTTACACCGCGATTTAATCGAGCCGGATCCCTCCGCCGCGGTAATTTATGAGGACAAAAATTTTACGCTCAGCGACCAAAATCAAACCCGCACGCTCCACAGCGCTTATTTCCATGCCCGGTATAATGCCGACGGCACCGGAGGCGCTGCCCTGTCAACCAAAGCCAATCCTTATGCCGGAGCCTCTTTAGGGATCAGCACTCACGCCGACAATGCTCCCGCTCTGTCTATTGCGGGAGTAGATTTTTATCCTAATACTACGATCACCGCCAATCTGCGTCTCCTGGGGTTAAGCCTCACCGCCGGCGCGGCTTTCGGAGAGGTCGGTCTGGCCGGAGATACTATCCGCGCGGAAAATCTGTACAGACTGGCCAATCTATACGCCGGAGAGGATATTGCCGGATATATTCCGGACGAACTGAAAACCGCGCTGGATCTGCCTTTTACGCCGCTGTTCAGTCTGGGATATGAGTCGCCCCGCACGGAGATCGCCGATAATACCTATTTTTATTTCCGGAATATCCTGACACCGCAGCTAAATCTGCGCGGAAATAATGACTGGGCCCGCCTGGGTAATTTTTTCGCGGGCGCGGTGCTCAGCGGCAATCTGACGACCGGCGTGACTTTTGGTAATCTGCAAGGCAAGCCTCGCGGCGTTACGGCAGGGCTGGGCCTTGACTGGGATTACGCTTTCGGACAGGAAGCGAATCTACCGAAACTAGCGGCCGCTTTCAGTCTAAAGCTGGCTCCGGATCTTTTACTGTCAACAGAAGTTCTGGCTGCGCTGGCCGAAAACAATCCTTATAGCGGGTCTCTCACCCTAAATTTAGCCCGCTAAATCACCAGCCTGTTTCCCCGCACAAAATCGGGACTGTAAAATTAGCGGATGGCCACTGTCGGCCATCGCAAAAGTTCGGGAGTGTAAATAAAACTGTGTAAACGCACAAATGTGTTCTTGTTCCTGCGTCACAAAAGCTCTGGCTGCAACAACTTATTTTTTATCTGTTCGCTCTGCATACCGGCTGTATGCTGCCTATCAGGCTGTACTCTGGCGGCACTGCCGCTTTTGCTCTGCTGGAATAATTCTAAATTATTTTTTCTGTAACAGTTGTCCTGACTTAAACAGGCCGTTTACTCAGTTTTATTTACACTCCCCAGGGTTCTGTCAGACGCAATAAATATATTGTCTAGCGCGCTGCCGCTGGCAAAGATATTCGCGCAGCCCTAAAGAAATGAAATATTCACCAAAGAAAGGGACAGGTAAAATATCCAAATATCCCACGTCAACAGCAGGACAAATATTTTACAATCCCCCAAAATTACACCCCCGCCGCCGTCACCTTGATAATATAGATCAGCGCATAGTACTGAGGACGATTGTCAAAGGACAGGGCAATGCCCGTGCCGGAGCCGGTAGTATTGGTGGACTTGCCGTTGAGATTGAGCGTGTGGGTATGGGTCGTGCTGTCGTTGGTGGATTTGCCATTAAGATTAAGCGTATGAGAATGAGAGGTATTATCATTAGTTGATTTGCCGTTCAGATTGACCGTATGCGTATGCCCGGTTGTGCTTTCATTGCCGGTCGTACCGGAATGAGTATGTCTGGCATCCAGGTAGGAACGCTGATTATCATTGTCTCCACCATTCAGGCCAAGATAGCTCGACGACCCCTCAAAAGAAAAAACACCTGTCGCGCTTTGATTAGTAATAACCGGGTTTTCATGCCCTGCGGAGAGGTACCCCGTCAATTCGCTAATCCCGGCTTTAGTAGGATCTGCCTTGCCAGTAGTAAATCCGTGGCTATGCGCACCGCCGCCGGAAGTTATATTTTCATTCTTAAATGAATGTGCGTGCAAACCACCGGTAATGCTGATGTTTTCGTTCTTTAATGTATGGCCGTGCGATCCACCGGTGATAGAAATATCTTCATTTTTTAAACTGTGGCTGTGCGCCGGCAGGTTGACCGTGGCAATATCTATGGTTTTCGCTATAGTATTATTCCCGCCGGTGCGCGCCGGTGTATTCGTAGCATCATAGCCGATAACGAAACTGTTTTTCAGATTAGGCAAGACCCCGTATCCGTCCACCGTCTGGCCCTCGCATTTGTACCAGCCCTTGAGCGTGCTATTGTCCGTCCAGCTGGTGCCGTCGTACATCAGTATCGTCCCTTTCGGAAAAAATGCCAGATTGAGTACATCGCTGGCCAGCATGGGCTGACCTGTAGCTATAGTCATAAAAATACCCCCTTTAATTTATCCTCTATTAGCTCAGTATATACGCTAATAGAACTAGTAAAATTCTATTAGAGATTAGTAGATTTGTCAAACTAATAGCATAATGGCAACGCTGTGAGGTAATCTATGGCTGAAGAAGATTTGCAAAAAATCCTGAGCAACAACATCAAGCTTTACCGTGTCCGCCTTAAATGGTCTCAGGAAAAACTGGCCGAAAAAGCGGATACTTCTGTCACCTTTATCAGCGGACTGGAAACAGGCCGCAAATGGGTGTCGCCGCATACGCTGAACAAACTGGCCAGAGCCTTTGGAATTAAGGGCTATGAGCTACTAAAGCCCGACGATGTTCTGCCGCAGGATTATTCCAGTCTGCTCAGCAAATACTCCGAAGAGGTCTGCGCCGCGGCCGTGCGGATCCGGGAAAGATACTTAGCCCGGCGCCGACCGTTTGCCGTTTAAATATCCAGCCATTTCACGCTGTTGGCGCGCTCCTGAATGAATTTCTTGCGCGGCTCGACTTCCGAGCCCATCAGAATAGTGAAGATCTCATCGGCGCGCACCGCGTCTTCCAGCGTGACCTGCCAGAGATTGCGGTGCTGCGGATCCATGGTCGTAGACCAGAGCTGTTCGGGGTTCATTTCGCCCAGACCTTTGTAACGCTGTATGCCGGGACTGGCATCTTTGCCGAAAGATTTGATGATCGAGTCCTTTTCCTCGTCGGAATAAGCGTACAGCGCCTGCTTGCCTTTTTTGATCAGATACAGCGGCGGCTGGGCGGCGTACAGACAGCCGGCTTCGATAATTTTTTTGGCATAGCGGTAAAAGAAAGTCAGCAGCAGCGTGCGGATATGCGCGCCGTCCACATCGGCGTCGGTCATAATGATAATCTTGTGGTAGCGCAGATACTGTAAAATCCGTTCCAGCTCCGTCCGGGAAGCGGCTTCGGGTGTGGCTTCTTCTTCCTCCTCGGAGGCTTCATTGCGCGCCGCCAGCTTGTCAAAAACCTCCGGGCCGATCGCCGAGATCATATTTTTCAGCTCTTCGTTTTCCAGCACTTTGTCCAGCCGCACTTTTTCGACATTGAGTATTTTGCCGCGCAGGGGCAGGATCGCCTGAAAATTGCGGTCGCGGCCCTGTTTGGCCGAGCCGCCGGCGGAGTCGCCCTCTACTATATATACCTCGCATTTGGAGGCGTCGCGGTTGATGCAGTCGGCCAGCTTGCCGGGCAGCGAGGAGCCCTCCAGCGCGGATTTGCGGCGGGCCAGATCCTGCGCGTTGCGCGTGGCGTTGCGCACCCGCTGGGCGATCAGGCACTTATTGACTATCGCCTTGCCGGTCGCCGGATTGGTCTCGAAAACATCCGTCAGTCCGGCGTCCACCACGCTGTCCACCAGTCCTTTGACCTCGCTGTTGCCGAGTTTGGCTTTGGTCTGGCCCTCAAACTGCGGATTGGGCACTTTCACGGACACAATGGCGGTCAGCCCCTCGCGCACATCATTGCCGGTAAAGAGCTCTTCTTTTTTCAGATTGAGGAGCTCGTATTTTTTGGCAAAGTTATTGATCGAGCGGGTCAGCGCCGTACGAAATCCGGACAAATGCGTGCCGCCCTCGCGCGTGCGGATATTGTTGACAAAAGTCAGCATCGTCTCATCATAATAATCCCGGCAGTAATGCAGGGACACCTCGACATCCACGCCGTCCTGCTCTTTGTGAATATAGATGGGTTTCTTGAACAGGGATTCTTTGTTCTCATCGATATGCTCGATGTATTCGACGATGCCGCCCTCAAAACAATAAACTTCCTGATGTTCTTTTTTTTCGCGCCGGTCGCTGAAAATAATTTTCAGGCCTTTATTAAGGTACGCGGTTTCTTTGAAGCGCGTGGCCAGCGTGTCAAAACTGAAATCCAGCGTCTCAAATATCGTGGCATCGGGATAGAAGCTGATCGTCGTGCCGGTCTCTTTTTGTTTCGGCTCATCTTTCAATTCGCCGGATTTTTTGACCGGCAGGCCCTTGTGATAGGTGTTCGTATAGCTTTTTTTGTCCCGGTGCACTTCGACCTGCAGGGTTTCGGATAGAGCGTTGACGACCGACGCGCCGACGCCGTGCAGACCGCCGGAGACTTTGTAGCCGCCTTTGTCAAACTTGCCACCGGCGTGCAGGGTGGTCAGCACCACTTCCACCGCGGGGAGTTTGGTTTTCTCATGTATGCCGATCGGGATGCCGCGGCCGTTGTCCCGCACCGTGCAGCAGCCGTTTTTTTCCAGCACAACCTCGATCTCCGTGCAGTAACCGGCCAGCGCTTCGTCCACGGAATTATCGACTATTTCATACACCAGATGATGCAGGCCGTAACGGTCTGTCGAGCCGATATACATGCCCGGCCGCTGGCGCACCGCCTCCAGACCCTCTAAAACCTTGATGCTGGACGCATCATATTTGTGCTGTTCAGGCATTGAACCCCCTACTGTTTTTGACCGTAGATGAATTTGTATAACTTACGGCTTAATTGACCGGAGATTATATTATCATCTATTTTATCCGGTGTTAAGCCGGTCTTGAGCAGCACATAATAAGCCGCCTGCCGCAGGGCCTGTTCCCGCGCCCGCTCCGGCAGCGGCCGCTGATAGTATTCGAAGAAGAGCCGGCGCAGGGCGTCCAGCGTTTGCTGCTGGAGCTTTTGCCGCACCCGCCAAAAATCTTCCTCCCGCGTGTCCGGCAGATCCGCCCGGATCTCCGCGTATTTCACCCAGGGGGTTTCGGCCAGATATCTGGCGATCCGGGCGTCGCGGGCCGCCTGCGCCTGATTGCGGCAAAAAATACAGACCGCCTCCGTGCCTTCAAAGCGCCGCTGGCAGACCGGACAAATCCGGCGCCTGTCGCGCCGCAGCCATCGACCGGCTTTGCGGATGATCCGCTGCAGTTTGGTGCCCGGATCCGCTTCCGGGCTGTCCGGCGGCTCCCCTGCCTCCGGTTGGTCGGCCGGAACAGTCTTCTCCGGTACGCTCACCTGACCGCTTCTAACCCGGATTTCTTTGATCTCAATGCCCGGTTCCAGCGCTTTATATTTAGTCATTATCAACTGCTTATAAAAAACCACCTGCTGCGCCCAGACCGAGGAGCTGGCCGTCAAAAAAAGCGTCTTGTTTTTGTAAGCAGACGGCTGGACTCGCTGCCCCAGACTATCGTCCGCGACCTGCGGCCAGGCTTTTTGCAATTTTTCCAGACACAGGGCCTCCCGCAGCCGGTAATCCCCGCCCAAAATCTGCCGCAAAATTTCGCCGACGGTTTCCATTCAGGCCTCCAGCCGGCCCTGCTTGACGCGGATGATCCGCATTTTTTGCAGGGCGTCCGCGGCAAAACGGCCGGTGTCCGTCACCGTAAAAATTTTCTGGCTCTGCGGCGCCAGCGCTGTAATTATTTTATTCAAACGCTCCACATCCAGCTCCAGCAGCACATCATCCACCAAAACCAGCGGCGGGTCTTTTAATTTGTCCGTCTTTATTTTGGTCTCCGCGCACTTAAAAGCAATGGCCAGCAGGCGCTGCTGGCCCTGCGAACAAAACTCGGCGGCCTTGCTGTCGTCCAGCCAGAATTCAAAATCGTCGGCGTGCGTCCCGCAGTGTGTCCGGCCAAAACGCACATCCTCCGCGCGCGCGGCGGTCAGCAGCTCCAGATTGCGGTGCGCATCCGCGGTGACATTGGTCTTGTAGCGCAGCGTCAAAACGCCCGCAAACCCCATTTCATTATAAAGCCGCCCGGTCTCCCGCGCAAAAAATTCCAGATACTCCCGGCGTTTGAGCAGGATCCGCGCCGCGCCGTCCGCCAGCTGCCTGTCCCAGACCGCCAGCCCGTCTTCCGCGCTCCTTGCGGCGCCGCGCAGACTCTTGAGCAATTCATTGCGCTGTTTGAGCGCGCGGGTGTAGGTCTGCAAATCCTGATAGTAATCGCTGGCGGTCTGGGAAATAATAATGTCCAGATACTTGCGCCGCAGAACCGGCGGGCCGTGCACCAGCTCCAGATCGCCGGGCAGGAAGATCACGCTATTCACCCGGCCGATCAGCTCCGAGGTGCGCGTCAGCACCTCATCGTCGATCTTTATCGTCCGCTCTGTGCCGCGCTCCTGCCGGAAAGCCACGGTAAAGCCGCTGCCTGTCTGCGCTCCACTCAGCGAACTGTGTACAAAATCATTCTGCAGGCTTTGCGTTGAGCCGGTTGAGCCCTGAGCGGAGTCGAAGGGCGGATAAGCAAACCGCCCCGCTATTGCAAATCCTGGCTGGCCGTGGCGGATACATTTGTTCAGGCCTTTCACGATCCGGGAGCGGCTGGTCGCCAGAATATCGATGGCTTCCAGAATATTCGTCTTACCCGCGCCGTTGGGGCCGACAATTAAATTGCTGTCCGCGAACTCCAGCCTCGTATTCTCATAATTACGGAAATTCAGCAGCCAGAGCTGGGTGATTTTCATAAGGGAGCCATTATAACATCTACCCGGCGCAAGCCTGCGGCATGAGGCCGCCGTCGGTCGCACTCCGCGCGCCTGTTGCGCGCTGGGACTTCCTCCGCGGCTTGTGGCCGCTGTCGGTCGCACTCCGCGCGCCTGTTGCGCGCTGGGACTTCCTCCGCGGCATGAGGCCGCTGTCGGTCGTCGTAAAATAAATATATTACCGGAGAAACATAACCCAGCAGGACAAATATTTTGCTGGAGTGCGCTCTGCGCAACGAACTTAACGAGCGCAGCGAAGTTAAGTGAGGTCCACAAGCGCGGTATTCCGCGCGCCGTGCTGCGCAATAGCGCACGGAAGTAAACATATTTGTCCTGCAAGGGTAAATGTTTACACCGTTAATTTTACACGCTCGCGCCCGGTGAATTTTACAAAAAAAATCCCAGCCGCTAAAATCGTTTTAATGGCGCAGACTTACCACATTATCACCTTTGGCTGTCAGATGAATAAAAATGACAGCGAGCATCTGGCCGGTATGCTGGAATTTAACGGCGCAAAACATACCGCGGAACCGGAGGCAGCGGATATTCTGGTGCTCAATACCTGCGCGGTGCGGGACAAAGCGGAGCGGCGGGTTTACGGCCAGCTCGCCAAATATAATTTTCTGCGCCAGAAAAACAATTCCGGCCAAAAACTCTTCCTGAGCGGCTGCATGCCGGCGTATAATAAAACGGAACTGCAAAAAGCCGCGCCGTTTCTGGACGGCTTTCTGGATATCGAGGAAGCCCGGCAGTATCCGCCGCGGCGGGAAAATTCGCCGGAAGTCTGGGTGACGATCATGCAGGGCTGTAATAACTTTTGCGCCTACTGCATCGTGCCCCGGGCGCGCGGGCGGGAGCGCAGCCGCACGGCGGAAGATATCCTCGCGGAAATAAATAAAATAGATTTTACCGGCCGGGCTGTCTTATTTCTGCTCGGTCAGAATGTCAATTCCTACGCCGGAACCTTTAACGGACAGCCCCTCTCTTTCCCCGCCTTGCTGCAACTGATCCTGACCAAATGTCCGGCCGTGCCCAAACTGGCTTTTCTGACCTCGCATCCCAAAGACATGACGGACGCCCTGCTCGAAGTTATCGCGCGGGAACCCCGGATCGACCGGGAGCTGCATTTGCCCGCGCAGTCCGGCAGTGACCGGATCCTGGCCCTGATGAACCGCGGATATACCGCGGCGCAGTACCGCGCGCTGACCGCCAGAATCCGCGCGCGCGCGCCGGACGTGCAGCTTTCCACGGATATTATCGCCGGTTTCCCGACGGAGACAGAGGCGGAATTTGAGGATAGCTGCCGGCTGGTGCGGGAAACCGGGTTTTTCCGGGTCAATACGGCCGGCTATTCGGCGCGCCGGGGCACAGCCGCGGCCCAAATGCCCCGGTTAGAGCAAAAAATTGTCGATGCGCGCTTGAATAAAATTAATCAGCTAATAAATAGCTTAAAATCCGCTCATACGTAGCCCGGCCGCCGCGTGCAGCCGCTGCAAAACTGTCAATAAATAGTTCAAACTCTGGTGATAAGCAGCGCTTTGCTCTGGATAAGCCGTGGATAAGTCGGTGCATATCCTGCGGACTTACCCACGGCAGATGATAATTTTAGGCCCAAAAATGCAATGTTAATTATTAATTAACACTTTAAGCCGGATATTTCGCCGGGTTTTGGGGATAATTGCTGTATAAGTTGATAAGTCCGAAACTGTTTATTTTTAATTAACACTTGGTGTTCAAAAAATAAACACTTCATCGCGGATTTTTACAAAATTGTAAGATTAACGGGGGGAGAGATTTACTCCACTGGCGGGCGGCGGCCTTACCGCTGCTACAGGCTTTTGTCCACGCCGGGGCGGGTATTTTTTAGGTGCGCAAAAATAAACATTGATTTATTCTGTTGCGTTTAAAATAGCCCAGAATTTTTCGATATATGGCAGCTTTCCTGGCATAAAAGTTTCAATAATCCCGGTGACGCTTTAGAAAGGGGGAAAGGACGCAATGTTACTGAATAAACTTTTAACGGTAGTAGTTTTAGTGGGCGGCTTGATCCTGAATATCTAGCCACCGGCTTTGCTCTTTATATATGGCGCGTAGTAAAAAGCACTGGCGCCCCTCGCGCGCGACGACCGACAGCGGCCATCCGTGGTGACAATTCGCGCGTAATTCAGCGCGCGCGAATTGATACCAGGCGCATTGGCGCCTGGTGCTGCCGTGCGCGTTCTTACTTTGCGCGCTACGGCGTACCATTTGCACAGGCAAATGGTGAAGATAAGGGGAGACTTCGCGCCTCTGGCGCTCGTACTCCATCCGTTTCTCCATACACTGCCAATAACTAATTAGTGCCGGGACTTCTTATGTACTTGGTGGAGATAAGGGGAGTCGAACCCCTGACCTATTGATTGCGAACCAATCGCTCTACCAGCTGAGCTATATCCCCACAACCGGACGTCATTTTAACACTACTTCCGGGATTGGCAAAATAACTACTTCCCCACGCAAAAGTTTGCGAAAATTTCCTCGATAATCTCCGCGGAAGTCTCCTCGCCGGTGAGCTCGCCCAGCGTCACCACAATTGCTTTGAGCGGCGCGGCCAGCAGATCCAGATAAGCGACAGTCTGGCTGCTCTCCAGCGTTCTGGCGATCAATTCCGCCGCGCGGATCAGGCGGTCTTTCTGGCGCAGGGAGCTGATGTAGACCTTTTTGCTGAGATCAATATTGCGGAGATTTAAGCTCTCCAGAATTTTTTGCTCCAGCAGGTCAAGATTGGCGCCAGTCCGGGCGGAGACCGGGAGCGCGCCCGGATAGTCCAGACTGTGGGGCAAATCGCATTTGTTTATGAGCACCAGATGCCGCGTGCCCTCTAAATCGGCCAGAATTTGCCGCTCTGCCGGCGTGAGGCCGGTCTCCGCGTCAAGCAAAAACAAAACCAGTTCCGCGCTCTGCATATGCGCGCGGCTGCGTTCTATGCCGAGGCGCTCGATCTGATCGGCGGCTTCCCGCAGACCGGCCGTGTCGATCAGATTGACGCGCAGGCCGCCCAGCGACACTTCGGCTTCCAGCGCGTCCCGCGTGGTGCCGGGGATCTCCGTGACTATAGCCCGGTCATATTTCAGCAGAGCGTTAAAGAGCGAGGACTTGCCGGAATTGGGTTTGCCGGCCAGCACGATATTCGCGCCGGACTTGATGAGCAGGCCCCGGCTGCTGTCGGCCAGCAGCTGCGCGACCTGCCGCTGTGCGGCTTGCAGCAAGTTTATAATCCCGGCCGGTGCGGGAGCGTCGATCTCTTCCGGGTAATCCAGCGCGGCCTCCAGCCCGGCCAGCGCCGCCAGAAACTCCGCGCGGAGGTTTTTTATCCCGGCGGAAACGTCCCCCTCCAGATGCCGCAGGGCCAGCGCCAGTGAAAGCTCGCCGCCGGCAGAGATCAGCTCGGCCACCGCCTCGGCCTGCGTGAGATCGAGCTTCCCGGCCAAAAAAGCGCGTCTGGTAAATTCACCGGGCGCGGACAGCCGGGCGCCGGACAGCAGGCACTGTTCCAGAATTTTCCGGGCCAGCCAGTCAGAGCCGTGGCAGTTAAATTCGGCGACATCCTCGCCGGTATACGAATGTGGCGCCTGAAAAAAAGCCAGCAGGCCGTCGTCGAGTTTTTGGGTGCGGTCAGCGGAGTATAAGGCACAGCGGTGAATAGTATTGGGCGCTAAATTCCGGCGATCCGTGAGCCGCCGGGCTATCGCCGGCGCATCCGGCCCGGAGACCCGCACTATCGCTATGCCGCCGGTACCCGGCGGCGTGGCAATCGCGGCAATAGTGGCGCTGCCCGGACTCATGGCATGGCAGGACAAAGATGGTTATTCCCGCGGCGTTTCTTTTTTGAACCCTCTGGGCGAAACGACCACCTGTCTGGTGCGGCCGACACCGCGGCTGAAAGTCTCGACGCCCTCGCGGTTTTGCAGCACGGTGTGCACGAGGCGTCTTTCCGCGGAATTCATCGGATCCAGCACGATCTGCACATTTTCGCGCTCGGCGACATCCGCGGCGTCATTGGCGGCGGCAATGATCGCCTGCTCCTGCTTGACTTTGTAGTCGTTGGCGTCCAGATGCACAAAGGCTTTTTTCTGATACTTCTTGCTGAGTATATTGGAAAGCAGCAGCTGCAGCGCATACAGCGTGCCGCCCGCCTTGCCGATAACGATGCCCAGATCTTCCGCGCCGGTGATCTCCAGCGCGATCGTATTTTCGCTGCTGGCTTCTTTGACGGCGACATCGACATCCAGCTCCATTGTTTTCAGAATATCCAGCAGGGTCAATCTGGCGTTGTCCACAATAGCGGGCGTGACTTCCAGCGTCTCGCGCTGCGGCCGGGCTTCTTTCTCGACCAGTTCGGTGGTGGTGTTCTCCGCGGCATTTTCCCCGCCGCCGAACAGGGAACTAAAAAAACCTTTTTTACCTGACATATATACTCTCCTTAATATTTTGTTGGGGCGTCCGATTATCCGCGCTGGACGCCGGTTACTTAATCTGCGCTACCTCGATCACCGCCGGAGCGTGTTTCTTTTTTAAGAGCATTTGCTGCAAAGCCGTGACCAGATTGGAGGCCGCCAGATAGATAGAAATGCCCGCGCTTAGATTGAAGCAGATGACCAGCATCATGAACGGCATGAAAGCCATCATCTTCTGCTGTTCGGGGTCAATGTCCATCGTTTTCTGGCTGTAATAAGTCGTCAGCGCCACCAGGATGGCCAGCAGCGGAATACCAAAATCGCCCTGCGGCAGCGGCAGCTTGATCCGCGTGTTGACACCGGTGTATCTCACGGGATTTTTCTGGATCAGATTGTACAGCGCCTGTTTACGCTCGTCCGGTTTGGCATTGCGCGCATAATCCTGCTGGAATTTGCTGAAATTCAGGGACTCAATAAAAGAAATATCCTTGATCCACAAAAAACCTTTGCCTTCGGCCGGCAGGTTGATGAACGCGGTGGAGTTGAGCGCGGCGTACAGCACGAAGAGTATGGGCAGCTGAATAAGCATCGGCAGGCAGCCAGAAAGCGGATTGACCTTATATTTTTTGTACAGGCCCAGCATTTCTTTCTGCAAAACCTGGGGATTGTCTTTGTGTTTTTGCTGTAATTCTTTGAGTTTGGGCTGGATCTTGCGCATCGCCGACATGGATTCGTATTGTTTGGCATTGAGCGACCAGAATATCCCCTTGACCGCCAGGGTCAAGATGATAATCGCAAAACCGTAATTGAGCGCCAGATGATCATGTAAAATAGCCAGCGCATTGATAAAAAATTGCATCTTTCACCGTCCTTTCTTTATTAACGTCAACTTATTAAATAGAACTTCAGGGCAGATCCACACCGCCCGGACTGCCCGGATGACAGCGGGCAATTCTTTTTAAACCCCGCCAGATCCCGTCCGCCAAACCGTACTTCTCAATGCTCAAAAGCATATACTCCGAACAGGTCGGATAGAAACGGCAGGCTTTGCCCGGCAGCCGGCGGCTGAAAAACTGATAAACCCGTATCAAACAGACAGCCAGTTTTTTAAGCATTGGGCCAGCTCTTCTTTTAAGTCGGCAAACTTCCTTTCGAGCAGAGCCGCGCGGGCCACCAGCAGCAAATCGCCTTGCAGCCGGAGTCCGCCGTCCTCAGCCGCGGCCCGGAGCAGCTCCCGCAGCAGTCTTTTGGCCCGGTTCCGGTGCACCGCATTGCCGATAGTTTTGCGCGACGCCACCACGGCATAACAAAAATCCACCCGCTCCCTGCCGCCCCGGTGCGGCCTGTCCTGCGCCCCGTGCGGAGCCGCCAGATGCGGCCGGAAAAACAGCACAAAGCTCCGGCTGACTTTTTTCTGGCCGCCGGCGTAAATCGCCGCAAAGTCCGCCTGCGCCGTCAGAGTCCTCAAACGGATAAACGCTGCCTGCCTTTGGCCCGGCGGCGGCTGATCACCTTGCGCCCGCCAGCGGTGCTCATCCGTTTTAAAAAGCCTTTTTTGCGTTTTTCCCGCAAAGATTTGGGCTGAAAAGTGCGCTTGGTCATTACGCTTGCCTCATTTCTTTTTTAAGTATAGGTCATTTATTATAGAGGCAGACAAACCGGAGCGTCAATCAGAAATACCGGCGGGCTGGCCGGAGGTATTTTTGATGTCCTGCGGTCCGGGTAATGTAATCATAAATTTTTTCCGCCGCCGCGGGCAGGCCCAGAGCTCTGGCCCGGCGGGACATTGCGGCCAGAATTTCCGGGCGGTCGATTTGCGCGATAGCCTTAGCCAGCGTCCCGGCGGTCAAATCTTTGTCCAGCAGGACAACGGCCGCGCCCTGCTGCTCGAAATAGCGGGCGTTGACTTCCTGATGATTGTCCGCGGCCTGCGGAAAAGGCACTAATATAGAAGGCATACCCAGCGCGGCCAGCTCGGACAGGGTGGTCGCCCCGGCGCGGCAGACGCACAGGCGGCTCCGGGCATAAACCCCGGCCATATCGTGGCAGTAATTTTGACCGTTCAAATGGATAAGCTGCGCCTGATAGGGGGTGCCGCGCAGTCCGTCCGCGGCCGCATTGAGGCTCCGCGCCGCGAGGGAGCCGCCGAAAACCAGTATGCCGGGGCTTTGCGCCGAGTAAGGCACGGCGGCGATCTCCGCGCGAACCGGATTGCCGGTCACGACAGTTTTATGCCGCGGCAGATACCGCGCCGCTCCGGCGAAAGCGACAAAAACCCGCGCGGCCAGCCGGCTCAGGCAGCGGTTGACCCTGCCGGGCAGAATATTCTGCTCCTGCAAATAGATTTTTTGGCCCAGAACTCTGGCGGCCAGCAGTACCGGCACGGTGACATAACCGCCGGTCGCGATGACGATATCCGGTTTTTCTCTGGCGAGGATGCGCAGGCTCTGATAAAAGCCGCGGAGTATTTTAAACAGCTGCCGGGGGCTGGCGGCTATTTCATAAAACTTATGACCGGCCTGCGGCACCAGAGTTTTTTCCAGACGGTTGGAGCCGATAAAAAAATTATCCGGAAACTTTTGGGCGATAGCCAGCGCCGGATAAATGTGCCCGCCGGTGCCTCCGCAGGAAAAGGCCGCTTTCATACAGCAATCCTCCGGAATAAAGTTTTTGTCCAGGCTGGCGTATCTGCTTGCGCAGCAAGCAGATTTATAAAAGGATAATTGCGGTCGCCGCAGGAGAAAGCCGCTTTCATTGGGGGTAAATCTTCCGCCGGGTCTGCCGGCTGAGCTCCAGATAGCAGCGCAGCGCCGGGAACTGCGCTCTGGTGATCAGCTTCTCCAGACAGCGCAGTTCTTTTTGCAGGGTTTGCAGGCCGGACAAAACTTCTTTTTTGTTGGTGCGGGCAATATCGAGCCCCCAGTCCGGATCGGACTCGGCGACGCGCGTGCAGGACTGAAAGCCGGTCGCGGCCAGCGCGCGCCGGGCGTCATCGTCGGCGAGCCGCAGCAGGGCCGCGGCATTGAAATACGGAACATGCGAAATGGCGGCCACCGCAGCGTCGTGCTCCCGCGCGCCGGTGCGGCAGGGCCGGGCGCCCAGCGCTTTGAAAAACTGCTGCACCGCCCGCAGCTTGGGCTCCGGCGTATTTTTGTACGGCGTGAAAACAAAGCGCGCGCCCCGCAGCAGCCGGCTGTCCGCATTCTGCACGCCGGACTTTTCGCTGCCGAACATCGGGTGGCAGCCGATAAATTTGTCGGCATATTTTTTGGCGCCCTCGACGATCCGGGCTTTGGTCGAGCCGGTATCGATAATGACCGCACCGGGCCCGGCGCAGGGGTAGACCTGCCGCAGATACTCCGGGATCAGCTCTATCGGCGTGGCAAGGATGATCAGATCCGCGTCGCCCGCCAGCAGGGCCAGATTGCCCGGCGTCTCCTGAATAAGCCCCTGATCGCAGGCGTAGGCCAGCGTCTGGGTCGAGGCGGTGCGCGCGGCCAGACGCACGCGGGGATATTTTTCCCGAATGGCCCTGGCTATCGAGCCGCCGATCAAACCCAGACCGATAAAAGCGACTTTTTGAAACATAAACTATTATAACAGAATACCACCCGGCCAAAAGGCAGTGTTGGCTGTCAAAAACCAGAGGTTTCAACCCGGGCCGGCTGTGTTATAATTGACGCGGTAGTCATGAGAAAAAATTTAAGGATACGCAAGTTTTTGGCCGCGGGGGTGCTGCTGTGCGCTATGCTCAGCGCCGGCGAGACCAGCATCGGCGGCGTGGCGCTGGGCGATTCTTTTGACGCGGTGCTGAAAAAATATCCTTTTCTCGGCAAATGGGGCCAGCAGGAGCTGACCGGCCTGCCGTACCCCTTAAACGTCGGCCAGAAAAGACAGGTCTATCTGGCGCAGGAAATGACTTCCCGCATTTATTTTTATTTTGACGCTTTCCAAAAAGTCATCGCGATCGGGCTCTTTACCGCCAATGACTACGCGGACAATCGCGTTTATGAAACCAGCGCGGGACTGAGGCCGACGGACGGCCTGCTGGAGCTGAAAGTCCTCTACGGCCTGCCGCTGGATATTACGGAATATGATTTTAAGGACGGGTTCGGCGACCGGGTGGTGCGGCGTTTGTACTATTATCCCGATATGATCGTGCAGACGCGCAAGGTCAATGCGCTGCCGGAACAGATCGATAATGTCATTGTCTGCCAGTATCAGCTGGAGCATGTCCTGCAGGAAAAGAACTATCCGCTGCCCAGACCGGGGCGTTAAATGTTTGAGTTTTGCAGTCTGGCCTCGGGCAGCAGCGGCAACAGCGCTGCGCTGTGTCTGGGCGGAGAGCGTCTGCTGATCGACGCCGGTCTGTCGCTGAAAAAAATCGAAGAAAATCTGCGCGCCGCGGGTCTGGCGCCGGAACAAATCAACCGGCTGCTGGTCACGCATGCCCACAGCGATCATGCCCGCAGCGCCGGGCGTTTTGCCCGCAAATACAGGGTGCCGGTGTGCCTTTCCCGGGAAACTTTTCAAACGCTCAAAAATATTAAAGGCGAGGATTTCTCCGGCTGCCGGATAATCTTCCTGAAAGAAAAAGAAAAATTCGGCCGGCTGAGCCTGCGGACTTACCGCCTGCCGCATCTGGGGCACGCCCCGGACGGACAGGACGACGCCGGCGGCACGCTGGGGTTTTTGTTTGCGGTGGACAATTTCCGCATGGGTTATTTTACGGATCTGGGAACCATGCCGGAGCAGATTTTCCGGGATATTCACGACTGCGATTTTTTGTTTCTGGAAGCCAATCACGACGTGCGCTGGGAAAAGGCCTCACGGCGGCCGGCGCAGGTCATCGCGCGTAATCTCAGCGACTTCGGGCACCTGTCCAACGAACAGGCCGCGCGCATCGTGCAGCGCGTGGTCAAAAAAGACGGTAAGACCAGAGCCGTCATGCTGGCGCACATCAGCCGGGAATGTAACTCGCAGGAGTTAATCAAAAGAGCGCTCCGAAAAGCCCTGCCGGAGCCCCCGGCCGCACCGCGGGTGCTTTTCGCGCCGGAAGGCAGATGCAGCGAGTATTTGAGCTGGCAGACCGCCGGTTAGTCCCGTTTTTAGCGTAAATACGTTTAATTATCTGCGCCCGCTGACATTTTTTCAAGGGAAAAAAATGCTATAGCCCGCGCGGCGCGGACAAGACGCTTATTGCGCGGGAACACTTGAGCCGCGTAAACTCCTGCGGCATCATTAAGCGCTGGAATTGGCGGAGAAAGAAAATTTTTAAGCCAGGGCTTAAAAAGAAAAAGCCCCGCTAAATATCAGGCTCCGGCCCGCAGCCAGTGCAGCATATTTTTCTGCTAAAATTGCAGAAATTGTTAAAACGAATAGGCGGGCAAGCTTAGCCGACAAACTGGCAAAAAATTTCCTAGAAATCAATTAAATCTTTTACCCTGACGCCTAGAAAATCTGCAATTTTTTTCAGACGTAAAATGCCCGGCGAAATGTTGCCATATTCCAGACGATAAAGGTAAGGCTTGGATATATCAGCTTCAATAGCAAAACGATCGCGGTTATAGCCGCGTAACTTACGATAATGCTGGACTTTTTGACCGAGTCTTTGCAGTACAGGGTCTTTGACTTTTGTGCCGTACATTGTGAACCACCGTTTAATATATTAAACTATTCAAATATAGTGCTATAATATTGTCCGTTTATAATAGTAAACGATAACAACAAATATTTCGAACTGAGACAGGAAGTATATTTAGACTAATTGGGGAGTAAGGTGAAAATTCAGGTTTGTCCTAAAAGCAGCGTGCAAATAAGAGAAAAACAACGGCTTATTTATTAAATAAGCCAAAGGAGGAGCCTATGACAACCCCCTATACATAAGTGATACCGCAAAAGACCGGGCCGGCAAAGAAGCCAGAGCTAGTGATTATACTGCGCGGCGGAGTAAAGAGCCCCGTATTCTGGACTGGCGCGGCCGGAAAATTATTGTTCCGGGCCGGTGAGTGGTGAGGCGGCCCCCGGACTAAAAGCCGTATTTCTGATTATAACTTTTGAGCATGTGCAGATAAAAAGCCCGCTTGTCCGTGTCCAGTTTACGGAATTCGGCCAGCAGCCTGTCTTCCAGCGGTTTGTTTTTTAACCGGGCCGTCAGTTTCTCGGACGGCTGATAGTCCAGAAAAAAATAATCAACATGGACGCCGTAAAAATCCGCCAGCTTGCACAGGGTCTCCAGCTTGGGGCTGCCTTTGGTGCCTTTTTCCAGATATAGATAATTAGGGAAAGCCATGTCCACTTCTCTGGCAAAATCATCAATGGTCAGGCCGGTTTTCAGGCGCAATTCTTTCAGGCGCCTGCCGATGTGGGTTTTTAACTGCTCGATATCATTCATGCCGGACGCTCCATTTAAATTTATTGATTTTAAGGTTGCTGCTCCAGGAAAAATATAGCTTGCATAAAATATATTGTTGGGTTAATATATTATGTATAGAATATATATTCTGGGAATAATAATTTGATTTCCAGAAAAAACCAAGGGACAGGATTACTCCAGGGGAATAAGCCGGAAATTTTAGACTAATTATAGAAGAGGGGCGGAAAGATGTTTGACCTGAAGACAGCGTGCCAGCAATCTCAAAACAACGGCTTATTTATTAAATAAGCCAAAAGGGGGGCCTATGACAAACGCCTATACATACACCAGCGATACCGCGAAGAACAAGGCCGGAAAAACACTATCCGGCAAAGAAGCTAAAGCCAGCGATTATAACGAGACCCGTGCCAATCTCATAGCCCAGAGAAATACCCGCAAAGTGACAGCCAATACTGTTCCGGCTGAAGTAAAAAAAGGCGATGCAATGAAAGCCGCGCAAATCACCAATCTGCGTACCGCGACGAAAGGTCTGGTGCAGTACGGCAGCGGCGATACTTTTGTCTGGGGCGAAAATATCTCCTCTTTATCCACCAAACTCAAAGGCCAGCAGCTGGAAGAAGTCCGGCAGGTCATCGACGA
>JAISQA010000077.1 GCA_031274525.1 Candidatus Margulisiibacteriota bacterium
TTTGTTCGTTGTGTGTTGTGAGTTGTGAGTTGGGAGTTGTTTTTTGTTATTTGTGTGTTGTGAGTTGTGAGTTGTGAGTTGTGAGTTGTGAGTTGTGAGTTGTGAGTTGTGAGTTGTGAGTTGTGAGTTGTGAGTTACCATTGGCTTATCCTTAAAAACAAAATTTAAGAAACCAAATCCAATCAATTATAACACAAAAAATAAAGCTGTCTAATCGAAATTTTGTGATATTTCTGTTCTATGCGGCCAGATATTCCGTGATCGCCCGCGCCCAGGCATTGGCCTACAGCACTGTATTGCCTGCCGTATGCGCATTACGCCGCGCAGCCAGCGTTGTCCGCTTTTCGTTATTATTGGGAATTATCTGCCAGCGGCCTGTTTTAGCAGAACCAGCCCGCCGCAATACGCCCTGTTCCCGCAGTTCCTTGATATGCCGCTCCACAGTCCGTGAAGTTTTCTTGAGCAACGCGGCCAGCTCCCGGGCGGATAACTCCGGCCTGGCTTTCAGATACGTTAAGATTTTCTTTTTTACTCCGACATTTACTCCGACGTTTACTCCGACATTTTGAGTTTCCGCAGCGGCGTCGATATATTGATACAGGGAATTTTCGATAATCTCCAGCATAAAATCAATAAAAGGCCTGGCGTCAACTCTGAGTTTGGTCTGCGAGCGCTGCAGAGCTTTGTAATATCCAGCCTGATTATAATGGATAAGCGTTTCGACCGGCATCCATTCAAACAAAGAATTCCATTTACTCAAAATCAACGACTGCCAGAGCCGTCCAATCCGGCCATTACCGTCGCGGAAAGGATGAATATGTTCAAGCATATAATGCAGCGCCGAGCTTTTAATTAACGGATGTGTCCCGGCGGTCTTGCCCCAGCGCAGCGCTTGCTCAACCAAGGCCGGCACTTCGGCAGGCGGCGCGCCGCGATGCAAAACTTTATTCTGAGACACCACCGCGACATTGACCGAACGAAACCGGCCGGACTCCTCTATCAAAGAGCCGGTCAATAAGGCATGAGCTTTCAGTAAATCCCGCACAGAATAGGGATCATAGCGGCTCATTTGTTCATAAGCCGCAAAAGCATTCTGCACTTCTTTTATATCTTTGGGCGGACCAAAAATCCGTTTACCGTTCAATACGGCGGTCACCTGTGCCAGAGACAGGCGATTGCCCTCAATAGCTGTCGATGAATGAATAGACATTATGCGGCTGAGCCTGCGCAAGCGCAGGACATCTGCATTCTGTTCTTCGCTGATTTTTACACGCTCCAGCAAGGCGTGTATTGACCCGATTTTGGCATACCATTCCGGCGATTCTGAAAAGAAAATTTCATCAGCCATACGAAATCATTTTAGCATAAAGCAGACCCAGGCTTAGGCAGCGCCCACAAAATCTGCTATCGCCCGGGCCGCTCTTTTGCCCGCGCCCATAGCCAGAATGACCGTGGCTGCGCCGCTGGCGATGTCACCGCCGGCGTACACCCCAGGTTTGGTGGTCTTGCCGCTGTCGTCCACTATTATATAACCTCTGTCCGTCGTCCCCAGCTCCGGCGTCGTGTCTTTGATAAGCGGATTGGCCTGGGTGCCGACCGCGACAATCACCACATCAACCGGCAGCTCATACTCGCTGCCCGCCAGCGGCGCCGGCCGGCGCCGGCCGGAAGTATCCGGTTCACCCAGGGTCATTTTCTGAACCACAGCCGCCCGCACAAAACCCTTTGAGTCGCCGAGATACTGCACAGGATTACTTAGAAACAAAAACTCGATGCCTTCTTCACCGGCATGGTGTATTTCCTCCTGCCGCGCCGGCATCTCCGCGCGCGACCGGCGGTAAATAAGCCTGACCCGGTCCGCGCCCAGCCGCCGGGCCGCACGCGCCGCGTCCAGCGCCACATTGCCGCCGCCGATGACCGCCACTTGCTGCCCGCGCAGGATAGGTGTCTCCGCCTCCGGCCGGTAGGCTTTCATCAGATTCACTCTGGTCAGATACTCATTTGCGGAATACACGCCGTTTAAGTCCTCGCCGGGCAGTCCCATAAAGACCGGGAAACCCGCACCGCTGGCGATGTACACCGCTGCAAAACCCTGCTCCCGCAGCAGCTCGTCTACAGTAAAAAGCCTGCCGATGACAGTATTCGTCTCGAACCGCACACCGGCGGCGGCCAGCGCGTCTATCTCCCGGCGGACTATATTTTTGGGCAGCCGAAATTCCGGTATGCCATAGGCCAGCACGCCGCCCGGCTCGTGCAGAGCTTCATACACAGTCACCTTAAAACCCGCCGCGTTCAGCTCCGCCGCGCAGGTCAGACCGGAAGGGCCGGAGCCAACGACGGCAATTTTCCGGCCGCCGGGTTTGGCTGACACTTCGGTTTCGCTCAATGCGGACATGTCCGCGGCGGCGGCGGCCGGGACACCCGCCGCGGCCATAGCCGTATCCGCGGCAAATCTTTCCAGATTACCGATGGCCACCGGCTCGCCTTTTTTGCCCAGCACGCAGCGGCCTTCGCACTGGGTCTCCTGCGGACAGACCCGGCCGCAAACCGCCGGCAGATAATTATCCGCGCGGATAGTTTTATACGCCGCCGCAAAATCGCCGTCCCGGATCTGCTGGATAAACTGCGGTATCTGCACATTGACCGGACAGCCCGCGACACAGAACGGTTTGGGGCATTGCAGACAGCGGCTGGCCTCCAGCCGGGCCTGCTCCGGCGTATAATTAAAAGCCACTTCCTCAAAATTCCGGCTCCGGAGCTGCGGGGCCTGTTCTTTTTTGCGCTGTCCGGGTATCTTTTCCGCCATGACTTCAACCCTGCAAATAGGCGGCGAGGCGGTCCTGTTCGGCGCGCTTATAAGTGCCGGCGCGGCTGAGCAAGGCGTCAAAATCGACCTGATGTCCGTCAAACTCCGGGCCATGCACGCAGGTAAATTTCGTCACGCCGCCGATCCTGACCCGGCAGCTGCCGCACATGCCTGTGCCGTCGATCATCAGACTATTCAAACTCACCACCGTGGGAATGGCATACTGTTTGGTCAGCGCGGCGACAAACTTCATCATTATCAGCGGGCCGATGGCAATAACTTTTTTAATATCCATTTTACTATCGATAAGCCGCTGCAAAGCAGCGGTGACAAGGCCTTTAATTCCGGCCGAGCCGTCGTCGGTAGTGACAATTAATTCCGCGCTGAGCGCCGCAAATTCTTTCTGCATAATTATCAAATCTTTATGCCGCGCGCCCAGAATAGAAATAATTTTATTACCGGCCGCCTGAAAGCCGCCGGCTATCGGATACAGCGGGGCTATGCCCACCCCGCCGCCAACCACGACCACCGTGCCAAGTTTCTCGATATGCGTCGGCAGACCAAGCGGGCCGGCAATATCTTTAATGGCGCCGCCAGCCGGCAGCCGCGCCAGCTGATGCGTGGTCTTGCCGACAGTCTGCACGACTAGATCAATGGTGCCGGCCGCAGTATCTTTATCCGCGATAGTCAGCGGAATACGCTCGCCAGCCTCATCGATACGCAGAATGATGAATTGACCGGGCTGATGTTTGCGGGCAATCTCCGGCGCCTCTACAGTCAGGCGGTAAACGGCGGGAGAAAGCTGACAGGTAGATTTAATAACCGGCATCTGGCAAAAATTTCCCCGCTTGAATAGAGTGAAAATATTTATGCGGACGATCTCTCATGGCAGAAATAATAGTACGAATGTCCGGAAAAATCTATGCGCTCCTCAAGCGGGGCTGTAAAATTAATTGCCTGAAACTCCCCGCTGTCCATATTTACGAACACATTCTCATCTTTCGGCAATTCCGTATACTTCGCCAGAACAGCCTCCCACCATTTACGCTGATAGAATTTATGCAAATCCCTGCCGCTCAGATTCTCGATCAGCTCCGCCAGATATTTGTGCGGGATCTTTTCGTCCAGCGTCGCCTCGCTCAGGGTGTCCTCGTCCTTAAAATCAAAGTTCACGGCTCCCGGAGCCAGCTCCGCGGGGAGCCCGCGCTAAATCAGGCTACTCGCATAATATAAATTAACGTGTAATAACCCGGCACGGTGGACACCGCGGTTATTTCGGCATCAGCTTTCCCCGCGCTGGCATTGGTGATAGTAACACTGCCCGCTAAAGTATGTTTATGCGTATTGGTGGAGATAAAAGCTGTTCCATCCGGAGCTTTTTCATAATAGTTATCATTAGCATATTTCGCATTTCTGCCAGCTATTTGATACGAGCCTGGCAATCCATCAGTATTTTGAGATCCCCATGAACCTCCTCTCAAAGAATGTCCATGCGTATGATCAGCAACACTCAGGGTATTTGCTATAGTATTGGCATGAGTGTGACCGGGCAGGTGATTGGTTGTTAATTTTACGCTATCCGCCCCGCCAGTACCCCCGGACGTCGCGCCGCCGCGGACAAATTTATTCACCAGATTTGGTGTGCCATTACTACCGTCGCATTTGTACCAGCCCGGCAGCGTGCTGTTATTTACCCAGCCGCTTCCGCTATACATCAGGATAGTCCCCACGGGCAGTTTGGCCTGTACATCGCCGGTGTTGGCTTTGGCGGCTAAAGCCGTGTATACCGCTTTAGATGTGGGATATTCGGTGTCCGAGGTACTGGATATGCTGGTTTTTTTGTTGCTGGCGTCTTCTTTCAAGGCCAGCGCGCTGGTCATATCGCTGGCATTGGCTTTGAGGTCCAGTGCGGCTTCCACGTCGCTGGCTTTCATCTGTTTTCCCGCGGCTATTCCTGAATATTTTTCGGCCATATGCATGTCCTCCCGGATTGATTTTTACTGACTGATCCAGCCTAGCATAAATATAGATAAAAGTCTATAAAATTTAATGAATACAATCTATAAAGAAATGCCGACTAAATAACTAAGCTCTACAAAATAAGGAGGCGCTTTATGGATGGTGTTATCACGGATGGAGATTTGAAGCTGTTGATTAGCAGAAAACTGCGCCTGCTCAGAGAAAAAAGCAAAAAAACACTGGAAAACACCGCGGAAGATTTGAACTTAGATTATGCGCAATACTGCCGGATGTTAAAAGGAAATAGCCTGCCGCATCTGGTGACGCTGGCCAATATCAGTAAATTTTATAATCTGGATATAAACTGGTGGTTCAAGGGTCTGGAAGAGCGTGCCCCGGATAAGGCCAGAATTTACGAAAAAGCGGTGGAGTTTGAATTGGCGAGCAGTTTCAAAAAATTAGATATGCAGACCAAAGAGATCATTCTGGGCATGATAAACAATCTGACCCGTAAGCGCAAAAAATACACGCGCCGGAAATAATTGCGTTTTACGGTGCATAGCACTGTATCGCTGTCCAATAAGAATTCTATAATTTTGTGCTTGTATGCGCTTTAATTGACATCGATAGCCAGTAAAGTGTATAATTAATGCCAGTTAAGGGAGCACTGCGGAGCAGGACTCCCTTTATTATTTTGTCGGTTCTAATTGCTTTTCTAATATTTGCCAGGTTGCAGGAATTTTAGTCAGTTGGACCTTGTTTTTTATCACGCTAAAATCTAAGTAAGGTTTTTTATGCAGTAAAAAACGTCCGATTGGCGTTACAACTAGATCAGCAAGCTGTAACCCGGAAATATTTTCCTCCTTTTTAACCGGTTTGCAAAATTTGACCAGCCTGGAAATTTTTGAGGCGGATGATTCAAGGAACAAGTAGTTTGCCAGTAATTGCTTGTCTAATTCTTTATTTCTGCTTTCCGCGATAAAATCTATCGGTTCATTTAATCCCAGCTCTTGATAGGCAGTGCACGCGCTGTCTGCCAGCGGTTTAACAGATAATAAATAGGTATCTGGAGCTATTTCTTTATAATGTGCTAAATGATCCGGTTTACTTACCGCAATTGCCATAATCTTAAAATCAACACTTTTTATGAGATTTTCCAGGTCTCTAAAAAAATTATTACGCTTATCCGCGTCGCAAAACGGATAATAAACCGAGTTTTTATCTCTTGGGCGTAAGAAATCAATTGTGTGCAGAATAACGCTGGTGCGGCCGAAATGTTTTATTTTCAGATCGTTTAATAATTTTGTTAGTTTTTGGTCATGTTCTGCCTTGCTTAGCAATACCCCGCAAAGTATAAATATCGGATAATTCTGGTCTATCTTTAGGACATGGTCGCCAGATTCGTCTATATACAGGGAATACTTCATTGGCTGATTATATATTATTAAGTGGAACGGTAGAACATCATTCGATTTCAATCGAAACATTTCGCTTGTGAAAAAAAAAGTTACAGCTTATACAAATTATGCATATCCTCCGCCAGTCTGGTTACTGCGTATAATTTCAGGATTTTACTCTGCGCTGCTTTACCGAGGCTTCTGCGCAGCGCCGCATTCCGGCTTAGCTCGATAATTCTGTCCGCGAACACTTCCGGCTGGTTTTGCGGGCAGAGATAGCCGCTGATATTATTTTTGACAATATCCGGCACACCGCCGACTTCCGTGCTGACTACCGGTTTGGCGCAGGCCATAGCCTCGATGAGCGTGACCGGTGTGCCCTCATTGCGCGAGGTCAGCACGACTATATCCAGATCCCCGTAGATTTTTTCCGGCTCCCGCAAAAATCCGGGCAAGAAAACCCTATCTTTCAGGCCTTTCAATTCCGCGGAACATTCCAGCTGCCGGCGCAGCTCGCCGTCGCCGATGATGATAAACCTTATATTGTCCGTTTTGGCGCAGACAGCGGCGGCTATTTCCAGAAAATATTCAAAGTTTTTGACCGGCGTTAATCTGCCGACAATGCCGACCAGAATAGTGTCCGGCGGCAGGCCGTATTTCTTGTGCCAGCGTTTATTTTCCGGGAGGTTCTGGAATTTTTCCAGCTCAAACCCCAGCCGGATGACCGTGATCTTTTCCGGTTTGGCGATGCCGTAATTGACCAGCTCGGCTTTTTGTTTATCAGAGACGGCGATAATTCTGGTGGTGCCCGGCGCCAGCAGTTTTTCGATAAGCATAAAAACCCGGCTTTTTAGCCGGCCAAAATAGCTGTGAAAAATATGCCCGTGAAAAGTGTGATAGATTTTTTTTACACCGGCCAGTCTGGCGGCCAGACGTCCGACCGTGCCGGCTTTGGCGGTGTGGGTGTGGACGATGTCCGGTTTTTCCCGGCGGATTATCCGGTAGAGCCGCCAGATAGTTTTGAGGTCTTTGCAGAAGCTGATTTCCCGCCCCAGTTCCGGCAGGACCAGCGTGCGCAGGTTTTTGTCTGCGGCCAGATATTCCATAGAGCCTTCCCCGGCGGCCAGCGAGCCGTAGACCAGCAGGGATTCATAACCGTAATTTTTGTCCAGATAATAATTGAGATTTGTGACATGTATCGCCGGGCCGCCGACATTGAGCCGGGCGATAATGCGCAGGATCTTTGTCATAGGCTGCCGGACGGACTGCCCTGAACGCTTGCGGCAAGGGAAGCCCTGGCATAAAACTCAATGGTTTTGGCCAGACCTGCGTCAAAAGACACCAGCGGTTTGTAACCGAGCAGTTTTTCCGCTTTGCTGATGTCGGCCAGCGAGTGTTTGACATCCCCGGCGCGCTCCGCCGCGTACCGAGCGGTGATGTTTTTGCCGAAATACTTATTGATCTTTGCCACCAGCTGATTGAGGGATATTTCATAGCCGCAGGCGATATTGATAATCTGGCCGGCGGCGGCCGGGGGCGCAGCGCAGGCCAGCAGATTAGCCTGCACATTGTTGTCCACATAGGTGAAGTCCCGCGAGGTCAGCCCATCGCCGAAAATTACCGGCGGTGTGTCCTGCCCGATGGCCTTGATAAAGAGCGGAATGACCGCGGAATAGACAGAACAGGGATCCTGCCGGGGGCCGAAAACATTAAAATAACGCAGGATCACCGTCTCCAGTCCGTACAGAGCGCTGAAATTCTGGCAGTACAGCTCGCCGGCCAGTTTTTGAATAGCGTAGGGCGATTTGGGCCGGGTTTCCATGGTTTCCACTTTGGGCATTACGGGCGAGTCGCCGTAAGCCGAGGACGACGCGGCGTACACCAGCCGTTTGGTTTTGGCGTCGCGCGCGGCGAGCAGCAGATTGAGCGTGCCGGTGATATTGGCGGCGTTGGTTTTGAGCGGGTCATCCACGGAGCGCGGCACGGAAGGTATGGCTCCGTGATGCAGGATATAATCCATGCTGTCCGCCGCCTTGCGGCAGGCCTTCAGGTCGGTCAGGTCCGCCTGTTGGAAGTCTATTTTACCCAGAAATGGCTCAATATTGGCTTTTTGGCCGGTGGCCAGATTGTCCAGCACGCGCACGGTGTCGCCGTTGTCGAGCAGGGCCTGGACTAGATTGGAGCCGATGAAGCCCGCTCCGCCAGTGACCAGAAATTTAGCCATTAAGTCCTCCGAAGTTTATCAGATTAAATTTATTGTAAATCATAGCGAAGAACTCCGGGTTTGTCATTAAAACGTACTCCTGCGCGGATATACCGGTGATCGCGGTCGGCGTATTATCCGCAGCGGCCAGCGGATGACACATGTACTCGGTGTTGTGCCGGGCCTGGCGCAAAATTAAGCGCAGGTGTTTCCCGGTCAGCTCCGCGGGCAGGGGCCAGAGCGCAAACACAGAAGTCAGGGCGCGGTTGGTCTGGACGCGGAGCAGTCTAGCTAGAAGACTGTTCCAGCGGCCGAAACAGAGAGAGATAAATTTCCGCCAGAGCCGCTTGGCATCAGCGGGGTCGAACGGGTCGTATTTATTGAAAATAGTTTTTTCCAGCACCAGCCTGAGCGGGATGTTTTTCGCGCGGGCGAAGCGGGCAAATAAGGGAAATAATTGCGGCCAGTTGTGAATGTGCTGATGACTGTCCAGATGCGTCGGGGTCAGGCCGAAGTCCAGCATTTTCTGGTACTGGCGCGCCAGCTCGTCCTGAATAAATTTTTTTTTGATCTGTCCTTTTAGCAGCTGCCGTTCAAAATCGCCGCGATTTTTAAAGCAAGTCCCGGGCGGAGTCGAGGGGCTGCCCAGCGTCAGATTGAAATGCAGTCCGACGGGGATCCTGTCCCGCTTGGCCAGGTCGGCGGCGGCTTTGGAGTCCGGCAGGTCGACCAGCAGCGTGGCCGAGGAAATGACGCCTTTTTTGTAAAGCTCCGCTATCGCTTTATTGGCGCTGGCGCTAATCCCGAAATCATCGGCGTTGATGATAATATTCATAAGACTAAAGATTATAGTTGATTTATGCTAAAATTCAAAAATCAAATTGGAGGGCGCATAAGATGAAAAAATTCCGGGTGGTTTTCCTGAGCGCAGTCTGTCTGTCGCTGGCTTTTGCGGATGTTGTGCTGCCCCCGCCGGTCAAAAGCGACGGGCCTGGCCTCTGGACTCTGCTGGAGCGGCGGGCTTCCGGCACGCGCAATGCTTTTCCCGCCGGCGCGGTGTCCGATGCAGAGCTGGCTTCTATATTATGGGCGGCGACCGGCCGCAACCGCGGCGGACAGGGCTGGACAGTGCCGGTGGGTATGGGACGTCCTCCGCATGTCAAAGTGTACGCCGTGAAAAACAACGGCGCCTACCTCTATGACTGGCAGAAGCATGCGCTGGTCGAGGTAAATAATAAGAACGTAAAAGCGGAAGTGACCGCGGATGATTTTGTCCGGAATTCTTCCGTTATTCTGGTGTTCGTGGCGGATACCGCCGCTAACCAGCGGGCGGAAATGGATAATATTCTGGCCGGGGCGATGAGCCAGAATGTGTATCTGGCGGCGGACGCGCTGGGCATCAAGACCCGTTATCTGATGACGCTCAATGCCGCCGGGATACGGCAGGGATTGAAACTAAATAAAACAGACACGCCCTTATGTATTATGCCGCTGGGAAAAAAATAGAATAACAGAATTATCCGGCTCGCGCTACCTGAGGGGGAAATTCTTATCTACAAAACTTAAACTATGCTCCCCGCTTTCGTCCAAGAAGTAATAATATTTCATTTACATATCATAACTTAATGAGTTAGTTAGACAATTAAGCCGCTTGTTCCCGCCTAAAAAAATGGGCTGATTGTCCGGAATCTTCGATAAACTAAGTGAACGGGGTTAAGCGAGAGGGTTGTTTTTGTGCAGAGGAAACAGATTGCTATTGTAGATTTGCTGCAAAAAGCCGCGCGCTTTCTGGCCAATCCGTTTGAGGAGGCGGTGAATTTTGCCGGGCTGCTGCGGCTGGATATTCCGGCGGCGGACAAGAGAGCTATTCTGGGCTTGAGCCTGAAATATAAGCAGTATGTGGAAACGCCTAAACAGACGGCGGGGCCGACGCAGTTAGCGCCGCGGCTGACGGAGCAGGAAAAAGAGGCCTATTATTTAGCTAATAAACAGCGCCAAACTGCGGCGGAAACCGCGCGGTACCGGAAGCTGCTGCGGGAAATTGCCCCGCTGCATGACCCGCTCCAGTATCTGGCTAAAGCGCAGGCCGCGGACTTTTCCGGTCTGGACGAATACGGCGCGGCGCTGGTGCGGCAGTTGATAGCATCCCGGCAGGCCATAGCGGCGCTGGATCAAAAACAAACCCGGAAGCAGGCTATAGTTTTTGTCTTTAGCGTGTACCGGGATATTAACCGGCTGAAGAGGCCGACAGAAACTTTTACCGGAGAAAATTTTCTGGAAGTGAAGTGCCGGCAGCTGGCTTATCTTTTCCATGACATGCGCTATTTTGACTGGCGGCTTCTGATCGCGGAGGATGAAGCCTGCGCGGAGCCGGACAAAAGCACCGTCGAGGCGATCAACCGCCTGCTGGACAATCCCTTTCACTTGAGCCGTTTTGCTCCTAAAGTGCAGACATTTTTTCCGGAGGATTTGCTGCCGGAGCTGGAGCAGTATCAGAAACGTTCCGGAATTTTTAAGAGTATTTTTGACGCGGCTGAGCCCCGGGAGCGGGCCAGACTTTTCACCGAAGCCAGTCATAAAGGCGGCATGATCCATTTGCTTTTGCGCAAAGCTCTGACTTACCGGCCGGCAGCCGTTGTTTATACGGACAGCGACACTTCGCATGATCTGGGGGTCAGCGGTTTGCTGCTAAAGGAATTGTACTCCGGCCGGGCCGACGCGGTGATCGCTTCCCGGCGTGTCCCCGGCGCGGTGGTAGCCAATAAATCCAGAGAACGCGAGCTTTATTCCGCCGGTTATCACCTGCTGGCGGAAACTTTATTTGGTCTGGGTATTAAAGACACGCAGTCCGGTTTAAAGGCGCTGCGCCCGCAGGCTGTGGAGACGGTACAGTCCCGGCTAACGGAGCTGGGCATGAGTTTTGAGGTAGAGCTACTGAAGCTGCTGAAAAAAGACGGCTGGACGATCGAAGAAATACCGGCAGTCTGGCGGGACTCCCCCTATGAATCCAAATCGTCCGATCAGGCACAGGCGATGGCCGCAGGCCTGCTGCGTGTTTATAGAGAAATTTACCGCCCGGAGACAACGGCTGAATTGCCGGTTGATTTGCCGGCGCGGCTGCAGGCCGAGCCGGAATATCCGGCCCTGCGCCGGCTGGCGGAAGATCCGGAATTGACCGCTTTTACCAGAAACAGCTTCCGGTTATTTTCCGCGGTGCAGGTGAAAGACTTCCGGGATTTTCTGCGGCAGGCCCAGCTGTTCATTGAGCGGCTGGCCTACAATCACGACGCGATCACGCAGGCCAGTCTGGAAGAGCTGCTGGCCGCGGGACGCCGCTGTTTCGCTATTTTACGCCGGCGCAAATTGTTCGGTTTTCTGGCCGGTAATTATCCTGACCTGGGGCCGGTGCTGGAATTACTCCGCAAAGACCGTAAATATCTGAAAATTATTTTTCCCCTGTTTTTTGGCCGCAATATTATCAGCGCTTTGCTGGGCGTGGACGGCGCGGCAGCGCTACAGCGGAAGGAAACCCTGTCCGGCTGGCTGGCTCATTATGCGGCGGATATTCAGGCCGTCCGCAGCTTCAAACCGGCGCCGCTGGTCAGGCAGGAATATACTCCCCGCCAGTTAGAGCGCATAGCCGCTGCGGCGCTTTCCCTGCGGAATACCCTGCCCGGACGGGAGAGACCGCTCCAGATCGGGCTGGCGCTTTTGCATAATCGTAAAATAGATAAAACCGCGCTGGAGATCCTGCGCACGCAGGTGCAGGATCTGAGCCGTTACATTCAAGATCTGCCCCAGCTACAGTTTGAGCTGCTCATCGCCGGCGCCGATAAACACCGGCTGACCCCGGCCGAGGAGCAGAGCCATCTAAAAAGCCTGAACACAGCGCAGATCCGGGTGTCTTATCTGCCGGTCAGCGACGATTTTGAAAAAGGCAAATTTATCCGTTATACCTGGAATGTGCTGGACCACCAGCGTACCCTATCCGCCACGGAACGGGGTAACGCACAGTATTATGCTCCGGATCTGCTGGCTTTTATGGATTATTCTTACAAGATCAGCATTCTGGAAACGCTGCCCATGCTGGCCTGGGTTATGGAAAATTACCGCAATCCCGAAGACGCGGTGCTCATCGGCTCCCGCCGGCTGGACTTGAGTGAAGTTCTGCATAAATCGCAGGCGCTGGAACTGCGCAGCATGGCCCTGAATATACTGGTCAAAAGTTTATTTCCCAAACTGCACGGCGTGGAGGACACCCAGACCGGCCTGAAAATAGTCGGGCGGAATGTCTGGCATAGAGTGGATGCAACACCATGGTCGGCTGACGGCTACGGCTGGGAAATAGAGCTGCTCAACAAAATAGCGGTCATTTATGACCGGGATAAAGAATTTAAGGAACGGGTGGACAGGCTGGCGGCCCTGCCGGCCAAACATGAAAAGTTGCTCAAGAAGCTGCTGAACGAATCATTCTGGACAGCGGAAAATCCCGGCAGGGCTGGCCGGGACGCGCTGGCGCAGAGCGTAGCGCGGTATAAAAAAATTATCCGGGATTTGCAGAAAGAAACTTTCTGGACAACGCAGAATAATATGCCCGCGGTGGATGCGCTGCTGGGCCAGCTGTATTCGGCCGCGCAGGACTACGACCGCATTATTCAAGAGCTGCTCGAGGCGCTTGACCCGGCAGTCCACGGGCCGGCCCTCAACGATTTGTTTCAGGAAACCTCCTGGGCCGCGGAAACCTGGTACCTGATCGCCAAAATAAAAAATAACAGCGCTTTACCGGAAGTCATCAAAGAAATGCCGGTGGCTTTTGATGACAATACCAGCCAGCTGAATATTACCTCCAGCGAGCAAGTGATCTGGAATGTGCTGGAGGAAATGCTCAAAATTCTGGCGCAGACCGCGGATTATACCTACTATGACCGGAGTAATGAACTGCGCTTTATCGCCGGCGGAGCCGACGGCATGGTGTTTGAGTACCGGAACAAAGTGGTCAAAATACCTAACGAAAACTTTGATGTGGATTTTTATGATGTGCTGAAGAATCTGCTCCTGCCCGGCCAAAAAATCATGCAGCGGCACGAATACGCTCAGCGTTTGGTCGAACATACGCTGATCGATAAACTGACGGCTCAGCCGGCGCTGGACAGATTGATCCCGCATCTGCGCGCCTGGCCGGAAGCCAATAGTTTTATTCTGCGGCTGATTGCTCTGCTGGAAAATAAAGATTTTAAATCTTCCGGCTATCCGCTGGCTTTTGCCCGCGGACAGGGGTTGATCATTCCTATGTCCCGGCAGGAAGAACCTTTTCAGGCCGTTTATCGAGGCCGGACTTATCACTTTACCCGGGAAGATAATATTCTGGTCATGGCCAAGGCCGAAGTGCTGAGGAACAGACTGCGCGAGATTATTATTAAGAACGATCTGCCCGGCTTCCGATCCCTGCTCAAAGATGTGACGGATTTGATGCGCAGGCTGTGGAGGCGCGGTTTGTTCGATATGGACACCAATATTATCGCGGATCTGGGCTATTACAAAGGGAAGCTGTACCTGCTGGATCCCGGGGAGATTATCGACAATCCGGGTCTGGATATTTTGCAACATTCAAAAGAATATCTTACCCGCCGCACAGACTACATAGAATTGCGCGGCCTGCTGTCCGGGACTGCGCAGGCCAAAATAATGCTGGGGGAATACCGCAGTCAGATGTACGGCTTGTTCGATTATATGCTTGCCGATCTGGAACAGGGCGGCAAGTATTTTAATTCAGATAAGGGTGATTTTCACCTGCAAAATGTAGCCATTATTCAGGAGGAATATACTCCGGTTACGGATTACCGCGGAATTAAACAGCATTATCTGTTTCTCTCCAGAGCCGGAGTGAATAAAAGATACACGCCTTTTCGGGAGCATCTGCCCCTGATCAAGGCTCAGCCGCTGGCGGACATCGCGTATCTTTCCAATCCCGGCGACGCGCAGGTGAAGCAGGTTCTGGATTATGAGGCTCTGCAAAAACCCTTTAAAGGAAATGTTTTGTACGCGGAGCGGGGCGGCCAGGGCTTTCGGGCAGGTTTATTGAGCCTGGCTGCCGGCGGCAAAGAATATATTGCTTTCAACGGCAGGCCGTTGATCAAATGGGTCATGGGCAGCAATGCGGCGCTGGTCAGAGAGCTGCACAGTCCCGACACGGCGGATCCGCTGCTGATTATCGCTTCTATAGATAATTATATGGATTACCGTCAGGAAGATATTGACCGCATAAATCAGTATTTTGCCCTGCCGGAAGCGCCGGGCGCCTTTTTTTATGATCTGCCGGCTTACAGCCACGCCGAAAGAATGCCGGAGACTCTGGGCGCAATGGCGCATTATTTCAAGACCTCGAAAGTTTTTTGGCGGGATTATAGATATTTCATAGACAGCATTCCTTTTATAGCCGGTTTTGCCCGGCGTAAAAATAATCTGTCCGAGACCATCTTAAAAGCCGCTCTGACTAACTGGCGGGCTTTTTATGGCTCCCCGGAGCAGGCCAGGCAGGACGGGGGGGGGGGGGGTATGCCTTTTGCCACCCAGACAGCGGCCCTGCTGAAACGTTTTATTTTGTATGCTTCCAATCAAAAAAGAGGCATCAAAGCCCCGTACACGCTCATTTTCAGACAGTCTTTTCTCCAGGATTTACGGGAAAGCATCGGGCCTAAAATACCGGATTATGCCGGACACGAGCTTACCTGGTTCAATCTGCTGTGCGCCTGGAAATATGATCCGGCCCTATGGAGCATGCTCAAGCCCCGGCTGCTGAGCGCCGCCGTCTGGCAGGATATTTATGAGACGATGCGCAGGCTGGCCGTCAAACATCATATTGATCTGTCCGATCATCAGCAGAATAAGCTCCGGGTTTTTTACGGCGACTGGGCGGCTCTGGATAATCCTTTTTATGATATTGTGAAATTTTTCAAACGCAACAGCGCCAGGCTCGGAAACACGCCCATTTATGTGGAAAAAAGATTTTTGGCGCCGCGCAGCAGCGAAAATGAGCAGCGCCGGGAAAACCTGTTTACGCCCGCTTACTATGCCAGAATAATTGAAAATTGTGAAAACAATGATGTGGTTATTGTAGGCAATCCGGGATACATTAAAGGCCGGATTAAAATTACGGCGCAGGATTTCCGTTTGCAGCAGTCCCAGCGCAAAACCCTCCTGTACGAAGTCAGCCTGCCGCCGGGCTATGTCATCGAGGTGCCGAAAAATCATATGCTGGTGCAGTTAACCGATCCGGATAAAACGCGCCATTATTATTCGATGACCCTGCGCCCGTTATCCCGCACGGATCTCGCTAAAGAAATGGTTTACCGTTATGAGCTGGCGGAAAACAGCACTACCTATACGCCCCGGAAATACCAGCCCTACGAAGAATTTTTTAACGAACGCTTCCGGAGCCAGCGCTAACTTCGCGCCCGCGGGCTGGTGGCCGAGCGCGTATTTCCCTGCGCGAACTCATTCAGCAGGTGCAGATTGACAATCCGCCGTTTTTCGCCGAAAATTTCCGGCAGAATGAAAACACTGGATTGTGCCTGCCCGAATACCGACTGCGCAGATCACGGCGAATGTTCGGCCTGCGTTGCCAAACACAGAGCCGCAGACAGCCTGACTTATTGTTTTTTTCCGAACAATGACGGCGACAAAAGTTTAGAAAATTTTTATCATCATTTAGAAAAACGTTTTACAAAGGAGACCGCAGAATGAAAGAAGCTATCGACTGCAAACCCGGGCAGATTATCAAAAAAGACGGACAGCTCTTTGTCGTGATGAGCTGGTACCCGCACAAAATCGGCGACCGCGGCGGCATCGTGGTGGATATGAAGCTCAAAAATCTGGACACCGGAAATATTTCCATGGTGCAGCCCCGCTCTCAGGACAAATTTGACGATGTGGTGCTGGAACGCAAACAGGTGCAGTATTCCTATCAAGACGGCGAGATGTACGTGTTTATGGACAGGGCAACCTTTGACCAGATCTCCATCAATAAAGATTTGATCGGCGATAATTTAGGTTTTTTAAGAGAAAACATGGAGCTGGATATTTTTTTCCACGAAGGCCGGGCTGTCTCTGTCGTATTCCCGACTTTTGTCGAAATGGAGATCAGCTATACCGAGAATGTGGCGCGCGGCGACACCTCCGGCAAAGTGATGAAGAAGGCCCAGCTGGAAAACTCCGGCTACGAGATAGACGTGCCCAGCTTTTGCAATATCGGCGACAAAATAAAGATCGACACGCGCACGCAGGAGTACGTCGAAAGAGTAAAATAAGCGGTTTAATCAGCGTCCAGCTTGTCAGAAACCGCCGCAGTTGCTATACTTTTTGCCTGTTTTTGCGGGCTTAGCTAACGGCGCTACGCTTGTGAAATTTGACGCACTTCACTGTCGCTTGCGACCGAGCCTGTATACCTATCAGGCGAGGAAGTCCTAGTGCGCAAAGGCGCACGGAGGTGAAGTTCAGGGCAGTTGGCAGTCTGTGTAGAATATGTGCTTCGTTTCTGCGGGCTTAGCTCAGTTGGTAGAGCGCGACCTTGCCAAGGTCGAGGTCGTCGGTTCGAGCCCGATAGCCCGCTCCAAATCACAAATAACGTTCATAATTTAAAAAACAGTCTGTACAATTAGGCCGCCACAAACACTTTGCATAGCCTTAATGGAACATAAGCAAAATGTTTTCCCAACATTGATAATTTAATGCTAAAATTATTTTATATATGGACAAAGCCGCCGCTAAACAAAGTATAGCCGAACTGGTCAGAAGATTTGGCGAAAACATAGCTTCCTATAAAAACGGTGTGTATAACGAAACTCAAACTAGAAGAGAATTTATCGACCCGTTCTTTGAAGCACTGGGCTGGGATGTGGATAATAAACAGGGCCTGGCGGAAGCCTACAAAGAAGTAATCCACGAATATAAAATAGATAATGTCAAACAGGATTTTCGCCAGTCACCGGATTATTGTTTTACTATCTACGGGCAGGAAAAATTTTTTGTCGAGGCCAAGAAACCCAGCGTAAATATCAAACAGGATGTCGCTCCAGCCTATCAGGTGAGAAGTTATGCGTGGAGCGCCGGACTGCCTATCTCTATTGTTACCGATTTTGAGGAATTTGCGGTATATGACTGTGTGCCAAAACCCAATGCCAGAGACAAAGTGGAAACGGCGAGAATTGAATACCTGACTTTTAGAGAATATATCGATAAATTCGATTTTCTCTGGGACACCTTCTCCAAAGAGCGGGTCTTGCAGGGCAGTTTTGATAAATATGTTGCCGCAGATAAAGGCAATCGCGGCAAAGAAACTGTCGGCAGGGAATTTCTAAAACTTATTGAGGAATGGCGCAGAAGCTTGGCCAATAACATCGCCGCTAATAATGACCTGTCCGATGAGGAGCTGAATTATGCTGTTCAGCAGACTATCGACAGGATAATTTTTTTGATTATCTGCGAAGATAGAAAAATTGAACCAGCCAATAGGTTAAAAGAATTAGCCGAAACCCCCAATATCTATAAAAATCTTTTCCGGCTTTTTAGCGAGGCAGACGAAAAATATAATTCCGGTCTGTTCGATTTCCGCAAAGACACTATTTCTGCCAGAATTGTTATTGATGATAAAAAATTAAAAACTCTGCTGGACGATTTATATAATAGCCCGTATCAGTTTTCGCGGATACCTGTTGAAATACTGGGCAGTGTGTACGAGCAATTTTTGGGTAAAGTTATCCGCAAAACCAAGACTGCGGCGGTCATTGACGATAAGCCGGAAGTAAAAGTCGCCGGCGGTGTTTTTTACACGCCGCAATATGTGGTGAACTACATTGTCAGAAATACTGTTGGCACTGTTATCAGCGGCAAAACTCCGGCGGAAATAAGCAGGATAAAAATAGTTGACCCGGCCTGCGGCAGCGGCTCTTTTCTGATCGGCGCGTATAAATATCTGCTGGACTATCACCAAAAATATTATCTGGACAATCCGAAAAAAAACAGTCCGTTGACCCCGGCCGGAGAACTGACCACAGCGGAAAAGAAAAGGATTTTGCTGAACAATCTCTACGGCGTGGACATCGACGCGCAGGCGGTGGAAGTAACCAAACTGAGTTTGTTATTGCAGGCTCTGGACGGCGAGACAGAGGCATCCATTAACACCCAATTATCTTTGCTCAAAGAACGGGTTTTGCCCACGCTGGACAATAACATCAAGTGCGGAAATTCGCTGGTCTCCAACGAGGGAACACTTTTTACAGTGGATAATTCGGTGAAGCCATTCGATTGGAAAATAAATTTTCCGGCAGTTTTCGCGCAGGCCGACCGCCAATGCGGCCGGCACGCCATCGCGGGCAGAGAATGTCCCGCTCGGCAGGGCGGCTTTGATATTGTCATCGGCAATCCGCCGTATGTCAAAGAATACACAGCCAGAACCGCTTTTGAGCCGGTGAAAAATTCACATCTGGCCAGATATTATCAGGGCAAAATGGATTTATGGTATTTCTTTGTCTGCTGGGGATTGGATATTCTGAAAGAAAAAGGCCTCTTGAGTTTTATCGCGCCGAGCAACTGGATAACCAATGCCGGAGCTTCGATATTGCGGAATAAAGTTCTAACTGAAACAGAAATACAGAGATATTTTGATTTTAATGATTATAAAGTCTTTGAAAATGCTGGTATTCAGACAATGATATTCTGTTTGCAAAAGAAAACACCGCGCAGACAATATGCTTTTACATACAATAAGGTTACAGATAAAAAAATCGATGAGACTGCGTTAAAAAATGTGCTTATGGGCAGTGAAAAAAATCCGGCTATTGAACAAGTGAAAATAAGAGTCCAGCCGGAAATAATGAAAGATAGACTGATTGCTTTTGTTGATGCAAGTATTGATGAAATATTAGAGAAAATCATTAAAGCGAGTAATTATTTACTTACTGAAAAAAATGTCGCGCAAGGTATTGTTTGCCCACAAGATTTTGTTATAAAGAAACACTTAGAAGAATTGAAAAATTCAAGCATAAAAGAAAAAGATGGTGTTTTTATAATATCTTCTGAAGAGCTTCGAAAGCTTAAATTATCAAGCGCAGAAAGAAAAATTATTAAGCCATATTATACTACTGAACAATTACACAACTATTATGGTGATGACAAAAACATATCGTGGGTGATTTATTCAGATATGAATGTAAGAAAGAATATTAAAGATTATCCTAATATAAAAGCTCATCTTGATAAATATAAAAAGATTATAACTTCTGATTTTGCGCCTTATGGCTTGCACAGAGCAAGAGAACAGGCGTTTTTTGAGGGTAAAAAAATAATCTCTTTGCGTAAGACTGCCCGACCTTGTTTTACTTATACGGATTTTCCCTGTTATGTTTCGCAAACCTATTTTTCTATCAAACCACAGGATATAAACTTGAAATATCTAACAGGCTTGCTTAACTCCTCGCTGGTTAATTTCTGGCTTTATCACAAAGGCAAAAAACAGGGTGAACAGTTGCAGGTCGACAAAGAGCCTCTGCTACAAATACCTATCGTAAAAACTGATGATAAGCAGGTAGAAAACACCATAATTAAATGCGTGGATGAGATTATCGCATTGAAAAAACAGCTGCAGGGTGTTTCGCTGGCAAATCAGAAAGAGCAGATAGAAAATAGGATTAAGTTTTTGGAGAATAGGATTGATGAGGTGGTTTTCAAGTTATATGGATTAGTGGATGATGATATAAAAATTGTTAATAAATGAAGATGCGAAAAATTAAGAAATTTTTAAATAACCAATGGACAATAGGTATTGGTACTGGGCTTACAGTATCTTTTATCATCTTGATAATTAACTCGGTAATACAAAGAATAAGCATACTGCAAAGCATATATAGTATTTTGTCATTGATTATTAAGTTTGTTTGGTGTGTATTAACATTTGGCATTCCAGTATGGCTTTTAATTATAGTGGGTTTAACATTGATACTAATACTAAAAATTATCCCAGAGCCTCAAGAACAATGGGAAAAATATACTCTTGGGTATTATAAAAACTGGCTTTTTGAATGGAGTTACGTTGAGGATGCGTTTGGTCAAACGAGGATTAATAACTTGCGACCTGTTTGTACCAAGTGTCGATGTGATTTATCAACAAATTATCATGAGCTCTATTGTCCTAAATGTTCTAATAAATACTATATACTAGAATCGAATACATTAAGTGATTTGGAAAAAGTTATTATTGGAAATCTAAAAACCGGAGAATATAAATTAATAGATAAAAAGGAGTGATTTTAGTATGTCTAAGAAAATACCAATAATTGGCTACACTCACTTCTTCCAAGACATTAAACAGCGTATTAAATCCGCTCAATATGAAGCCTTAAAATCTGTAAATAAAGAGATGATTCGACTGTACTGGGACATTGGTAAAAAAATTGTAGATAGTCAGCAAAAACACGGCTGGGGAAAATCGATTGTGGAATCTTTGGCTAAAGATTTACAAGCTGAATTTTCTGGTATTTCTGGTTTTTCAGCAGATAATTTGTGGCGTATGCGGAAATTCTATCTGAATTATAAAAATAAGCCAAAACTTGCACCATTGGTGCAAGAAATTGCCTGGGCGCATAACATTGTTATCCTAGAGAAATGCAAAGACGATCTAGCTAGAGAATTTTATATCCGTATGACAAAGAAGTTTGGCTGGACGAAAAATGTACTTATTCATCAGATTGAGAATCAGAGTTATGAGAAAACTTTGTTAAATCAAACAAATTTTAGTAAGACCTTACCAGCTAAGATAAAAGGACAGGCACAACTTGCTGTCCGTGATGAATATACTTTTGACTTTCTGGAATTATCAGATGAACACAGAGAAAAAGATCTTGAACGAGCAATGATAGCCAAAGTAAATCAATTTCTGATCGAAATGGGTGGTGCCTTTGCCTTCATGGGTAATCAATATCGATTAGAAATAGACGGTGAAGAATATTTTATAGATTTATTATTGTATCATCGCCGATTGAAATGTTTAGTGGCAATAGAATTAAAAATCGGCAAATTTTTACCGGAATATGTCGGGAAGATGCAGTTTTATCTCTCGGCATTAGATAATGTTATTAAAGAAAAAACCGAAAATCCGTCTATCGGAATAATCTTATGCAAAGAGAAAAATCGCACTATTGTTGAATATGCGCTAAAAAATAGCAGAAAACCTATTGCCGTGGCAAATTATCGAATAACATCAACCCTGCCCAAAGAATTACGCAAAGAACTTCCGGCGCCGGATCAAATCAGACAGATTTTAGAAAAGATGCAATAATTTATAAGAGGATAATTCAATGGACAAAGTATTATTATATTATCGGCAATATAAAGATGCACCAGAATATATTTTAGCCGAGTATATTTCCACAAGAAAAATAAAGATAAGTTTTTATAAAAGAAGTCCGTGGTATTTCGAATATGAAGATGAGCAGGATTATAAAACGATGGATTATTCCTGCACATTTAAGAATAAAGATGCTACAAAATTTATAAGCCTGTTTACCAAGAATAAAAACCCGCAAGAGTTTTTACAAAGGCTCAAAGCAAAGTTTGCCAAAAGTACTTCACTGGAAAATATCTTAGAGTTTGCAGATAAACATAAGATAAATTATAAACTTTATGATAATTACTACCCGGAATGGCCAGAAAATATATTTCCATTAGATTATAGATATAAAAAACTCTATGACGAAAAAGGTCAATTTGTTATTCCAGAATTATACGAACCGCCTCAAAATGGTATCAGAAAACTCTTCGATTCTCGTGGAAACTTATTTCTAGAAGCCAATTATGTACAAGGCAAGAAAAATGGTTTGTGTACTATATATGAGAATAATAAGATTAAGAAAGAGCGTTATTATGTAGACGATTTATTGAGTGGTGTCTATAAAGAATATCATTCAAACGGTAAAGTCAAAATTGAGATGCTTTATACAAATGGTAATCGTGATGGTTTCGCTAAAGAGTACCATCCAAATGGTCGTATAAAACTGGATTCTTTTTTCAAAGATGATTTACAGGAATGTGTTTCAAACGAATACTATGACAATGGGAAATTAAAACTGGAATCAACCTGGGCACGAGATAAAAGCGAAGGCGTAGTAATCACCTACGATATAAATGGAAATATTGAAAGTAAACTGCCTCGCAAGCACGGAAAATTAGACGGTGTAATAAGAGATTATTATCCCAATGGTAAATTAAAGTGGGTAGAGGATTATAAAAAAGGACAAAGACACGGTAAGTCTATTAAGTATTATAAATCTGGTAAAATAGCGTGTATACAGCATTGGCGTAATGACAAGAAGCGTAATAGCCTCGGCTATTACCAAAATGGAAATGTTTATTATAAATTTTTATTTGATAAAAACGGCAAAAGACACGGCACATCAAAAACCTATCATAAAAGCGGTAAAATACGAACAATAACAATATACAAAAATGGTAAAGTTGATGATTAGATTTCAAATAGGAAATATAAATAATGGCATTATTTAAGATAAATAATTTAAGCGTCGAGAAACTATCTGCCAGCCGGCCTGATCTAGAGCGTAGTTTACAGAAGCTCTTTGAAAACAATTTAGAAGAAATCCTAAATATTATTTTTCTAGCGCACGAATATACAACGAGTTTTGGCGGTAGGATTGATACTCTTGGCATAGATAAGAACGGAGCCCCTTGTATAATTGAATATAAAAAAACTAAAGATGATAATGTTATTAATCAAGGGTTGTCTTACTTGCGCTGGTTGCTTGACCATAAAGCTGATTTCGAAAAACTATGTAAAACTCATAAAGTAAATACTGATATTGATTGGGATTCACCGCGAGTTATTTGTATTGCTGAAAGTTATAATAAATTTGATATTGATACAGCAGATATTTTACCGATTAAGATTGAATTGTTATGTTATAAACTTTATGAGGATAATATCTTATATATTGAGGCAGAAAATCATCAGAAAGTAAAAATTTCTACATCTGGCATAACAAAAAAAGCTAAACAATATAAAGAACAGGCCGAACATTTACAAAAGATTTATTCTATTGATGATCACCTCATTGGGATTAATAAGCAAACTAAAGAGTTATTTTATAACTTACGTGAAAAAATTATCTCGCTTGATAAAAACATTGTTGAGGAGGCAAAAGCTAAATATATTGCCTATAAAACAGCAACAAATTTCACGGATATTGTGATTCAACGATCCGGATTGAAAATATTTATAAATATCAAAAGCGGACAACTTATTGATCCACAAGGATTGGCGCGTGATTTAACAAAACCAAAACATATCGGACATTGGGGGAATGGTGATTATGAAACAACTCTTGAAAAAGAAAATGAACTTGAAACAGTTTTTGCTTTAATCAAACAAGGATATGATTTAAATAAATAGATAAAAATTTCACTTTTTATTTACAAGTAGCTCACAAACACTCACGTCAAGGGTAATACAGAGCGACTAAAACTGCCCGGAAATCCGTGGAACAAAATTGTTTCGGGGATAATTCCGGGAAGTTAAAACGCCTGTAAATTCGCGCCATTTCCTCTATAATATCTGACATGCAAACCCTCGCGCTGGCCGCCGATCACGGCGGATTTGAGTTAAAAGAAATTATCAAACAATTCCTGCAGGATGCAGGCGCTTATCAAATCCTCGATCTGGGCACGAATTCCGCGGATCCCGTAGACTATCCCGCCTACGGCCGCAAAGCCGCGGAAGCGGTGGCCGGCGGACAGGCCGAGCGCGGGATAATATTCTGCGGCACCGGTATCGGGATCTCTATCGCCGCCAACAAAGTTAAGGGCATACGCGCGGCCAATTGCCTTACGGAATTTATGGCGGAGATGTCCCGCCGCCACAATGACGCCAATATTCTGGCGCTGGGCGGGCGCACTGTCGAACCGGAGCTGGCCCAAAAAATTGTCAAAGTCTGGCTGAACACGCCGTTTGCGGGCGGCCGCCATGAGCGGCGGGTCAAACAGCTTGACGCGCTGGACTGACCGCCGCGGCAGGAGCGGCCGGCTGCGCCTGTTTTACCGCCGGTAGTTTAATGGTGAAGGTCGTGCCGAAATTCACTTCGGATTCTACCTTAATGGCCCCGCCGTGTTCCTCGACGATCTTGCGCGCAATGGACAGGCCAAGTCCGGTGCCCTTTTGTTTAGTCGTGAAGAACGGCTGAAACAATTTTTCCTGATCCTCTCTGGAGATGCCGCCGCCGTTGTCTTTAACCATTATGTACACCGACCGGTCGGTCTGTCTGGCGCTCAGTTCCACATAGCCCTTGAACGGCCGGCCCGGCGGCATGGCCTGAATAGCATTGAGCAGCATATTGAGAATGACCTGCATAAATTTCTGCGTGTCGGCTCTGACCCGCACGCCGTCCTCGATGTTCAGCGCAATCTCCACATTTTCCCGGCGCGCCTGAGCTTTCACCAGTTTAAAAATTTTCTCCGCAATGTCCGTAAAATTAACCGTCTGCATCTTGATCTCCGGCGTCCGCGCAAAACTTAAAAATTCCTCGATTATGGTCTCCAGCCGGCCGATCTCCGCGCCGATAATTGGCCCGAATTCGTCCCAGAACTGCCGGCTGCCTTTGTGCTCTTCCATCAGCTGGGTGAACATCTTCAGCGCGGTCAGGGGATTTTTTATCTCATGCGCTATGCCGGCGACCATGGTGCCCAGCGAGGACACGCGGTTTAAGCGCGTCAATTCCTTGATCTTCTCTCTGGCGTCAGCATACAGCCCGGCATTCTCAATAGCCACGGCCAGCTGTCCGGCCAGCGTCATCAAGAGCGCCATATTTAAATTGTGCAGCGGCCGTTTGGACAGCACATTGTCTATGGTCAAAAGGCCGATGACTTTTTCTTTCGCCTGCATCGGCACGGCCACATAGGTGTCGGCGCCCAGCCGTTTGACATACTCGGTGTTATAGGTGGGATGCGGCACCAGCACCGGATTGCCCGCTTTGAAGATCCGACCCAGCACGGAATTGTCAACCTGCAGTACCATGCCGCTGAAATCCTGAGCCTGCTGCTGGCCGGCCGCATAGCCCGCCGCGGAACGCAGCTCCTTGCGCTGCTCGTCATAGAGAAAAAGGATGCCCCGATCCACCTTAACCGCCCGGAGCACCGTCTGAATAACGCTGCTGTATATCTCCTGAATATCCAGCGTCGAATTAACCAGCCGCGACACTTCCAGCAGCATGGTCAATTCCCCCACCCGTTTTTGGGAGGTCTGGAGCAGGCGGATTATCTGCAAGACCAGCGCTGCGATCAGGGCGGTCAGGCCGACGGCCAGCGCAAAATATTCCAGCCGGTGCCGCAGCAAAGCCGCGCTGTAAAAAAGCGCCCCGCTATAGGCCAGCGCCAGCAGGCCAAGCAGGATAAAATCGCGCAAATTAGGCTGGACTTTGTGCTGTAAAGAAGTAAGCGGACGCATAATCCCCCCGAATAAATTATTATACCATACCATATAATACGCGTACAATAAGAAAGTATAATTTAACAGGAACTTAGTAAAAATTAACTGTTATCTGCATGGCTATTTTTTTTATATTTACCCGGTTATTGCTATTGACAAAAACAGGTTTTATTATATAATCTATTAGAAATAATTATTAGATATATTTACATTGTATTTAAAATTATTTCCTGTTATAATTAATTAAACAATTAATTAAGTTGTTTAATTATTTAATGACCGGTGCGCTGCGGTCATTGCAGACAGGAGAGGTTATGAGCAAGATTTTGTATGTATCTGATGAACTGCATCAGAAATTAAAATTTCTGGCGACCAAACTGGGAATTACGATGCAGGAGGCGACGGACGAGGCGATCGCGCGCTGGATCAGACAGCGGGAGAGCGAGGAAAAACAAAAAGAGCTTTTGCTGAACCGCATCGAGCAAAAACTCAGCAGCGAGGAAAAGCGGCTTCTGGAAGCGCTCCTCAGTAAACGCAACAATTAGCTTATCTCTTTTTCGGGGGGAAAGGAGATAAAATAAAAAACCCGGCTGGTTTAGCCGGGTTTTTTTTAACTTAATCCTCCGGCCGTTAATTAATGGTCTTGCCCGCCAGCCTGCCGTACAGATACGCCGAGGCATAGAAAGACACCGGCAGAGTGAAGAGCAAACCAAGGCCCAGACACAACAGGCCGGCTAAATTAAAAATACCGATCGCCAGACTCCAGAGGAAAACAGGCCAGCGCTGACCGGATACCAGTTTACGGCTGGCCGCCAGCGCCTGGGTTACAGAAAGTTTTTTGTCGATAACCAGCAGCGGAGCGAAAGCATACGTGATAGTCCAGACCAGACCGGGGATGACCAGCAGTATATAGCCGCCCAGTATGATCAAGGAGTATAAGATATTCGTGCCCAGCATAGTCCAGAAATATTTTAAATCAGCCCAGGAAAAATATTTCAGCGCCGGCTTCTGTCCGTTCAGCACAGCCAGCAGGATTTTGATCCAGCCAATGCTGATCAAAACGTTCACCACAATGCTGAACAGGCAGATAATCAGGCCAAAAATACCGGTCAACACCTGCAGCACACAAAGCAACCAGACCACCGCCTCGCAAAGCACCGCAAGGCCGATAGTGGGCCAGAAAAATTCCCCGGTTTTCTTCATCCCGTAACTAAACGAATCCGCGATCGAAAACTTCCAGCCGCCGCTGGTTTGCACCGCAGCTTCTTGCCCTGATTTTTTTACCATGTCCGCCTCCTTAGTAAAACTACTAATTTTAACAGATAATTTTATTTTGACAAATTTTAGCTTATTCCCGGTTGCGTTACCCAAGAGGGAAAGAGCCCCCGAATTCCCGCCCAACCGCTTCCGGCAGCGGCGGGGATTCCCCTCAGCCCTCAGACTTCGGGGCGCCGGCCGCCGCCGGAGCATTTCTACCGCCGATATAAAGTTTGTTATTCTCAAACATGAAAGCTCTGACCGTCCAGCTGGTGTCCGTCGGGTTTTTCTCGATAAACTCGTCAAAACCGACCAGCTTGGCGTCGATATTGTCTATATGATGCAGAGCAATGGCTTCTTTGGTCAGCGGGGTTTTGGGCGAGCCAAATTCCGGCAGACCGTGATGCGCAAGGATCATGTGCTCCAGCAGCAATTTTTTCTGCGCGGGAAAATCCGGCAGCGCGGCCAGCTTTTCCTGCAGGATCTGCACGCCAATCACGATATGCCCGACCAGACCGCCGGCATCTGTATAATCAAAGCTCAGCCGGGATTCCCCGGCCCGCGGATAACTCAACTCGCGCGTCTTGCCGATGTCATGCAGAAAAACACCGAGCAGCAATAAGTCCCGGTCCAGCGGGTACTGTCCGGCCAAAAACACCGCCAGCTCCAGCAGCGCGGCGGTATGCTCCAGCAGGCCGCCGAGACAGGCGGAGTGCAGATCCTTCGCCGCCGGCGCTCTGGCAAAGTCCGCCAGCAGCTCCCTGTCGCTCAAAAACAAAGCCGTTAATTTCTTGAGATCCGGATCGGTGATAGAGCCCAGAATATCTTTTACTTTTTGCAGGGTCTGCGGAATGTCTTTTTTGGTCTGCCGGATAAAATCCGCCAGTTCAACCTCGCCCTCCGCGGCCAGCCGGAGCTTTTCCACATTGAACTGTTTTTTGCCCTTGTACTCGCCCAGCGCGCCGCGGACTTTTACAAAAATATTTTCTTTGAGCTGCGGGAACAATTCGGCGTATTCTTTCCAGAGATTGGCATCGATCTCGCCGCTGGCGTCGGCCAGCCGCAGGACCAGATAGGGATCACCGGTCTTGGTCACGCGCTCCTGTTTTTGCACGACGAGCAAAAAAGTTTCCGCTGGTTCGTTTAGCTTCAGTTCTTTGAGCATGGGTTTAGGCATAAATACTCCTTGCGGGAATTATAACGCAAAACCCCGGCAAAAGTCAGATTGGCCGCGCGATATATTTCAGGGCCGCCGTGGTCAAAAATCCCGAGCGGCTTTCGCCGGTTTTGCCGGCCAGCGCGTCAATCTTGGGCCGCGCAGCTCAGACCTCTGCTAAATTAATTCTGGTTATTTTCGTGCATTTGCCCTGCACATCGATTTCCAGATACACGGCGTTGAAAACCAGCACGCCGTTTTCGACAACGTCAAACTTAGCTTTGAGGCCGGTCAAGAATCTTTTTTGCGCGGCCTCAGCGCTCATGCCGAGATTGGAATCCCGCGCACCGGCCATGCCGGCATCCGTAAGGTAACCGGTGCCGCCGGGCAGGATCTGCTCGTCCGCGGTCTGCACATGCGTGTGCGTGCCCAGCACAGCGGACACCCGGCCGTCCAGATAAAAACCGAGAGCCTTTTTCTCCGAAGTAGCTTCGGCGTGAAAATCCACCAGCGTCGCGTCCGCCGGCGTCTTGCGTAAAAAATTATCCATAGTCTGGAAGGGACAATCCAGCGGCGTCTCGATAAAAGTCCGGCCCAGCACATTAACCACCGCCACCCGCATACCCTCGATGTCCAGCAGCACAAATCCCGCTCCGTATGTACATTTGGGATAATTCAGCGGCCGCGCCAGCAAAGGCATATTGACTATATCCTTGAAAATCTCTTTTTTGTCCCAGATATGATTGCCGCCGGTCAGGACTTGAATGCCCGGCTTATCCATCAACTCCTGATACACCGGCAAAGTCAGGCCAAACCCGCCCGCCGCGTTCTCGGCATTGGCAATGACCAGATTGGGCGCGTACTGTTCCCGCAGCTCCGGCAGGACTCTGGCCGCGGCTTTGCGCCCCGCCCCGCCGACAATATCGCCGATGAAGAGGACTTTTAGCATAAAAAATATCTATTCATTTAATTAATGAAACGCATCTACATTTTGAGACACAGGAAAAGTCTTCATAAGCTCTACTTCCGCTGGATTTAATAGGGCTGAACCGCCAAGCAAACCTATTACCACATCATAATTATAGAGCATTTGTAAAAAAATACTTGGTTGAGGATTTTCCGTATCACGCAATTGATACCGTTCCATATTTTGCAAAACACCATCTCTCTTTTCGGCAAGAAATCTAAGAAAATTATCTTTGGCAGCTCCTTTATTTTGAATAGTATTAACAAATCCCCTTACCGTTGACAACTCCACAAACCCATCTTCCTCTCCATCTAAAGTATCAACATAATCCAAAATTGTTCCAACAACTTCTTCATCACCATTTCTCATAACAGAAGCAAAACCAAACCCTATGGAAATAATTTTCACTGCTTGATTAAGTTCCGCATTGGTAGTTAAAAAATCTCTTTTTATAGATATCCTACCATCTTTTTCTTTAACACCATTTGCACGATAAATATCCGCACTATTAAGTCTATTTAATATAGCATTTATTTCTACCATACATCTCCTTTATTTACTTTGCAAAATCCTGCACGCGGGTCTCGCGGATGACCGACACTTTGATCTGGCCGGGGTACTCCAGCTCGGCCTCGATCTTGCGCGCGATGTCGCGGGCGGTTTTCAGGGCGGCGCCGTCATCGACCACATCCGGCTTGACCATCACGCGGATCTCGCGGCCGGCCTGTATCGCAAAACTTTTCTCTACGCCGTTGAAGCTATTGGCGATCTGCTCCAGTTTTTCCATGCGCTTGATGTACGACTCGATAGCCTCGCGCCGCGCGCCCGGACGCGCCGCCGAGATCGCGTCAGCCACCATGACAATAACCGCTTCGATCGTCTGCGGCGGCACTTCCTCGTGATGCGCCACCACCGCGTGAATGACCTCCTCGGACTCGCCGAGTTTTTTGAGCACCACGCCGCCCAGCTGCGCGTGCGTGCCTTCGTTCTCAAAATCAATGCCTTTGCCAATATCGTGCAGCAGTCCGGCGCGTTTGGCCAGCCGGTGATTGACGCCCAGCTCCTGAGCGATCAGATCGGCGATATGCGCCACCTCGATCGAGTGCTGCAGACAGTTCTGGCCGTAACTGGTGCGATAGGCCAACCGTCCGATCAAATCATAGGCTTTGGGCGAAAGATTCTGCACATCCAGATCCAGCGCTGTTTTCTCGCCGATCTCCTGAACTCTTTTGCTCAGTTCTTTGCGCATCTTTTCGACAGTTTCCTCAATGCGCGCCGGGTGAATACGCCCGTCCGTCACCAGCTGTTTCAAAGTCAATCTGGCGATCTCCCGGCGGATCGGGTCAAAACCGGAAAGCACCACGGCTTCCGGCGTATCATCGACCACCACATCAATGCCGGTCAGCTGCTCAAAAGTGCGGATATTGCGCCCCTCGCGGCCGATGATCCGGCCTTTCATATCATCATTGGGCAGTTCGACCACAGAAGTCGTGTTTTCCACAATATTATCTATGGCGCAGCGCTTAATGGCCAGAGCCACGATATCCCGGGCCTTGCGCTCGCTGTTGCGTCTGGTCTCTTCTTCATAATCGCTGATCATTTTGGCGGCTTTGCTTTTTAATTCCTGTTCCAGATTGTCCATCAGCTGGCGCTTGGCTTCGTCTCTGGACAACGCAGCGATATTTTCCAGTTTATCCACCTGTTCTTTATACAGAACGTCCAGCTTACTGCGCTGGGTTTCCAGATTAACTTTGAGCTCGGTCACGGTTTTATCTTTATTCAGCAGATTAACTTCTTTTTCATCGATGCGGATTTCTTTCTGCGTCAGCCGCTGCTCGATCTGATTGAGCTCCGAACGGCGGTCGCGGACTTCTTTTTCAAACTCATTGCGCAGTTTGAGCAGCTCGTCCTTGTTTTTGATCTCGGCGCTTTTGGTAATATTTTCCGCTTTGAGCTCCGCTTCGGCGAGCATTTTCTTGACCTGCAGATCGGCGTTTTTCAGCTCCGAATCCGAAAGATATTTGGAATAAAGCAGCACCACCACGCCGCCGACCACCAATCCGACCACTACTAAAATAAACTCTAACATTTCCTACCTCCTGTTTTAGGGCGCGATCCCGGTTCGAGGGCCGCGCCCCGGCAAAGCCTTTAGGCTTTTACTTTTGCTACCTGCTCCGTTTTTTCCGCCAGCTGCACCGGCGAAATACTCTGGATGTCCGGCTCATCGTCAAACAATTCCGGCTTAATTACTTCCCGGACTTTTTTATCGAGCTCCTTGAACAGCGCCGGATTGTCTTTGAGATATTTCCGGGCATTCTCTTTGCCCTGCAGTCTGGTTTCACCGTAAATGAACCAGGCGCCGGACTTATCTATAATATTGAGTTTGACCGCCAGATCCAGCAAATCGCCTTCCCTTGAAATACCTGTGCCGAACATAATATCAAACTCGGCGGTTTTAAACGGCGGCGCGACTTTATTCTTGGCGACCTTTACTTTTACGCGATTACCCAGAAATTCCTCGCCGTCCTTCAGTATCTCTATACGGCGCACATCCAGCCGCACCGAAGAATAAAATTTCAGCGCCCGTCCGCCCGGCGTCGTCTCAGGATTGCCGAACATCACACCGATTTTTTCCCGCAGCTGATTGACAAAAACCACCACACAGCTGGATTTATTCACTATGGCCGTCAGCTTGCGCAAAGCCTGCGACATCAATCTGGCCTGCAGGCCCATAAACTGATCGCCCATTTCGCCCTCGATCTCGCTCTTGGGCACCAGCGCGGCGACCGAATCTATCACGATAATATCCACCGCGCCGCTGCGCACCAGCGTCTCGCAGATATCCAGCGCCTGCTCGCCGTAATCCGGCTGGGAGATCAAAAGATTATCCACATCCACGCCCAGATTTTTGGCGTAAGCCGGATCCATGGAGTTTTCCGCGTCGATATACGCCGCCGTGCCGCCTCTTTTCTGCGCCTCGGCCACGACATGCAGACAGACTGTCGTTTTGCCGGAAGACTCCGGCCCGTAAATCTCCACAATACGGCCTTTGGGTATGCCGCCGATACCCAGCGCATAATCCAGCGAGATAGACCCGGTCGGGATCGCGTCAACCACCATTTTGGTCGCCTCACCCATTTTCATAATCGCGCCTTTGCCGTGATTTTTTTCGATCTGTCCCAGCGCGATCTTCAGAGCCTTCAGCTTATCGCCGCTCATTTCACCTTTTTCTTCTTTTAAATTTTCTTTTACACTCATAATTCCTCCTAAAAATAATATTGTCTTGCAGGACAATTATCCGGGCAAAGGCCAATTTACCCGCTACTCCACATCTTTCAAATACAGCCAGAGGACGCTTAAAGCCGCCTGCGCCGCTTTTTTCTGGATCTCCTCGCGGCTGCCCTCCAGCGCAAACTCTTTAACTATGTCCCGTTCCTTATCCACCACGGCCACAAAAACCGTGCCGACCGGACGGCCGCCGTGGGCTTCCGGTCCGGCCACCCCCGTGACCCCCAGCCCGATCTGCGTATACAAACGCCGGCTGATCCCCCGCGCCAGACCCAGCGCCGCCTGCTCCGACACCAGACCGTGTTCGGCAATGGTTTTCGGCGCTATGCCGGTCTGAATAATCTTGGCCTGCGGCGTATAACAAACCGCGCCGCCGACAAAATATTCCGAACTGCCCGGCTGAGAGGTCAACATTCTGCTGAGCAGGCCGCCGGTGAGCGATTCGGCCACCGCCAGAGAGCTTTTTTTTTCTCTCAGCGTGTTATAAATCCGCTGTTCCAGACTGGCGTCAAACTCCAGATTGGCGCGATCCATAAAAAACTGAAACTGCTCCGTCTGTTCAGCCATACTATCTCAAATAACCCCGGTTCACCCAGAAGTATTCCACTCCCGAAGCGAGCGCCAGCACCACAGACCCGTAATATACTTCTTTGCCCAGCGGCCAGGAGGCCAAAAGCAAAAACAAGGCCAGCATTTGCGCGGCGGTTTTCCATTTGGCCAGCGGACTGGCCGCCAGCATTGCGCCGCCCTTTTCCCGTACCGCCAGCCGCAGACCCATTACCGCAAATTCCCGGCCGACCAGAGCGAGCACGGAAAAAACCTCGACCCGCAGCTGCACCGCCAGCAAGATCAGAACCGTCAGCACCAAAAGCTTATCCGCCAGCGGGTCCAGAAATTTACCCAGCTCCGTGGCCTGCGCAAATTTTCTGGCAACAAAACCGTCCAGCCAGTCGGTCAACGCCGCCAGCGCAAAGACCAGCGCCGACCACAGGTCGTTCACATACATCAGCAATATAACGACAGGAATGAACAGGACGCGCAGCAGAGTCAACGCCAGCGCGTAATTCAAGGCAGGGCTTCTGCTTTCAGGATATAACCCTGCGCGCCGGTAATTTTAACCCCGGCGAAAGAGCCCGGAGACAGGCGGGGCGTAATTGTCACGCCGCCGTCGATATCCGGCGCCTCATACTGGCTGCGGCCAAATTGAGGCATATCCATTAAAACTTTTACATGCAGGCCTATCATTTTTTTATTCTTCCTATCAATTACTCTGCTTTGCGCTGCTGTCAATTCCGCACTACGGCGGTCTTTTACCGCCCGGGGCAGCTGTCCTGTCAACGCTGCCGCTTTAGTGCCCTTTTCCCGGCAGTAGGCGAAAACACCTACTTTACTAAACTCGTACTCCTCCACAAAATCTTTCAGCCGCTTAAAATCCGCTTCGGTCTCCCCCGGATACCCGACAATAAAATTCGTCCGGAGCGCCAGATCGGGGATCAATTCCCGGATCAGCTTAATTTTGGCTCTAATAAGCGCTTCCGTATCAGACCGGCCCATGCTTTGCAGAACATTATTCGAGACGTGCTGAAGCGGCATATCCAGATAATGGCAAATTTTCGCTTCCCCGGCCATTACCTCCAGTATCTCCGGCGTGATCCGCTCTGGATAGGCATACATCAGCCGTATCCACACCAGCCCCTCGACTTTCGTCAGGCTTTTGAGCAAATCCGCCAGCCGATACGCGCTGTAAAGATCAATACCGTAAGAGGTAGTATCCTGTGCCACCAGAGATACCTCCCGGACACCTCTGGAAGCCATACTTTCGGCTTCCAAAATTATATCATCTATCGGCTTGGAGCGGTAGCCCCCGCGCAAACGCGGTATAGTGCAAAAAGTGCAGGAATTGTCGCAGCCGTCGGCGATCTTGAGATAGGCGCTGTGCGGCAGGGTCGCCGGAAAACGGTATTCCTGACGGGTCAAAATACGGGGAATAGATAAATTGAGCGCCGAGCGGAGTCGAGGCGCGCCCTCGACCGCCTTGATAATACCTCTGGCATCACCCACGCCGACCAGCGCGTCGATTTCGGGGAATTTTTTTAATAATTTCTCCCTTTCCCGCTGCACCAGACAGCCCGCCACAATTATGCGGCCAAAATAACCCTGTTTTTTCAGCGCGATCAGCTTTTTTATTTCCGCCTGCGCCTCTTTGACAGCCGGGCCGATAAAAGCGCAGGTGTTGAGCAGGGCGATATCCGCCGGCGGCTCACCGGTCACCACCCGGTACCCGCTGGCCTGCAAAATACCGAGCATCTCCTCGGTGTCGGTGAGGTTTTTGGGACAGCCCAGACTAATGGGGAAGATGGAAGGCATTTAGCCGCCTATGTTTGCAAAAGCGATTCTTATGTACTCTTTAGACGCCTCTGCTTCTTCCGCATTAGTAATCTCCAGCTCAAAATCACCAGTTCCATAATGACCGATATTAGACACATCACGACCATTATGCGGAATTGGCCCATCAACTCCGGGCTTAACTTTTAAATACATTATTAATTTATTTTTCTTTATTTCCACACATACAAAATTTTGACTCAATTTATAGGCAATATAAAACTTCTTAGGTACTTCTTCTATTTCTTTCGTACGCTCGTAGCCTACTCTGGCCAGCCAGCGCTTAAACGGCTCGGCCTTAGAACTGGGAATAGATTGAATAATACGAAAAACACCCTCGGTATTAGCACAATTTAGTTTTTGCGCTCCTCCGGCAGTATCCAATAAAAGGGGGGTGGCAATTTGCCCCCACCCTTTGGCCAGCTCAGGATCACGCCGCCGCATATCTTTCAAATATCCAGCCGGCTGTAAAGAATCTGTCAAGGCCGCGACAACATCCACTATACAAAACCACCATTCAGCATTGTGCAGGATACGGCGGATTTTCTTGTCCCTAAAAACAACCAGCTGACTGGCGCTGTCCATATGCGGATTGTCTGTCTGCTTGCTCATCTCAAATAGTTTAACAGAAACTTCTCAGTATTTCAGCGGTATCCCAAAATCTTCTGATTGGAAGTTTGCATAATATCGGCCTGAATTTGCCGTAAATTTCAGCACGCAATAATCCGGGGCGGTGACGCCTTTAGAGTAATACATAGTGTCGCCGTCCCGCCAAATCATTTTTTTGCTGGCGGCGTCGGTCAGCACCTGCATTTTGCCGGTCAGCAGCACGCCGCGGAAAAATCTCGCGTCACAAAAGTAAATACAGGCTTGCGGATTTTTACGGTACTGCTTAACCCGCAGAGACGAAGTATTGGTCGTGAAATAAAAGGCCTGCCAGCCCTCGCGCTGGCGCGGCGGGAGCATAGCTTTGACATTGGGGAAACCGTTCGCATCTATTGAGCCGATAAAGGCCGTGCTTTGTTTATCGATCAGCTTGCCGATGGTCTGTTCCGGGTCTTTCAGCATTACTTTTGCCCGCCTCTTATCGATAATTCGTAAATGTCAGTGCAATACCCAAACCGGCGCCGCGCAGAGCCTGCATAACTTTCTGCAGGTCGTCCTTGCTTTTGCCGGAAACCCGTATGGCTTCGCCCTGTATCTGGGAATTAACTTTCAGTTTCAAATCCTTGATGTATTGATTTATTTCTCTGGCTTTTTCACGGTCAATGCCTTTTTTTATTTTGACCTGCTGCTTGACCGTGCCGCCCAGTGCATCCTCGGTCTTCTGTCCAAAATCAAAAAAAGCCGGATCGACGCCCTGTTTGATAGCCTTTAGTTTGAACATATCCAGCATCGCGCCGACTTTGTAATCGTCCTCCGCTTTGAAAAGCAGCTCCAGATCGTTCAGCTCGACCGCGGCCGCGCTCCCGCGAAAATCATAACGCGTGCCGATCTCCTTACGCGTCGTGTTCAGCGCATTATTGATGAGCTGCATGTCCGGCTCAGAAACTACATCAAAAGAACTATCCGCCATAGGCAGGAATTATAGCATAAATTTGTAAGAAGCCGCGGCGCGCGCCTACAGAATTATCGTCCTGTTCCCGCAGACGAACAAGCGGTCATGGAGAAAATAACGCACGGCCGCCGCCAGCACCTGCCGCTCCAGATCGCGGCCTTTGGTGATGAGGTCAGCCACCGTGTCGCGGTGCGAGATCTCGGCGACATTCTGCTGAATGATCGGCCCCTGATCCAGATCCGCCGTGGCAAAATGCGCCGTCGCGCCGATAATCTTCACGCCGCGCTGATAGGCCTGATGATAGGGTTTCGCGCCCTTAAAAGCCGGCAGAAAAGAATGATGCACATTGATAATCTTCTGCGGATAGGCGCGGATAAATGCCGGGCTGAGGATCTGCATATATCTGGCCAGAATAATCAGCTCAATTTTCTGCTCTTTGAGCAGCGCTAGCTGCTTTTTTTCATTGCCCGGCAGACAGTAAAATTCTTTCCCAAAAGCGGCGGCGATATAACGCAAATCCTCGTGATTGCTGATCACCGCCCCGAACTCGCAATTCAGCTCGCCGCTGCGCTGGCGCAAAAGCAAATCATACAGACAATGGTCATATTTAGAAACAAATACCGCCGCGCGCTTTTTCTGATCAGAAAAAGTCAGGGAGATCCGGCCAAATTTTTGCAGAGCGCTGGCGATCTCTGCGGCGGGCAGTTTGAAGCCGGTCAAATCCCACTCCAGCCGCATAAAGAACCTTTTCCGGGCCGGGTCGGTGTACTGGTCAAGGTTGATAATATTCCCGCCGTTTTTCGCAATAAAATTGGTAACGGCGGCGACCAGTCCTTTTTTGTCCGGGCAGGTCAGTCGGAGCACGGCATTCACAGCAGTTTCTCCAGACCGTAAATCAGGCCCTGTTTAGCAATAATTTTTTTACAGGCCAGCAGGACGCCGGGCATAAAAGACTCCCGGTCTATCGTCTCATGGCGCAAAACGAGCCGCTGGCCCGGCGCACCCAGGATCACTTCCTGCGTGGCGACAAACCCGGGCAGCCGCACCGCGTGGATGCGCACATTGCCGACCCGCGCGCCCTGCGAACGCTCCGCTAAAAACTCCCTGCTTTCCACCGCCGGCGGTCTGGTCTGACCGACAGCTTCGTTAATTAACTGTGCGGTCTTAATGGCCGTGCCGGACGGCGCGTCGGCTTTGTGCTCGTGATGATATTCGACGATCTCCACGCTGGACATATATCTGGCCGCCTGCGCCGCAAACTGCATCAGCAGCACCGCGCCGATGCCGAAATTGGGCGCAATGAGCACACCGCGTTTTAATTTTTTGCTTTCCGCATCAATAGCCTGCAAATCCTCGTCCGTAAAACCGGTCGTGCCGACTACGGCCTGCGCGCCGTTATTGATAATCGTCCGCACGCTGGCCATGCGCGCCTCGGGATGTGTGAAGTCAATAACCACGTCCGCTCCGGTCTTTTTGAGCAGCGCGCCGAGGTCGTCGCCGGCATCAGTCTGCCCCGCCAGCTCCAGTTCCGCGTCAGCCTGCACCGCGGCAACGCTGGTCTGTCCCATTTTACCTTTGGCGCCGTTGACGATAATTTTGAGCATAAGGCACTCCCTGTCCGTTATTATATAGCCTTTGCGCTCATCCGTCACAGGCTGTAAAATATATCCGGCATGAAAAAAATTCTCGTGGTCGATGATGAAAAAAATATCCGCAAGACTTTTCAGAAGCTACTGGAAGCGGACGGTTACCTTGTCGATACCGCGGAAAACGGCGCGGAAAGTCTGGCCAAAGCCGCCCGGACCAAATACGCCGCGGCGCTGCTGGATATTCAGCTGCCGGATATGCTCGGCACCAGATTATTAAAAGAGCTGAAAAAAATCCAGCCGGATATGGTAAAAATAATGGTGACCGGCGACCCGGCCGTACAAAACGCCGTGGACGCGCTCAATGACGGCGCGGAAGCCTATATCCGCAAACCTATCCACAAAGAGCAGCTGCTGGCTGTTATCAAAGAAAAACTTGCTCGCTAATACGCGCCGGAGCCCTTGAGCACCACCGGAATAGTTTTAAATAAAATGACCAGATCCTGCCAGAAAGACCAGGTGTCAATATACTGCGCATCCAGCGCGACCCAGCGGTCAAAATCGGCATTGTCGCTGCGGCCGGAGATCTGCCACAAGCCCGTGATACCCGGACGCACAGCGATGCGCTTACGGTAATCGTCCGTGTATTTTTTCACCTCTTCCGGCAGCGCGGGGCGCGGCCCGACCAGACTCATCTGCCCCAGAAATACATTAAATAACTGCGGCAATTCATCGATGCTGGTGCGGCGCAGAAAACGGCCGGGGCCGGTAAGGCGCGGGTCATTTTTGATCTTAAAAGTAATACCGTTCTTATTTTCATTTTTGCGCAGCAGTCCGGCTTTTTGTGCTTCGGCGTCAAGGACCATGGTGCGGAACTTGTAAATCTTAAACAACCGGTTGCGCGCGCCGACCCTCTCCTGCCGGAAAAACACCGGCCCGCGCGAGGTCAGTTTGATCAGCACAGCCACCGGCAAAAACACCAGCGGCAGCAGGAACAGCAGCCCCAGCCCGGCAGCGGCAATATCAAACAGGCGTTTCAGCAGCAGGCCGCAGGAGCCGGCCGGATAAGTCACAAAAGAGATGCACTGCATATTACCGATATAATCCAGCAGCGCTCTGGTCCGCGGCCGCTGTAAAAAAGTCATCAGTTCTTTAACTTTGATATTGATACCCATCGCTTCGCAGGTAAGTATGGCTTCCTGCACCAGCAGATGATCGGCCGGATTAATGGCAATCAGCACGTCATCGATCACCTGACTGCGCAGCAGGTCGCCGATAATTTCGATCCGGCCCAAAATTTTGGTTTTGGGCACCGCCGCCGAACTGCGGGAGCGGGCATTGAGCGCGACATACCCGGCGATCGCCGCGCCCCATTCTTTATTATTGGTCTTGATCTCTCTGGTCACCGCCGCGGCTTCCCGTCCCGTGCCGATGATCAGCGTCCGGCGGATATTCTGCCCGCGCCGTCGGCGCCAGCGGAGCCAGAGCCTGATGAGATAGCGCGCCGCGCACACGCCGGACAGGGACAAAACCAGATAAACCAGCAAAAAATATTTGAGCAAATAAAATAATAAAAAATATTCAGGCGAGAAAAAACACAAAATGAAAAACACCGTCAAATAGGCCCGGTAAAAAATACCGCTGATCTCGCGGATTTCCTGCCGAATGGAAATAATCCGGTGCGAACTGTACAGCGGGTGCCAGCTGCCAAAAAACAAAACCGCGGCGATCGTAAACAACGGCAGCCAGAGCAGTAGACCCGGCGTAAATACCGCCAGCCGGCCAAAGAGCCAGGCTGCCAGGTCAAAAGCCAGCAGATTAACCGCGGCGTCCACCAGCTTGTGCTTGAAATTCACCGTGACAAAATCCCGCATACTTTTATAGTATATCAAGACAGCAGGCGGCAGACATCATAAACATCTTTGATTTTTTTCAAAGCGCCCAGCAGATTGAGCAGCTGATCCAGATCCCGCACGTCCACGACCAAATGCGAGCGAAATTCCCCGTGGCCGGTCTTGCGCGCCGTCGCTTCCTGCACATTGATACCGGTGTCCGCGACCACGTTCAGAATATCCTTGAAAATCCCGACCCGGTCAAAACCAGCCACTTCCAGAGCTGCCGCATAGGTGTGCTGCGGCGTGTTGTTCCAGAAGACGGCAATTTTTCTTTCTTTGAGCTTGCTGACATTTTTACAGGAAGCGCGGTGCACAGTAATCCCGTAGCCCATAGTCACAAAACCGGTGATCGCGTCGCCGGGCAGCGGATGGCAGCAATTGGCCAGCCGGATCATCACCGTATCCACGCCGTCCACGGCCACGCCGGCGCTGTTGGCTTTGCGCGGTTTCTCAAAAATCGGTCTGGCTTCCTCGACCGGTTTATTTTTTTCCTTATAATTTTCCAGAAAAGTTCTGGCCACCGCACGGGAAGCGACATCGCCGTGGCCGATCGCCACATACAAATCTTCCAGACTGTGCAAAGCATAACGCTTCAAAATCGGCGGCAGATATTTGGCGCTGGAGGCCAGCGCCGGATCCAGCAAAAGCTCTTTCAAGGCCGTGGCCAGCATTTCCCGGCCAACATCCAGATGCTGCTGTTTGTTCTGTTTGGCTACCCAGCTCTTAATTTTGGTCTTGGTCCGCGGACTCTGCACAAAAGACAGCCAGTCGCTGTTGGGACGCGCGGTCTTGCTGGTCAGGATTTCCACCACATCGCCGTTGTGCAGCTCGGAGTCCAGCGGCACAATTTTGTTATTGACCTTCGCGCCGATGCAGCGGTTGCCGACTTCGGTGTGCACCTGATAGGCAAAATCCACCGGCGTGGCGCCGTGACAGAGCGAATAGATATCGCCTTTAGGCGTCGCCACATAAACCTCATCAAAAATAATGTCGGTTTTCAGCGTGTCCATAAATTCCGAACTGTCTGTTTTTTCTTCCGCCAGCCGGCGCAGCCAGGTCATTTTGTCGATATAATCCAGATCTTTTTGTTTCAAACGCTGCCGGCCGGTTCTGGTCTTATCCGCCTGCTTATAGAGCCAGTGCGAGGCCACGCCGTACTCCGCCTGCTGATGCATCTCAAAAGTGCGGATCTGGATCTCCACCTGCTTGCCTTCCGGGCCGATCACCGTCGTGTGCAGGGATTGATACATATTTTCTTTGGGCATCGCGATGTAGTCTTTGATCTTGCCGGGCAGCGGCCGCCAGCGCGCGTGGATCAAACCCAGCAGTCCGTAACAGTCATGCTGCGTATCGACCAAAACCCTGACCGCGGATAGATCATAGATCTGCTCAAACTCCAGATGCTGGGTCTGCATCTTGCGGAAAATAGAATAAAAATGCTTGGCCCGGCCGGACACTTCGCCGTGGATCTTATGGTCGCGCAAAATGTTTTTAACCTGTTCGCTAAACTCCTGAATATAACTTTCCCGCTCGCGTCTTTTCTCCGCCACTTTTTTGCGGACCATCTGAAAATTCTCCGGATCCAGATAACGGAAAGAAAGGTCTTCCAGCTCCCATTTGATCAGGCCCAGCCCCAGACGGTGCGCCAGCGGCGCGAAAATATCCATGGTCTCCTGCGCATTCTCGATCTGTTTGGGCCGGGTGAGATATTCCAGCGTGCGCATATTGTGCAGGCGGTCGGCCAGCTTGATAAAAACAATGCGGATATCCTTGGCCATGGCCAGCAGCATTTTGCGCGTGTTCTCCGCGTGCATTTCTTCGCGCGAACGGGAAATTTTCAGCTCGGTCAGCTTCGTCACACCTTTGACCAAAAAGAGTATCTGCGGGCCGAAAGTTTTTTTGATCTCCTCTTCAGAAACCGGCGTATCTTCCACCACATCATGGAGCAGCGCGGCGCAGAGCGTGTCCGCGTCCTGTTTGAGTCCGGCCAGAATTAAAGCCACACCGGAGGGATGCACCATGTACGGCTCGCCGGACAGACGCTGCTGGCCGCTGTGCGCCTGCTCGGCAAAAGCGTAAGCCTGCGCGAGCTTATGCCGGTCTTCCGGCGCAAGATATTCTTTGGTCTGTTCTAAAATCTGTTCCAGCATAAATACCCTATCATATCTCTATATTCAGCAGCAGAAAATCTTTCAAATGCATACAGCGCACACCCTTAGAGCTGACGCCCACCGCATCTTCGTCCATAGTCACCACATATTTGGGAAATTGATCGGGAACCTGTTCGAGATTGCCAAATTCCCGGCGCCGGGTATCCTCATTGTCAATGCGGTAAACCACCTGGACATAAATTCTTCGCCCCTGTTTTGCTCCCACAAAATCTATTTCCTTATTTTCCAGCTTGCCGACAGTCACCGTCAAGCCGCGCTGGAGCAGAAAACTATAGACCGCATTCTCCATGAGTTTGGCCAAATCCCCGGCGGGATTATGCACCAGCGCATTGCGCAGGCCAATATCTTCAAAATAATATTTTTCGCCTATTTCAAAAATTTTGAGGCCGCCGATATTGGAACGCGGCACTTTGTGAATGAGAAAAGCTTTTTCCAGCGCCGTCAGATAGTTTATTACGGTCTGCACCGGCATATTGATCCGCTGGTTTTTGAGGTATCTGCTGATATTGCTGGCGGAAAAAAGACTGCCGATATTATCCGCCAGATAAGCCGTCAGATTTTCCAGGAACCGGCTGTTGCGGATATTTTCCCGGGCAATAACATCACGCAGCAAAATCGATTCATAAATATTACGCAGATAATCAAAAGCCAGAGTTTCCAGCTGCGCCGTCCGGGGTAGAGAGGCCAGATACGGCAGACCGCCGATCTTTAAATACTTATGCAAAGCTTCGTTAGTATTTTTCAAGCGGTGAAAGAACAAAAACTCGGCATAACTCAGAGGATGCACCTGTATCTGCACATATCGGCCGGCCAGATAGGTGGCCAGTTCCCCGGAAAGCAGATGCGCATTGCTGCCCGTACAGTATATATCGCACTGCCCCGCGGCAAAAAGCGATTTTAGAGCATGCTCAAATTGCGCGATTTCCTGTATCTCATCAACAAATAAATAATTGCGGCGTTTTTTTTGCAGCCGTGCCGCGACCAACTGCTGCAGGTCAGCGGCGGTTTTGACAGAACGAAATTCTGCCAGCTCGGTATTGATGTAGATAATATTAGCTCTGGGCTTGAATTTTTTTATTTCGGCCATCAGCTGATACAGGATATAGCTTTTACCGGAGCGGCGCTGGCCGGTAAATACTTTAATAATAGGCGAATCCATAAAAGGACGCACGCGCTCCAGATATTCCAGACGCGGCAAGTAATTCAACCCGGCTTCAATCATAATTGAAACTTTAGCATATATTACCACCAGTTTCAATCACAATTGAAACTTTAGATTACACGTTATTCTGTCTGCTGCCCTATAATTGTTGGCTGTAGCCTACCCCTGCAGCAGCTCTTTCATCTTATTATTCAGGTCTTCGATCGTCGGATATTGGTCGGGATCCAGTTTATCGTGCACATTCAGAGAGGATTGTTTGGCGGCAATAAGTTTAGGCAGCCATCTCTTGCGCGGAAATATTTCATAAGCGCCCTTGATCGTGATCGGGATTATTTTTTTGTGCAGATTTTTGGCGAGATAGGCCACGCCGTTTTTGAACTGGCCGATCTTGCCGTCATAGGAACGCGTGCCTTCGGGGAAAACAAGCAAAGACTTGCCCTGCCGCAGCACGTCCGCCGCAGCTTTCAAGGCCGGAATATAGTTGCCCTGCCGGTCGACATAAATAATATGCACGCCGGGAAAGATCAATTTCAGCGGCCAGAGCTCACGCTTGCCGGCGATGCAGATATTCTTGCGTTTATGAAAAGGCAGAATGCACAGCAGCCAGAGAATATCCAGATAGGACTGATGATTGGCGATGATCAGATCATTATTGATCTCCAGCTTCTCGCCATGCTTGATCTGCAAACGCCAGAAAACCCTGGAGTAAATTTTGATCAGCCACAAGCCCAGCTCAATGCAGGGATTATAAAAATTATAAGTCCGGGTCGTGATCCGGCCGGCAAAAATCTCTTCCTGAATATTGCGCCCGCTGAGATCCGGACAGGCGGCCAGCACCTCGATCAGCGCCTCGATCGTCGGCGCGGCAATGAACTGGCTGGGGTTGATCCGGATATTGAGCTGTGATTCCAGCCGGGCGATCAGCTCGATATAATTCAGCGAGTCGATCGTAAAATCACCCAGCGTTTGATTGGCATAAAAAACATCCGTGGCCAGCGCGCGTTTCAAAGTATTGATGATCTTCTCCAGCTCCGGCGTTTTACCCACGATCTCCTTGACCACAAAATTGGGATCGGCGGCCGAGACCTGATAACTGCCGGACTCCAGATTTTTAATCACTTCAAAAACCTGCACTTTCTGCGTGGAAGTCCGCGGCAGGGCATCATAAGACACGGCAAAATCGCCGATAATTTTATAGGTCGGCAGGCCTTGATTCATTTTTTTGAATTCCGTTTTGAGCCGGGCATAGCAGTCTCTGGTCTTAAAAGTCGGCACGACCACGGCATAGACCGTCTCGCGCCCGTCGAGCCGCCGGCCAAAAACCGTGATTTCCGCCACCAGCGGCGACATCATATAAAAAGCCTCCAGATCTTCGGGATACACATTCTTGCCGGAATCCAGCACGATCACATTTTTTTTGCGGCCGCGGATATGCAGCTCGCCGTTTTTGTCGAGGAAACCCAGATCACCGGTGCGAAACCAGCCGTTTTCATCAAAAGCCGCTTTGGTCGCTTCCGGATTATGGTAATAACCGGGTGTCACCGACTCGCCTTTGAGCCAGATCTCGCCGATGTCATCTTCATTCAGGTCGCGCACCTCGACAAAATTACGGCCGATCGGTTTGCCCACGCAGATCGGTGTAGGGTTGAGCGGATCGCTGCCGCAGATCGGCCCGGTAGTCTCGGTCAAACCATAGCCCTCCATCAAAGTAAAGCCCATATGTTTGTAGTAAAGGCAGTACCGCCGGGCAATCCGCGAGCCGCCGCACAGCAGCTTGCGCAGACGCAGACCGAATACTTTATGCACCGGATAAAAAATCTTGTCCACCAGCCGCCCCAGACCGATATGCCGTAAATCCGGAGCGTACCGGAGAAAGAACATAAATAATTTATATTTCAGCTTGGACTCATTTTTAATCTTTTTGGCCAGACGGTCAAAAAACAATTCCCACATCTGCGGCACGGCGGAAAAAATAGTGATCGGATATTTGGCCAGCGTGCCCAGAATGTCCGGGCCTTTCAGCGAATTCTGAAAAACCACCGAGGCACCGCTCAGGTATGCGCCTAAGAAGCCGGCCACCAGACCATAAACGTGGTACAGCGGCAGGATCGTGATGAACATATCCGCCGGACCGGCCTCGACCAGTTTTATACAGGCCTGTGAAGTATGAATAATATTATTGTGGGTTAATTGCACGACTTTAGGCGTGCCGGTAGTGCCGGAAGTATAGAACAAAGCCGCGGGGTCAGAGTCCAGTACTTCCTCCGCCGGCGTAAAAGTATGCGGCGGATCGGCCGCTTCGATAGGCAGTTTTTCCACGCCGTAATCAGTCTGCGCAAAATCTTTTGAAACATAGACCAGTTTAGCCGCCACATGGCCGAGCATTGGTTTATACATATCCGCGCGCAGATTGCTGTCCAGCAGGAGCGCCAGCGCGCCCAGACTGAGTATCGCCGTAAAGGTAACGCACCAGTCGGGAGAATTTTTGCTCAAAAGGCCGACCACGTCGCCTTTTTTGACGCCGCGCGCCTGCAACGCCGCCGCACGGGCCTGCACCAGCTGCCAGACCTCGCCGTAATTTTGCTCCCGGTCTACGAAACACAGCGCGTCAGGCTGACGTTTAACAATTTCCTGCACCGCGGAAAAGAAATTCGACATACCTCTATATGATAATACAAAACCGGTATATAATCACCTCCAAATTACAACCCCAAAGGCGGCTAATAATGCAAAAATATAATGTGGCGGTGGTCGGCGCGACCGGCGTGGTCGGGCAGGAAATGCTCAAAGTGCTGGAAGAAAGAAAATTTCCGGTCAATAAAATTATACCGCTGGCCTCCTCCCGCAGCGCGGGCGCCAGAGTAGAATTTCAGGGCCGGGAAATCGTCGTGCAGGAGCTGAAAGCCGGTTCTTTTCAGGACGTGCAGCTCGCGCTATTTTCCGCCGGGTCGGCTGTCTCGGAGAAATTCGCGCCTGTGGCGGCCCAAGCCGGGGCCGTGGTCATCGACAACACGGCTTTTTACCGTATGGATCCGCAGGTGCCGCTGGTCGTGCCGGAAGTCAACGCCGGAGCCCTAAAAAACCGGCCCAAAGGCATTATCGCCAACCCCAACTGTTCCACCGCGCAAATGGTTGTCGCGCTCAAACCGATCTATGCCGCGGCCGGCATCCGGCGGCTGGTCATCTCGACTTATCAGGCCGTATCCGGCACGGGTAAAGAAGCCATAGATGAGCTTCAGCAGGAAGTCCTCGATATATTACAGATGAAACCGGTCAAACCGGCGGTTTATCCGCATCAAATCGCCTTTAATATTCTGCCGCACATCGATGATTTTCTGGACAGCGGCTACAGCAAAGAAGAAATGAAAATGGTCAATGAGACCAAAAAGATCTTCGGCGACGACAGTATCCGCGTCACCGCGACGACCTGCCGCGTGCCGGTGTTTTACTGCCACTCGGAGTGCGTGAATATCGAGACCAGAGAAAAAATCACCGCCGCCGAAGTCCGCGCGCTGCTGGCTAAAGCGGAAAACGTGATCGTGCAGGATGAGCCGCAGAAAAACATTTATCCGATGCCGCTGCTGGCCGCCGGCCGGAATGAGACTTTTGTCGGGCGCATCCGCGAGGATATTTCTATAGATAACGGCATTGAACTATTTATCGTTTCGGACAATCTGCGCAAAGGCGCGGCTTTCAACGCCGTGCAGATAGCGGAAGAGGTAATTAAAGATTTTTAAAGAGCTGCTGCATTTTTACCGCGGTCTGCTCCGCCTGCACGGCGGCAATTCAGTCCATACCGTGTCGTATCAATCCCGCACCACCCAGTACGCGCGCTTTAATGTGCTGGCGCAAAACACCATTCCCAATAAGACGGACCAATTTACGCTGCTCGACCTGGGCTGCGGGCTGGGTGATCTGTACGGCTATTTGCAGGACAACCAATACCACCACATCGCCTACACCGGCGTGGACATAGTGCCGGAAATGCTGGACGCCGCCCGGCAGAATTACCCCGCCGCTACATTCAAAACAATGAATTTTGTCACGGACGAACTGCCGGAATACGATATTATTCTGGCTTCCGGCAGCTTGAATATTTTATTTGACCGGGCCGCCGCGCACGCGCAGTACATCAAAGCGGTCAGCGCCAAAATGTACGCCAGCGCCCGCCTGGCCTGCGCTTTCAATCTGCTGGATAAAGACGTGGAATATATGTACGAACAGGATCCCCGGTTTTACTACGCCGACAAACAGGAATTCTTAAAATACTGCCGGACGCTCTGCCCGGCCGCGCGGCTGATCGACGGTTATCTGGTCAATGATTTTACGCTGGTCTTAAAGCATTAAATCAGCGCCAATAGCTTATTCGGGCAATAGAAGCCAGTATACAGCATCTTCCTTATAGTACGGATAGCTCCAGGTGTCGATCCAGGTCATTTTAGAACCAGCGTATTCATAAGTTTTTTTTCTGCTGACCGGATGATGTCCGACCACCTGATTTAAGCCGCCCAGCCAGCTCTCCGGTCTGGGAGTCCAGGTATCTGCATTTACAAATTCCCGCAGATCCGCCCAAAAAATACTGCCGTATTCAGCCGCGCCGCCTCTATACCCGGAAGCCAGAGCAAACCGGTCAAACTTATATTTGAACATTTCATTGAGCGCCGCGGCGTACTCAGCGCCGGCGCCCTGCAGCTCATTCTGCCAGAACTGCCTGGACAAACCGGCGTGCGTGAACAGCCAGTTTTCCTGCTGATAAGCCGCCTGAAACAAAGCAAAATTACTGGCCAGCATTTTCCGTACTTTACGAGCATACGAAGGTCTGTACCCGGAACAGGAAAAGGTCTTAGGGAGCAAATAGGCCAGATCATGATTGCCCCATAATAAAACCACTTTTTCCGGGTTGCTTTGCTTGAAAGCCAGCAGGGCGGTTAGATTGTCCAGAATCTGCTCATCAGTCAGGGCGAACTCATCCACATAATCGCCCAGAAAAATAATTTTAGCGGCGGAGACGTCCAGTTTATCCTGCCAGAGACTCCGGCCGTGCAGATCGCCAAAGACCTGCAGCTTTCTCATTGCAATGTGCTTGCAATACATAAGGCGCGAGTATAGCACACCCGGCAAAAAATCTAACCAGTGCTGGCAGCGCTAGGCGTTATTGATCGTACCGGCATAGAGAATATTACGGCAAACCTTGCTGCCTCGCTGACGCGAGGCAGGACAGTACAGTTAACCTAAAATATCTTCAAACGAAGAAACTTTCTGTTAACACATACTGTCCGTTACGGCAAAACCATATCTCCAAGCACAACGCGAAGCGTTGTGCTTGGAGAGCCGGTACAGTTCACAGGAAATATCATTTAACGCAATAACTATCCAGCAATCAAGTTAACAATACGGCAGCCCGGTAAGCCGGGTTCTGTTTTGCAGACGATCATTTATCTAGGCCGGACGTTGCCGTCCGGCTCAAGCAAGCAACCCGGAACTGCTAACGAGGCGGGCGCTCTCGTCCCCTATTTGCTCTTGCTCCGCGCAGAGTTTACCTCTTTTCACTACAGCACTTTTTACAAAGCCTGTACATCGTCTCTGTGGCACTGGTCCTCGCCTTTTGGCTTACGCCCACGGCGGACGGCCGTTAGCCGCTGCGCTGCCCGCAGGAGCCCGGACTTTCCTCGGCGGCAATAAAATGCCAACGCGATCGTCCCGGTCTGCCGCAAGAAGAAGTATAGCACTAAAATAACTTCAGGGAATATCCACGGTCTAGAATAATATTTTACCGGAGTGCGTTTTGGCTCAAACTTAACACCCCTGGCCTGTCGCCTGCGGGTACCTCCTCCGCGGCTTGCAACTGCATGCGGCATCCAGCCGCCGCGACAGGGGGATTATCTGACTATCCTGTACAGATCCGCCGTCTGAATAGTCCGGTCGTAAAAATAAATGCCGGCATATTCCAGCAAACAAACCGCCAGCGCGCCCGCCGCCGCCAGTATTTCCGGCGCACCGGCCCTCAACAGCACGCTCAGTCCAGCTATTAAAGTCAGCAGGGGCAGGATTATCAGCAAACCCAGCGCGCGCCAGAAATATACAGCATTGAGCTCCACCTGCACGATCCGGCCTCTGGCGTATTTGCGGCGGGTTTTGATCACCAGTTTGTCCGCTCCGGGCCGGCAGACTTTGCAGCCGCCGCAGTCTCGCGGCGGGCAGGTTTCCAGTTCCAAGCCGGTTTTGGTTTGCCGGATAACTCTAGCCTGAATTAACACTGCCGCGCCAATTGTCCAGCCGCAGCCAGCAGACGCGCCACTTCGGCATCTGACGCCGCCTCGCAGTAGATCCGCAGCAGCGGCTCGGTGCCGGAAGCCCGGAACAAAATCCAGCTGTCATCGGTAAAATGTATTTTAAGGCCGTCCAGTTCTTCTTTATTCTTTACGGATTTGCCCAGAAATTCCGCCGGTAAATCTTCTGCCAGAATTTGCCCTATCTTTTCTTTCTGCGCGTTGTCCAGCCGCAGATCCAGCCGGTCATAGCGGTGCGCGCCAAATCTCGCTTCCAGACCGGCGTAGATTTGCTCCAGAGTTTTCCGCTCCGCCGCCGCCACCTCGCAAAGATACAGCGAATTTAAAATGCCGTCGCGGTCGGGAATATTGCCGGAGGCCGCATAACCGCCGGACTCCTCGCCGCCCAGCAGCACGCCGCCGCGCAGGATCTCCCCGGCGATATACTTAAAGCCTATTTTGGTCACGCTCACTTCCCGGCCGAGACCGGCCGCCAGTTTGTCCAGCAGCTTCGTGCCGTTGAAAGCATGCACCAGCTTGCCCGGCTTTTGCAGATTTTCGGCAAAGTGGTGGAAGAGCACCGCAAAAACTTTCTGCGAATTAATGAACTGGCCGTCGCTGCCGCAGGCGCCGTTGCGGTCGGCGTCGCCGTCCAGCACCAGACCTATGGCAAAATCCTGCCCCGCGCTCTGGATAGCCGCCATAAAATCCGGCACATTGCAGGCCAGCGGTTCCGGATTGAAACCGCCGAATTTAGTATCGCGCTGAGCGTTCATCTCCACACTTGCGATGCCGTGCCGCGCCAGAATAGTGGAGAGATAACCGGAGCCGGAGCCGTAAAGCGGATCAATAAAAATCCGCAGGCCGCTTTTCTGGATCCCGGCAAAGTCAATGCGCTGCTCGACATATTGAAAATACTTCTCGCGCGGATCGTACAGCTCAACTTTACCGCCTTTTTTAACCGGATTTTTATCGAGGAACCGCATTATGCCGTCTGTCGTTTCCGGGAAAGAGGAACAGCCCTGCGGCTCTTTGACCTTGAAGCCGTTGTACTGCGGCGGATTGTGCGAGGCGGTGATCATCACGCCGGAAGCCAGCCCCCGCTCGCGCACCACAAAAGAGACGACCTGGGTCGGACAGGCAGCGGCGGACAAAAAAACCGGATAGCCGCTGGCCGCGATGATCTCCGCGGCTGTCCGGGCGAACACTTCGGAATTGGCGCGGCAGTCATAGCCGACAAAAAAACCTTTATCCGCCGTGCCCAGCCCGCGGTAATAATCCACATAAGCCTGCGCCACGCGCTCCACATTGGCCGGAGAAAAATCCCCGTCCATGGTGTCCCGCCAGCCGTCCGTGCCGAATTTTACAGGCATCGCCCGGCGCTCCCCGGTCTAAAGCTGGCGCAGATAGTCAAGGGCATACTGCAATTGCACATCTTTTTCCTCGCTGTATTTGTAATCCGGATCGTTCAGCGCTTCCTCTATGGAGGCGGTCGGAATCTCCACGACAAAATTCGGCGAAATGCCGACTTTGTTGATGTCCGTGCCGTCCGGGGTCAGATACTTGGCGACAGTCACGAGTATCGCCGAGCCGTCGGACAGCGGCCGGATATTCTGCACCGAAGCCTTGCCAAAAGACTGCGTGCCGACCAGCTGGCCGCGGCCGTTATTTGCCACCGCGCCGGCCAGTATCTCCGACGCCGACGCCGAACCGCCGTTGATCAGAATGACCAGCGGTTTGGTATACCATTGATAATCCACAGCCACGGACTGAAAGGTTTCTTTGTTGCCGTAACGATCGACCGTATGCACGATCTCGCCGTTCTGGATAAATATAGACGAAATAGCGATCGCCTCATCCAGCAGGCCGCCGCCGTTGTTGCGCAGATCCAGGATCAGCCGCTGCAGGCCTTTTTTCTCCAGACCCTGAATAGCCTCGACCAATTCAGCATAAGTCAGCTTGCTTTCAAAAGTAGACAGCATAATATAACCGATCTTGTTTTTTTCATCGAGCATTTTCTGGCGGTACACGGATTTGATCTTGATATTGTCGCGCACCAGCGTGTAGTCTTTGGCTTTTTCATTGAGATTGCGCAGCACCAGCAGGGTGACTTTGGTGCCCTTGGGGCCGCGGATCAGCGACACCGCCTGCTCCAGCGACATATCCTCGGTGGACTTGCCGTTGATTTCCAGTATCCGGTCACCGGTTTTAAAGCCCGCCCGATCCGCCGGTGTGTCCTCGATCGGCGCGATGACGGTCAGCACACTGTCTTTCATGCCGATCTGGATGCCGATGCCGGCAAAGTTGCCGTTGAGATGCGTCTGCATATCCGCATAGCCTTCCGGATCGACAAAACGGGTATAAGGATCATCCAGCGCGCGCAGCATACCGCGGATCGAGCCGTAGATCAGCTTGTCATCCTTGACCTCCGTCTCGACGAACTGCGTGCGCACAATACTCAGCGCCTGATAAAGCAGTCCCCAGGTGGCGTCCACGCGTGCGGCCGCCAAAAACTGCACGCTCAAACCCAGTACAAAGGCCAGCACGCAGCAGATAACCGCCGCCGATATTTTAATTTTAGGTTTCAACATAATGGTACTATTCTAACATACTAAGGCTAGGGCAGATACTGCTGGGGGTTGACAGTCTCGCCATTTAGCCGCACTTCAAAATGCAGATGCGGGCCGGTGGCATAGCCGGTGGCTCCTACATTGCCGATAGTCTGGCCTTTGTTGACTTTTTCGCCTTTTTTGACCTCTTGTTTGGACATATGGGCGTACAGCGTGGAATAACCGCGGCCGTGATCCAGAATCACACAACGGCCGTAGCCGCCCCACCAGTCAGAATAAGTCACCACTCCGGAATCCGCGGCCTTGATCGGCGTGCCGTGCGCCACGCCGATATCCAGCCCGGTGTGCATCTTGGCTACTTTGAAGATCGGATGCACTCGCTTGCCGTACAGCGAGGTGATGACCCCGCGCACCGGCCAGATATATTTACCGGAGCCGCGCGCTTCCGCCCGGGGATTTTCCAGGATCATTTTCTTGAGCATCGCTTCGACTTCCTGAGAATTTTTCAGCAGGCTGTCCGCTTCTCTTTCGTATTTGAGACGCTCGGCGCGCAGCGAGGCATGCAGCTGCTCCTGACGCCTGGTCCTCTGCTCATAGAGCTGTTTTTGCTGTTCAATGCTTTTTTTGGTCGATTCGATAATATTTTTCTGATATTCCAGATTTTCTTTTTTACGCGCGATGTCCTGCTTGATCGAACGCACCTGTTCCAGATTTTGCAGATCGCGCCCCAGCAGCCGACGGTAATAATAGGTATTCTCTACCAGACTGGAAAAAGAACGGTTGGTCAGCAGCAAAGTCAGCCAGCCCAGATCCTGAGTCTTGTACATTTCCCGGATACGCAGCCGGCTCAGGCTCAAACGCCGCCGGTACTCCGCGTCATTGCGGTTTAATTCTTCGCTGGTCTGCTGCAGCACCTGCGTATGCTGGGTTAATTTTTGCTGATTGTATTTCAGCTCATTCTGGACTTTGTTCAGACTGCGGCTGAGCAGGGTCAGGTCGCGCAGCGAAGCGTTTTCTTTGACCTTAGTCTGCTGGAGCAGGCGCTGATTGCGCTGAAGCTCTGACTGCAAACGCTGCAGTTCTTTTTGTTTGTCGGCGATGCTGTCCGCCGGCGCCAGCGCCAGAAGCAGACTGAACAGCAATAAAACCCGGAACAGCAAACTAATCCCCCCCTGTATGCTTCCGCAGGCCGGACCCGCCGGCTGTCCATAGCACACTAAGTGCCGAAGGCCGGACTCGCCGCTCATCTCGCCTGCCGGACGGCAGGCTTCGCTCGCGGGCGGGTCTCGCTGACTTTGCCTGTAGCAAAGCCAGCTCCGACTGTTCGAGTCCAGCCGCAGACAGCCACAGGCTGCCTGCTTCAGGTACTATTCTTCAAAACCACAGGTTAAATCTTAACACAAGCACACTAAGTGCCGAAGGCCGGACTCGAACCGGCACGGGCGTTTGACTTCCCTCAGGATTTTAAGTCCTGTGTGTCTACCAATTCCACCACTTCGGCGCGAAACTTCTGGCCCTACTCGTCCCGGCGTTTTTTCTGGCCTTTGCGTCTGGAGCCCTGACGGTACTGGAGATTGCGCCGCACATCCAGCTGCACTTCCTCGCTGGTTTTCATAAAATTGTGCATCAGCTCGTCAAAAGAACCCGGTTCGAAATTTTTGTCCCGCCGTTTGCCGCCGCCGTCCTCCGCGCGGGCAGTATACTGCGGCGCCGGGGCGGGATTGGCCTGTTTGATCGAGAGGTCGTATTTGCCCTTGTTGTTTTTACCCAGGACACGCACGGTGATCTCTTGATTCAGTTTGACAAAATTATCAATATTCGTCACATAGGTATTGGCGATCTCGGAAATGTGCACCAGCCCTTCCCGCCCGTCCGGCAGCCGGACAAAAGCGCCAAAACTGGTAATGCCGGTCACCGTGCCTTTTAATAATTCTCCGGGGGAATACTCTCTTGCTTCCGCGTTTTCCGCGGTATTCTGCTCGGCCATTGTGTTAAAACTCAATCCTCCTCAATAATCTTGTACGCCGTCTCGCCGGGCTTGACCAGCCCCAGACGGTCGCGCGCGTTTAATTCAATAAATTCGTCGCTCTGCGCTTCGGTCAGGCTGAGCTTCAGCTCCTCATTGCGCCTGGTCATCGCGGCATATCGGGCTTCCAGCGCCGCATAACGCCGCAGCACCGCGCGGTTACGCGCAAAACCATTCAGCAGAGCATAACCAATATACAGGATGAATAACCCCAGAGCAAAAACAAAAAGCCTTCTTTTGACATATATATTCATCCCTGAACCGGATGATTATACCAATATACAGCCGGAATTGCTACAACCGCCGGGACTAACCCCAGATAGCCGGGTTTTTTTCGGAGGAGCCCTTGACCGCCGCCGTTTTGCTCAGACCCAGAGAAAAAGGCAGTAAGCAAGCGGATAGAAAAGCCAGCGCCTTAAAATTCTTGATCAAAGACCGTCTTTTTCGCGTATCCACCTGGATTTTTTTCATAATGCCTCCCTCACGCCCATTTTAACTCGCTTTTGCTGTCCTTGTCAATTTTTTTGTCTTCAATTCCAGACCGCGCCAAAGACACCCTGGCCAGCAGCTGTGGCATAAGAATCACTACCCACTTTGTCCAGTACTTTAATATCCCCCGACACACGCATAGTTCCGCTTGATAACATATTTCCGTTCACCACCAGCTTGGCCGCGGCTAGATTGCCAGTGGCCACCGTATCATCACCACTTTTACTAAAAGTACCCAGCGCCACATTTCCGGAGACCACCAGCCCGTTTTTCGCATTGACAGGTGTCACGGCCTGAAACTTTTGGCCAATCTTGAGCGTGTTTATTTCCGCCTTACTATCACCAATAGCCTGATAATACAGCCCCCGCACCGCCAGGGCATAAGTTACGGCATTGAGCTGCACTCTGGGCAGCAGCATATTGGCCGTAGTGTTTAAGTGCGTGGTCGAATCAGGTGGAGCATACCCGCTTGCTTGCCACGACATCTTGGTTTTGTCCCTCTCCGAATAAACTTCGACCCAGACATCGCCGCCAGCGTTCAGGACACTATTCAGGGCTTTAAAAGCAGCAGGCGTAAATTTGAACTTGGTAGCATATTGCCCGTTGTACACGGCCACCTTGCGGGGGGATTCAACGCCATTATAGAGTTCTTTGACCCCGTCAATAGTGTCATAAAATTTGAAACCCATAGCCACGGTACCAAAATAAGGCCGTCCGGCGTTGTCGGTCAGATAACCTTGAAAGAGGATCGAGTCACTCGTGCGGGCTGGCTCGGCACAGGAAAGCGGCACCGCCAGTAAAAAAACAATAAAAATTATTCTCCATTTTTGCATAAGTTCACCTGTTATTTTAGTCCCATTTAACGTTATAGACTCTATCGGCATATATCGTGTTGGCGGTTATGTTATAGCCGTTGTCTACCAGTATAGCTATATTGGTAGTCACGCCCGAGTTAGCGGTGGTTACGTGCAGCATCGCGCCCTCAGGATTACTTGTGCCAACGCCGACAGGGCCCTCGACGATCATGCCTTGTGCTGCCGCCTGGCTGCTTGAAGTTTTATAGCTTTCTCCCACGCGCAGTATGCTGCCAGAAGTATTGAAGTACACACCCCGGGCGGCAAAGGCCACCGGCACGGCCATAATCTGCATGCGGGGGGAGAGTTTATAGGAGGGATCGCCTTTAAGGGTATTTTCATCGATATCGCCTTTACCTACATATACCTGTAAAAAAAATCCATCCGTATTATTTCTATTGAGCTCGTCTATGTCTGCATCGGTTAAGACAAAGGACAGGGTATAGCTGCCATTAGCAATATTTAATTTTTGAGAAACTGCCTTGCCGCCCAAAAGCAGATTGCCATTGGCATTGGCCGAGACATGATCGTACAGCTGGGCATATGTGGAAATTTTTCCCGAATAAGGGCTGCCATCCGCATTACTGAGCGTACCCTGAAAGTCTATGCGCTTGGTATCCGCGGATAAAAAAGCGCAAAGCGCCAGTAAGATAACCGAATATCGCATCCCCATCCCCCCAAAACGATAATATAACATAGTCCTCCCTGCTGTGTCATATATATCGGCTCAATAGCCGTTTATTATGCATCGATTGTTTGTGTTGTTTGTGTTATTCAGGATTTGCATATAAAATACTGCGCTATGGGCGAGGCCAAGAAATTTAAAGACACGCTTAATCTGCCGTGGACGGACTTTCCGATCCGTGCCGGTCTGGCCGCCAGAGAGCCGGAACTCCTGCAGGAAATGCAGGCCAAGGACCTGTACGGCCGGCTGCTAGCACAGAACCGGGCCGGCCCCCGGGCAATACTGCACGACGGGCCGCCGTATCCCAACGGCGATATTCATCTGGGACACGCCCTGAACAAAACACTCAAAGATATCGTCAATAAATATCTGGCCATGACCGGGCATTACACGCCCTATGTGCCGGGCTGGGACTGCCATGGCCTGCCCATCGAGACCCAGCTGCTCAAAGACCTGAGCAAAACCCGGACACCGGTGCCGGGAAAAACGGAATTCCGCGCAAAGTGCCGGGAATACGCGCTCGGCTATGTAAACAAACAGCGCGCGCAATTTCAGCGGCTGGGCGTGCTGGCGGACTGGGAGCATCCTTATCTGACCCTCCAGCCGGAATACGAAGCCGAAGTCCTGCGGGTTTTCAAGGAGCTGGCGCTGGGCGGCTACGTCTACAAAGGCAATAAGCCCGTTCACTGGTGTCTGGAGTGCCAGACCGCGCTGGCCGAGGCGGAGATTGAGTACGCCGCACACAGCTCCGCGTCTATCTATATGAAATTCCCGCTCACCGGGACACAAAAGACCGGGAAACAGCTTTACGCCGGGCCGGCGGCGGGCGGGACGGCCGGTCTGGCGGATCTTATTCCGCCGGGACATACCGCCAGTCTCATAGTCTGGACGACCACGCCCTGGACTCTGCCGGCCAATACCGCCGTCGCGGTCAATCCAGAGCTGCGCTACGCTGTAGCAGCCGTAAAGCCGGACGCTTCGCCTGCGCCCGGTGTCCGGAAAGACGAGCTCCTGGTGGTCGGCGAGCCGCTGGCCGCGCAGGTCTTTAAGGAGCTCGGCCTGACCTGCACCATTCGCGGCACGCTCTCCGGCCGCGAGCTGGAAGGCCTGATCTGCCGCCACCCGTTTATTGACCGTCCGGCGCCGGTGGTCTGCGCGGAATACGTCACCGCCGGGGACGGCACGGGCTGCGTGCATATCGCGCCCGGACACGGTCAGGAAGACCATGCTGTCGGACTCAAATATGATCTGCCGGTGCTGATGCCGGTCGATGCCCGCGGGATCTTCACCGCGGAGGCCGGACAGTTTGCCGGGCTGAAAGTCACCGCCGCCGATCAGGCCGTCATCGCGCAGCTGCAGGCTGCCGGCTCCCTGCTCAAGGTCAAAAAACTCGAACACTCTTACCCGCACTGCTGGCGCTGCAAAAAGCCGGTGATCTTCCGCGCCACGCCGCAGTGGTTTGTCTCCATGGACAGGGAGGGCCGGCACGGCGGTATCCGCACGCAGGCTCTGGCCGCGATCCAGCACAAAGTAAAATGGATCCCCGACTGGGGACAGAACCGCATATACACGATGATCGAGAACCGCCCCGACTGGTGCATTTCCCGCCAGCGCTCCTGGGGCATACCGATACCGGTGTTTTACTGCGAGGAGTGCGGGGAGCCGCAGTTTGAGCCGCAGTTTTTCGACGCGGTGATCGAGCGCACGGCGCGGGACGGCCTGGACAGCTGGTTCAAGCTGCCGGCGGCGGAGATTCTGCCCGCGGGCTTGAGCTGCAAGTGCGGCGGGCAAAAATTCCGCAAAGAGACGGATATTCTGGATGTCTGGTTCGAGTCCGGCGCGTCACAGGCCGCGGTGCTGCGCTCCCGCCCCGAATTAAGCTGGCCGGCGGATCTCTATCTCGAAGGCTCCGATCAGCACCGGGGCTGGTTTCATTCCTCGCTGCTGGTATCTATCGGCTGCACCGGCGAGCCGCCGTACCGGGCGGTCCTGACCCACGGCTTCACCGTGGACGAAAAAGGCCGTAAATTATCCAAATCCCTGGGCAATACCGTGGACATACTCCAGACTATCGGAACTTACGGTGCGGATGTGCTGCGTTTCTGGACAGCCTCTGTGGATTTTAAGAATGATCTGGCTGCGTCGGATTCTATTTTCAAGCAGGTGCAGGAATGCTACGCCAAGATCCGTAACACCTGGCGTTTTTTGCTGTCCAACCTATATGACTATAAGCCCGCGGGGCCGGGCGTCGAGGCGCCGCTCGACAAATGGATCATCTCGCGGCTGCAGGGGCTGGTCGCCGAGGCCAACGACGCCTATCAAAATTATGATTATCACAAGCTCTGCCACCGCGCGCATGATTTCTGCGCCAATGAATTGTCCGCGCTGTATCTCGATCTGCAAAAAGACAATCTCTACTGCAACGCGCCGGACGCGCCGGAGCGCCGGAGCTGCCAGGCCGCACTGAAAATAATTCTGGTCACGCTGGTAAAGCTGCTCACGCCGGTTTTAAGCTACACCTGCGAGGATATTTACAAATACATCAAGCAGGTCGCGCCGGACGAAAAGGCGGAGTTCGTCCTGCTGACCGCTATGCCGCAGGCCGATCCGGCGCTGGTCGATACGGAGCTGGAGGCCAGATATGAGCGGCTGCTAAAAATCCGCACCGAAGTATACAAAGTGCTGGAGGCCAGACGCGCGGAAAAAGTTCTGACTTCCTCGACCGAAGCGGAGATAGTGCTGACCGCGCCGGCCGGGCTGCTGGCCGGTATCACGCCCCGGGAACTGGAAACCTTTTTGATCGTCTCCAGCGTAAAGCTCCAGACCGGCGACCTGCACGTAGAGGTCAGCAAATCCGCCGGCGTCAAATGCCTGCGCTGCTGGAAGTTTTATCCGGAATTAAACAGCGACGGACTCTGCCCCCGCTGCGCGGCGGCGGTAACACAACAGAGCCTATAAAGTAATAACGCCGGTTTTGGTCTGCGCCGCCAGCAGATAAAGCACAGCCCGCAGCTGCTCGATATTCCCCGGCCACTCGCGGCGGCTCAAGGCGATCAGGGTTTCCGGCGCCAAACCGTCCGCCTTATAGCCGTACTGCCGGTTAAGCTCTTCCAGCAGGTTCTGGCAAATCTCCGCGAAATTTTCCCGCTCGCTCAAAGCCGGCAGATAAAGCTCTTTGCCCAGAATCAGGCGGTACAGGCCCTCGTCAAAACGGCCTTCCAGCACGGCGGGCCGCAGCCTGGCCGAGGCCAGAAAAATAAACTTCACATCCAGCGGATTATTGAGCAGCAGGAGCTTGAGCTGCTGCTGCACCGGCGCGGTGAAAAAAGCGCAGTCCCCGAAAACCGCATAACCGCCGACCGCAGCGTTGAGAAAAGAAATATCCTCCAGATCTTCCGGCTCCTGCAGATAACGCACCAGACAGGACTCCTCCGGCCAGACCGCGTCCCGGGACAGACAGGCGATCCGTCTGGCCACGGCTTCTTTTTCGGTGCCGCGCCCGCCGATGATCAGGATCCGGGGTTCACCGGCCGCGGACTGGATCTGCCGACCGAGCGCGGCCCGCTCCCCGCCGGTCAGCCAGAGTTCCAGGCCGCGCACCGTATCCAGCAGTAAAGGATTGATCATTTTAGAATTTTACCACGAACCCGGAATATAGTATTATCTAGCGTGGTCATGTGTAAAAAATATTTATTATTATTACTTATCCTGCTCTGCACTCTGGCCCTGACCGGATTCAAGCCCTGGGACGCGCTGCGCAACGCCCTGCGTTTTGGCGAGGTCACGGAATTTGATTACAGCGTGTCCGCCCTGCAGTGGCTGCCGGAAATCCAGCAAAAAGCTAAAGAGTGGCGCGCCGACGCCTATCTTTTTGCCATTCTGGAATCCGAGATCGATCTGAACGGCAACAGCGGCAAATGGACGTATCTTTTTTATTCGCCCGGCTCCGGTAAATCGCTGCAATATATTTACGACTCCGGTTTTATCGCCCAAAAAGAAACCGTGGTTTCGCCGCTCAATCCGGTGTACAGCCTGCGCATCGACACGCCGACCGCCCTGTACCGCGCCACAGAGGCAGCCAGAGGTTTTACGGGAAGTAATGAAATCACCGCCCGGGTCATTTCGCTGATCGGCCCGCCTTACGACAGCCGGCAGACGATCAGCCGCTGGCAGGTGGTTTTTCACGGCCTGAACGGCACGCACCGCGTCAATATCAACGCCACCACCGGCGCGGTAATACCCTGAAAGACCGACCAAATATATTTTCTGCGCTTATTCGTCCCGATTATCGATAGCGCGGGAGAGTTTATATTTACGAAAGAGAGCGCCGGCCAGATGAAAAGAACCGGCCGCCGCGGCGACACCGTGCAGTTTTTGGGCTTCCCGGCCGGCCAGCGCGCAGGCCAGCGCGATATCCGGCTGGCAGACTGCTTTGAGCCCTGCCGCCTGCGCGGCCTGCGTTATCTCCCGCGCGGTATAAGCCTCCGCCGCCGGCAGAGATACGGCGATCAGCAAAGCCAGACGCGGCCGCAAAACCTCCAGAATTTTGGCCAGATTTTTTCTGCGCAGCAGGCCCAGCACCAGCACCTGGGGCTTAAAAGGATATTCCTGCGCCAAAACTGTGCTCAAGTTTTGCAGAGCCTGCGGATTGTGCGCCACATCGATAAAAAACGGCGGGCTGTTCCGCCACAGCTGGACACGGCCGGGCAGGCGCGTTTTCTGAATACCGTTGAGAATGAGCCGCCGGGGGATATAAAAATTTTTGGTCAAAAGCAGGCGCATCGCTTCCAGCACCAGCGCCGCATTGCAGGTCTGCTGCGCCCCGTGCAGCGCGAGCTGGAATTGCAGCGGACGATTGACGAACTTAATTTCTGTCTCGCACTGCTCTGCTCTGCGCATGAGCTCGGCCAGCGCTTCCGGCTCCTGCGCGGCGGAAGCGACCGGAACGCCGGGTTTGATAATGCCGGCTTTTTCGCGCGCGATCCCGGCCAGGCTCCGCCCCAGCACCGCCTCGTGGTCATAGGCGATCGGCGTGATAATAGCCAGTATTGACCGGCAGACATTGGTCGCGTCGTACAGCCCGCCCAGACCCACTTCCAGGACGGCGACATCGACTTTGTTTTCCTGAAAATAGACAAAAGCCATGGCGGTCAGTATTTCAAATTCAGTCACACCCCGCACCGCGCGCGCGGCCCTGTCCACCCGGGCAAAAATCCGGGCAAAGTCCGCCCGGGAAATCTCTGCGCCGTCTAATAAAAACCGCTCGGTATACTCGACCAGATGCGGCGAGAGATACGTGCCCACCCGGTAATCACATTCCCGCAGCACATTGGTCGTCAGCAAAGTGACCGAACCTTTGCCGTTGGTGCCGGCGACATGAATAACCGGCAGAGCGGCCTGCGGAGCGCCCAGCAGAGACAATAATTTGGTAATGCGCTGCAAACCGGGTTTGACACCGGCCAGGCGGACATAGCTTTCCAGTTTATGGACAGCCCGGGTATACTGCATTTTTTTCAAGGGCGCGCGTATTTTAAATTGTCCGTGAGCGAGCGGGTAGTCCGGCCGATATGTTTGACCATGACCTGCACCGCGGCCTCCGCCGTATCTACGACCGTAAAAATAGTCATATCGATCTTTTCGATCAGGCCGGCCTGCAGAATATGCCCGCGAAAATAACTGATGAGCGGCAGCCAGAAACTGGAGCCGACCAAAACCACCGGGATTTTTTTTATCTTGCCGGTCTGGATCAGGGTCATCACTTCAAAAAACTCATCCATGGTGCCGTAGCCGCCGGGCAGAATAATCACGCCTTTGGCATATTTGACGAACATCACTTTGCGGATAAAAAAGTAATGAAAATTTTTGAGGTGGCTCAAAAAAGGATTGGGCGCCTGCTCATAAGGCAGCTCGATATTCAGACCGATAGAGCGGCCTTTTTTGCGACTTCTGGCCTGAAAGGCGCCTTTATTCGCCGCTTCCATAATGCCCGGCCCGCCGCCGGTGATCACCGAAATGCCTCTGGCCGCCAGCAGCCGGCCGATCTGCTCGCCGATTTTATAATATTTGGTGTCCGGCTTGAGCCGGGACGAGCCAAAAACCGACACAGAGGTACCGGCGCTGGCCATGAACTGAATGGATTCGATAAACTCGGCCAGCACGCGCAGGACGCGCCACTGCTCGGTCATAAAATTTGCCATGAGTCAGCCCCCGCAGTTTAAACCGGCACATTATAGCAGAAACGGCGCGCCAGCGTCTCCGCATCCAGACCGCAGAGTTTGTGCAATTGCGCGATAGTCCCGCCTTCCACAAAATCCGGCGGTATGCCGAGGATAGTCTGCGGCACAGAGATATTCAGCCCGGACAGAGCTTCCGCCACCGCCGCGCCAAATCCGCCGCGGATAGAATTTTCCTCGACAGTGATCAGCCGTTTGGCCCGGCCGGCGGTCTGGCGCAGCAGGTCTGTGTCCAGCGGCGCCACGAACCGGGCATTGACGACGCAGATATCTTTTTGTGCAAGCCGCGCGGCCTGCACCGCCGGCGCGACCATGGAGCCCACCGCCCAGACCGCCGTCTCCGCTCCGGCCGCGCCATAGACCAGCTCCGCCCGGCCCAGCTCCAGCGGCCGCGCCTCCCGCTCCGGCTCCAGAAACAAAGCCGGGCCGCGCGGATAGCGGACGGCAAATAATTTTCCGCAGGCCAGCCCCAGCCGGATCAAATCTTTGAGTTCATTGCCGTCCTGCGGTGCGGCCAGCACCAGCCCCGGCACCGTCCGCAAAAAAGCCAGATCAAAAACGCCGTGATGCGTGGGGCCGTCCTCGCCGACCAGTCCGGCGCGGTCGACAGCCAAAAAGAGCGGCAGTTTCTGCAAAGCCGCGTCGTGGATGATCTGGTCATAAGCCCGCTGCAAAAACGTGGAGTAAATCGCCACCACCGGCCGCAAACCCTGTATGGCCAGACCGGCGGCAAAAGTCACCGCATGCGCTTCGGCAATACCCACGTCAAAAAAACGCGCCGGGTATTTTTCCGCAAAAGGCGTCAGGCCCGTGCCGTCGCCCATGGCCGCCGTGACCGCGCAGAGTTTTACATCCTGTTCCGCGCAGGCCAGCAGTTCCGCGCCAAAGACTTTAGTGTAAGTTTTTTCACTTTCTTCCAGTGCGCCGGTCTGCAGATCAAACCCGGACACGCCGTGAAAGCGGGAGGGTTCGGCTTCCGCCGGCGCAAATCCCCGGCCTTTCTGCGTGAGAACATGCAGGAGCACCGGGCGGTCATAATTTTTGGCGTATTTAATCGCCGCCATCAGGAGCGAAATATTGTGGCCGTCCAGCGGGCCAAAATAAGTAAAACCTAAATCCTGAAAAAATCCGGCTTTTTGATTTTTGGCCAGCTCCTGAATGAGCAGACCGCCGGTGCGTTTGAGCAGTTTGTCCACCGCGTTGCGCAGGGGTCGGCCGATCCGGGGCACCAGACCGATCATAAATTCCGTCTGTTTTTTTAAACCCTGATACAGATTGGAAAGCCGCAGATTGGTGATCATGCGTGCCAGCGCGCCCACCGGCCTGGCGATAGACATGCCGTTGTCATTGAGAATGACCACGAATTTGCGCAAATGCTGCACATTGTTCAACGCTTCGAAAATCATGCCGCCGGAAAAAGAACCATCGCCCACCACCGCCAGCACCGCAAAATCCTCCCGCTGGATATCCCGCGCTCTGGCAATGCCCGCCGCCGCCGAGACCGAGGTCGAAGCGTGGCCGACCGTCAAAGGATCGTACTCCGACTCCTCGCGGTTAGGGAACCCGGACAGGCCTTTGTATTTGCGGATAGTGCCTATCCGGTCCAGCCGTCCGGTCAGGATTTTGTGCGCATAAGCTTGATGTCCGACATCCCAGAGAAGCCTGTCTTTGGGCGTGTCCAGCGCGGCATGCAGCGCGATCGCCAGCTCCACCGCGCCCAGCGACGCCGCCAGATGACCGCCGTTCGCGGCCACGGTCTCGATAATTTTCCGGCGGATATCCGCGGCCAGACTGTTCAGCTCGCTCAAACTGTATTTTTTCAAATCCCCGGTGTTGGCATACTGCTCCAGCATACGCTAAACCCGCTTACACATTGAACATGAAATGATAGCCGAAGGCCAGAAAAATACCCAGCAACGCGCCGAAAAAAACTTCCAGCGGCGTATGGCCGAGCAGCTCTTTCAAGCGCATTTCGTTAATTCTTTTTCCGGTGAAAAGGTCTGCCATGAGCATATTGAGAATCCGGGCCTGCTTGCCCGCCGCGCGCCGCACGCCCGCCGCATCATACATCACGATGACCGCAAAAATCAGGGCAATAGCAAAAACCTGGGAGTCCCAGCCGGCGCCATAGCCGATCGAAGCCGTCAGGGACATCACCATCGCCGTGTGCGAGCTGGGCATGCCGCTCGGCTGGATCAACAGGCGGAAATTAAATTTCCGGTGTCTGAGATAATAAAAAAATATTTTCAGCACCTGCGCCGCGACCATCGCCAGCACCGCGATGCGGATATGTTCGTTGAGCGTGATCCCGTAGATCATCTCCAGAAATCTGGCGTAAATTCTCACCAGCATTAGTTTTTCCTTTCCAGTAAATAACGCGCGATATCCAGCAGGCGGTTGCGCGCGCCGAAAAATTCCGCCGCTTCATAGGCTTTGGACATCTCCTGCCGCAGCAGCTCTCTGGCTTTGTCCAGCCCCAGCAAAGTCACATAGGTGTTTTTCTGTTGATCCAGATCTTTACCCGGCGTCTTGCCCAGACTCTCCGCCGTGCCTTCCACATCCAGAATATCGTCCTTGATCTGAAAAGCCAGCCCCACCGCCTCGGCGTATTGATTGAGCGCCTGCCGCTGCGGCTTGGCGGTCTCCGCCACATACAGCGGAGCCAGCACCGCGTATTTGAGCAAAGCGCCGGTCTTGCGCTCGTGCATTTTTTGCAGATCCGGCAGAGCCAGCGCCGCGCCGGAGAGATCGGTCATCTGCCCGCCGGCCATGCCGTATATGCCGGAAGCCCGGCTCAATTCTTTGCTGAGCTTGAGTATCCGCCGCGGCTCCACGCCGGCTTTGTCGCAGCCGCGGATCAGCACCTCATAAGCATAGGCCTGCAGGGTGTCGCCGGCCAGCAGCGCCGCGGCTTCATCGAACTGCTTGTGACAGGCCGGTCGGCCGCGCCGCAGATCGGCGTCGTCCATGCAGGGCAGATCATCATGCGCCAGCGAATAAGAATGAACCAGCTCCAGCGCGCAGGCCGCCGGCAGGATCTGGCTAACATAGCCGTTCAGGATTTCCATTACGGAGAGCATCAGCACCGGACGAATACGCTTGCCGCCGTTCAAGCAGGCATAGCGCATGGCCGCGGCCAGCCGCTCCGGCGCCCCGGCGGCAAAATCCAGATACCCGCGCAGAGCCTCTTCGACCAGCGCCGCTTTTTCTTTGATATAGTCTTCCAGCTCAACCGGCAAATTCGCTCTCCCTGACAGAGCCGTCCTTTTGCGTAATAACCTGCACCGCTTTTTCGACGGTCTGCAAATGTTTATAGCATTTTTTGGTCAGCGTCAGTCCGTCCTTGTACAGTTCCACGGACTCATCCAGCGTTTTTTCGCCGGAAGACAAAGCCTGAACTATTTTTTCCAGCGCCTGCAAATCTGTCTCAAAGCTCATATATCTCCTGCACTCTGGCTGCAATTTTTCCGTCCTTGAGACGGACGCTAATTATATCATTTTTTTGGATTTCTTTGAGCAAAACCGGCCGGGAGTTTTTTTCCACCAGCGCAAAGCCGCGCTGCAGCACATGCAGGGGATTTAAATCTCTCAGCCGCGCCGTCAGATAGGCACAGCGCTCCCGCTGCCGATCCAGCGTTCTGTGCATCAGCTCCGCCAGCCGCTCCTCCCGGTAAGCCAGCTCCTGGGACTGGTCGGCCAGCAGCCGCGCCACCCCGCGGCGCAAAAAATCCGCCAGACCGTCCAGCCGCAGACGCAGCTCCGCCTGATCCGGGATCAATAATTCCGCCGCGACAGACGGCGTGGCCGCGCGCAGATCCGCGGCAAAGTCCGTGATCGAAAAATCCACTTCATGCCCCACGGCGCTGACCGTCGGCACAGTGCAGTCCGCCACCGCCCGCGCGACTTCCTCGGTATTAAACGGCTGCAAATCTTCCAGCGAGCCGCCGCCGCGCGCCAGGATCAGCGCGTCATAGCCGCCGACCCGCTGGGCCAGCTCCAGGTTCTGAATAATACTGTCCGCCGCGCTCTCGCCCTGCACCAGCGTCGGATACAAATGGATCTCCAGATTGGGATCGCGGCGCCGGGCCACGGAGATAATATCGTGTATCGCCGCGCCTTCGGGAGCGGCCAGCACGGCAATTTTCTGCGGGTGCGGCGGAATTGCTTTCTTGCGCTCCGGCGCGAAAAGGCCTTCTTTGTCCAGTTTTTCCTTCAGCAGCGCAAAGTCCTGCGCCAGCTCGCCCGGTCCCGCCGATTCCATAAAATAGACCTGCAAACTGTAAGTCCCGCGGCGGTTAAAAACCGCGAGCTTGCCGCGCGCCTGCGCATTGTCGCCGTCCTGCGGCCGGTATTTTATTCTGGAGGTCACGCCGGCAAAAACCACGCAGGACACCTGCGCCGCCTCGTCTTTGAGCGTGAAATACCAGTGGCCGCCCGTGGTGCTTTTTTTGAAATTGGAGATCTCGCCCTCGACAATGAGATTGTTCAGGACGATATCGTCATCCACCAGATCTTTAAGATAGTCGTTAAGAGCGGAAACGGTGAGAGCGTCGGACATTGCGGAATTATAACATCAACGGCGAGCGGCAAATACAGTCTGACTGTGTGTTTTTAGAAGCATACTTCCAAAAGCATACATCAATGTATATTTTTGGAAGTACAATACTAAAACTTTACAAATCCAGGGTGTTAATATAATTTACCTGGAACTTTTGCGGCGGTTTCCCAAAGTGTGGGTCGGAAAAAACCGCGAGAAAAAAATTGATTTTGTGGCGCGTTCGCATAGCGGGGAGATCGAGTATTATCAAGCGGCGTTATCCGTGCGCGACAAGGCGGTTCTAAACTTAATAATGTCGCTAACGCGACACCCCTCTGCCGCTTCCAGCGGCATCTCCCCTTGTTAAGGGGAGATAACCCGTCTTTTGCAACGCTACCATTGGCTCCCCTTTATAAGGCTGGCGAGCGCGCTTTTCCTTGCGCGCGAAGCCGTGTAGTGTTCCTGTGGACACTACTGAGCTGGCTGCCGCAGGCAGACTGAGGGGTGTCTTGCGCCAGCAAGACATTTACAACCCGTGAGCCTTTATGTCAGGCAGTTGAAATTCGTATCGAGATCGAGATTAAG
>JAISQA010000084.1 GCA_031274525.1 Candidatus Margulisiibacteriota bacterium
CTCTGCGCAACGAACTTAACGAGCGTAGCGAAGTTAAGTGAGGTCCAGCCGCCAGCTTGATTAGCTGGCGACACTTCTGCGGCGACTTGTGGTCGCTCGCAGTCGCAAGCACACCGTTAAGCGTGCCGTGCAGCGCAATAGCGCGCAAGGGAAATATATTTGTCCTGCTGTTGACATGGGATATTTTACCTGTCCCTTTCTTTGGTTAATATTTCATTTTTTTAGGGCTGCGCGAATATCTTTGCCAGCGGCAACGCGCCGCCACTTTTTCATTACTCGAAACGCAACGCTCCTGCCGAATAGCAGGTATTTTCTGCTAAGACATGAGGTATATTTAATCTACAGTATCTGCGCCGTTGGCATGAGTCCGCTTTTGCTTGGTATCAATGGCTAATCCTTGTCAGCGCCGGAAAAAGTAACTGGACGGCGGACGCCTGCGCCGCCCGGCAAAATATTCGCTCTGCCATAAGCCAATAACAGTTATATCTACAAACAGCAGCAAAAGCGGCAGTGCCGCCAGAGTACAGCCTGATAGGGAACATACAGCCTCGGTCGCAGAGCGAACAGATAGACAATAAGTTACCGGATACAAAGCTTTTGCGGCGCAAAAACACCGAACACATTGGGGGTGTGGGGCGCATAGTCCCACGAAGGCCGTTTCTTTCGGCAATTTCTTTGCGGCCAGCCAAAGAAATTGCCACGCGACCGACAGCGCCCTCAAGGTGCGGAGGAAGTGTCAGCAGTCAACAAGACTGCTGACCCGTAGGCATTAAATAAAAAAAGCAACATTAAAATTTCAAGAAAGGGACAGGTAAAATGTCCGGAACATATCTATAGCGTGCGTGACAAAATATTCACGCAGCTGCACACTGGCCTGAATTAAACAGACCGTTTGCACAGTTAATTTTACGATCGCGTAATTTACGCCACTCTCTTAATATATATCAGCGAATAGTATGCCGGCATATTGCTGGTATTGCTGTCTCCCAGCGCGCTATTGTCATTATTTGCGCCGCCGGTATGCTCATGCGTGGCGTCGACTTTAATAACGACACCATTCCAGCCTCCACCATACTCAGTTGAGGAATTTCTCTCATAAGAAAAAACGCCGCTAGTTGTGATCGCCTCATACGATATACCGCCGGTAAATCCCCCTGTCAAACTCTTATCCGCAGTCCGCGCAGTGTTTTTTGTGGAGCTGGTGTATATCGTGTGTGTATGCTTTGGCAGCATAGCGGCGGTCAGAGCGTTACTGCCGCCAATGGCGGACAGAGATCCTGCGCCTTTGACAAATCTATCGGATAGATCCGGCGTGCCATTCGTGCCGTCGCATTTATACCAGCCCGGCAGCGTGCTGTTATTTACCCAGCCGCTGCCGTCATACATCAGAATAGTGCCTAGCGGCAATTTGGCCTGCACGTCACTGGCGTTGGCCTTGGCGGACAGCGCGGTGGCCACCGCTTTTTCTGTAGGGACGGCCGTATCCAGCGCCGCCGCCACGGCTTGAATGTTGGTCGCTCTGGTTAAAGTATTCAGCGCCCCGGCTGTCCCGGAATAAGCCACTATACTATTGGCTGTACCGGCGGCGATTTTATCCTGTTTGGCAGCCAGCGCCGTCGCCACGGCTTTTTCTGTGGGAATAGCCGTGTCTAACGCGGAGCCTGCCGCGCGCACGCTTGTTGTTCTGGTCAGAGTATTCAGCGTCCCCGCTGTCCCGGAATAAGCCGCTATATTGTTGGCCGTGCCGCCGGCAATTTTATCCTGTTTGGCGGCTAAGCCGGCGGTTAAACTGTTATACACTGCTTTAGCCGACGGATACTGGGTATCGGTGGAACTGCCATTCAGCTCCGTTGTTTTGTAGGCCACTTTCTCCATTTTGTTCAAAGCGCCGGTCACATCCGCCGCTTTCATCGGCCCGCCGGTTTGTATTCCCGTATATGTTCCTGTGTAATCGTTAGCCATAAAAATCCCCCCGTCCTGTTAGTATGCTGACTTTAGTATAGCATAAATATGATTTAAGTCAATATAAAATTTATTATGTGTTTTACTATATAAAATACACCGATTTTAATAGTTAAACTAGGTCAAATAAACGGAAGAAAGGATTTTTTATAGCTAATGAGCAATAATCAATTGATAGAACAGAAGCTAAAAGATTTAATCAGCCGAAAACTGCGGTTTTTACGTCAAAAGTACAAAACCACTCTGGAGAAAACCGCGGATTTTCTGGATCTGGATTACGCGCAGTATTACAAGTTGCTGCATGGCGCGCAGCTTCCGCATTTGGTTACGCTTATGAAAATCAATCAGGCGTATGGACTGAATATGGACTGGTGGTTCCGCGATTACGAGGAAGCGTATCCGGTCCGGCCGATCAGCAAAGCGGACATTGACCAAAAAGCCGACGAACTGGAAATAGTTAATAATTTTAATAAGCTGGATGTCCGCTCCAGAAAAACCCTGCAAAAAATCCTCAAAAGTATGCTCAAAAAACGTCAGGGCGGGCGTCCGGTCAACAATGTCTATTTTTTTCAGCAGGCCTGACCCGGCCGGATTTGCGCTAAGACCTCCCCCGCCCGATACGAGGAGCGCACGAACGGCCCGGCGAACACTGCTTTAAATCCCAGTTCTTTTTCGCCGTATTCTTTATATTCCGCAAATTTGTCCGGGGGAATAAATTCCCGCACCGGGTAATGTGCTTTAGACGGAGCGATGTACTGGCCGAGCGTAACAATAGACACGCCGCTGGCTTTTAGGTCTTGCATTACGGCGTGGATTTCCTCTGCTTTTTCGCCCAACCCCAGCATCAGGCCGGATTTGGTTAAAACACTTTTGGCCGCCTGCGCCAGAATTTTTAGCGACCGCGCATAATCCGCCTGCGGCCGGATCCCGGCATACAGGCGCGGCACGGTTTCGATATTGTGATTGAAAATATCCGGACGGGCGGCCAGCACGGCGGCCAGCGCGGAAAAACGGCCCTGAAAATCCGGCGTGAGCACTTCTATAGTAGACTGCGGCGAGGAATTTCTTATCCTGGCGATTGTTCCGGCAAAATGTCCGGCGCCGCCATCCGGCAGATCGTCGCGGGTCACGGAGGTGACGACTATATGCTGCAGCCCCAGCTTTTGGGCGGCCAGCGCGACTTTCTCCGGTTCGGCGGCATCGACCGGTTCCGGCGGAGCCTGAACTACCGCGCAGAAGCGGCAGCGGCGCGTGCAGGCCCCGCCGAGGATTAAAAAAGTTACGGTCTTCCGGGCAAAACATTCGCCGCGGTTGGGGCAGAGCGCGGACTCGCAGACAGTATGCAGCGTGCTGTCCAGATATTTCCGGATGCGCAGATTGGAGGCGGCTTTGGGAATGTTTTTTTTCAGCCAGTCCGGGTAGCGCATGAATTAGTTTAACACCCGCCGCTTATTGCCGCGAGTATTGCACAGAAACAACAGTAAAAATTCATACATATTTTGCCCGGCCTGCGGGTAGCTTTTGAGCGTCAAGGTTAATTGAAGAAAGCTGGCGCAAATATGAATGAATATTTTCAGGAAGAATTTTACGACCCGGAAACCGATGCCGCGGTGAGCGACTTTCCGCGGAATGAATTTTTGCAGAAATATTATGATGAGGTTTTTTCCGCGCTGCTCAGCTTGCCGGATACACCCGACCGGCTGACTTCCGAACTCGTGCCTTATGAAGTGCTGATTTTCTCCGATCAGCCCGGCGTGCTCAGGGCCAAATAGGTTTTTCCGGGCATCCGGTGCTAGAATACCGGTATGCCGGATACCCTGTTAAAAAATACTTTGTGGGGCTTTTTTTGCGTGCACGCGCTGCTTTTTGCCGCGGCCAATCTGGCGCTTATTTTGCTCAATCTGCTGGTTTATCCCGGTGTGCTCTGGTTTTTTTATCCCCTGTTTTTCTGGCTGCTGCTGTTAATTCTGCATTATGCCTTGAATAAATTGATCCTGTCCGGTTTTTTGCGGCGGGGCTGGGATAGTCTTCTGGACAGGCTGGATAGATGAAACAATTAGACAGAACAAGAACTCTGGTTTGTTTGTCCGGCGGTCAGGACAGCGTGACCTGCCTGATGGAGGCCTGCCTGACCGGCGGCGCGGCCCAAACTTATGCCGTAGCGTTTAATTACGGACAGCGCCATGCCGTGGAGCTGGCTTGCGCGCAAAAGGCGGCAGAAATTCTGGGTATCGCCGGCTACTATGCGCTGGAGCTGCCGGCCTTGCAGCAGATCGGCGACAGCGCGCTGCTGACCGGTGCGGATCTAAATGAGCGCAAAGACGGCCTGCCCGCTTCTTTTGTGCCGGGCAGAAATATTATCCTGCTGGCTCAGGCCGCGGCTCTGGCCTATAAATTAAACTGCGGCAGTTTGGTGGCCGGGGTGAGTGAAACCGACTACAGCGGCTATCCGGACTGCCGGGAATACACCATAAAGTTTCTCGAAGCGGCTTTGAACGCGGGCATGGAGACCGACCTGCAGATCGTCACGCCGCTGATGCATAAAACCAAAGCCGAGACCTGGGCCATGGCTTACCGCTACCGGCTGCCGCCGTTTGACCGGGCGGAGCGGCAGTACGGCGTGGAGCTGATCCGCGAACATACGCACACCTGTTACCGCGGCGACCGGACGCTCCGGCAGGATTGGGGCTATGGCTGCGGACAGTGTCCCGCCTGTCTGCTCCGCCAGCGCGGTTACGCGGAATTTAGCGCGCGCGGCGGCTTGCAATGAAAGCCAATATTCAGGAAATTTTCCGCAGTATACAGGGCGAGGGTCAGTATGCCGGCGCGCCGGCGGTATTCGTCCGCTTCAGCGGCTGCAATCTGCGCTGCGGGTATTGCGACACCAAACAGTCCTGGCGTAAGACCGGATACTGCGCCTATCAGCCGGACAGCTTTGCCGGACGCCCGGTGCGGATCCCCAACGATATTGCGCTGCCGGACTGCGCGGCGCTGATCCGCCGTCTGGCGCCGGACGGTTTGATTTGTTTTACCGGCGGCGAGCCTTTGCTCCAGGCCGAATACATTGCCGGGGTCATCCGGCTTTTGGGGGCTAAATACACTTATCTGCTGGAGACCAACGGCACCCTGCCGCGGGCGCCGCAGATTTTGCCGAACGCGCGGAATATTGTTTATTCCATAGACCTGAAAACCCCTGCCGCTCAATTCAGTAGTTTTTATCAGGCTGTGCCGCAAAAGGCGCAAAAGTATATTAAGATAATCTTAGAAAAAGATCTGGATCCGGAGAGACTGCAAAATGTATTACAAAAAGTATACAAAATGCATGACATTTTGTATTTGCAGCCGGTAAATAACCGGATAGATCCGGCCGTCTTAAAAAAAATAACCGCTGTTCTGGAAAAAAATAAATATGCTTATCGGCTGATTCCGCAGATCCATAAATTCCTGCGCCTCAAATAGGGGAGGAAAAATCACAACCCCTCTGACCGGCTTCGCTCGGCGAGGGGGGGGGCGATGGCGTGTAATTCCCTGCGCGCGCAGAAGTACCTGCCGCAGAGGCGGCAAATAAAACCTGCAATTATGGTACGACCCGGGCGCGTAATTCCCTGCGCGCCCGGAAGTACCCGTCGCATTTGCGACGGGTATATTTTTCCCAAACCAGGGTATTCTAAAGAATAAGTAAATTAGCGGTTTGATCAATAAAGACGGGGTGGGTTTATATGAGAAATTTACAAATTATCGGGCGTAAATTGAGTTATCGGGGGTGCGTGGTGGCGCTGGGGCTGATCTTTATTCTGTCTGGCTGCGGCCGGGAAGATACCGTGCCAGAACCTGTGCCGGCGCAGAATATCCCGACAGCAAATATAACCCGGAACCTGCCGGAAGCGATTGCGGCGGTTGCGCAGGAACAGGCCAGTCCGGCCGCCGCGCCGTTGACCGAACCCCCGCCGGAAGCCACGGCAGCGGTCGCCCAGGAGCAAGCCAGCCCGGCCGCAGCGTTATTAGCCGCGGCTGCTGACCAGGATTCGGCGCTGATCATGGGGCCGCCCGGCAAAACAGCGTTCAATCCAGAGCTGCCTTTGACCAGAATAGAAATGTTTGGCATCTTTGTCAGTTTGCTGGAAAGACAGGGCGTGCCTTTGCCCGCCATTGACCTGCCGCAATTTAGCGATATTGATCTGACGCGGGCTGTCGAGATGGCCAAAGCGACGCAGTACGGCCTGCTGCGCGGCTATCCCGACGGTTCGACGCGGCTGGAGCAGCCGACCCGCAAGGCGGAAGTGGCCTGCGTTTTTGCCAGATATATTACGCTGTCCGGGGAAAATTCATTATTAGGTGACACGCAGGATTTTGGCGATGTGCCGGACACGCACTGGGCGCATCAAGCTATCGCGCAGACCGGAATGTATTTTGCGGAGCAGACCGGAGAAAACGCCGGTCAATTTCAGCCGCAGGGACTGCTTTCGCGGCGGGACACGGCCAGACTGCTGGCACAGTTTAGATACGTGCAGGCGCAGCGTCAGGAGCTGCCGCCGCTGGAGAACCCGCTGTCCGCGGTCAGCGCTCTGGAGAGCAGTGCGGTCGCCTCCGCACCGTAGCCGTGTTTAGCTCTGGTAATTAGTATTGCTCATAATGCACGCGCTTTTCCTCATACCGGGCCTGAGCCTTTTTGTGTTCTGCCGGATAGCCGACCGCAAGCGCCGCAAAGACTTCAATATTCTCCGGCAGATTGAACAGCTTTTGCGCGGCGGCGGCACGTTCGGCGTGGCCGTTGACGCCCAGCCAGACACTGCCCAGCCCCAGGTGTGTCGCTTCCAGCAGAATATTTTCCGTGGCGGCGGAGAGATCCTGCGCTGCCATTTCCGGCAGGATCAGCCGGGTTTTGTCGCAGAGGACGAAGATGCCGACGGAGGCTCCGCTTAGCAAAGACGACGCATAAGGATGTATCCCCGTAAATTTTTTTAGCGTATCTTTATCTGCGATCACCAAGAATTCCCACGGCTGCTGATTATGGGCGGACGGCGCCTGCATCGCGGCCTGTAATAGTTTGGTTATCCGGTCACGGGGTACTTTTTGGTCGGTGAAACGGCGGGTGCTGACCCGGTTAAATATTTCCTGCATAAAAGATCTCCTGCAAAACGGCCTTTATTTTAGCACCAGGTTTAGGTATTGCAAGTCTGGACTGTAAAATTACACCCCCGCCGCCGTCACCTTGATAATATAGATCAGCGCATAGTACCGGGGACGATTGTCAAAGGACAGGGCAATGCCCGTGCCGGAACCGGTGGTATTAGTAGACTTGCCGTTGAGATTGAGCGTGTGGGTATGCGTTGTGCTGTCATTGGTGGACTTGCCATGATGTTAATTATAGAGATTAACTATTATCAATCTACATGATGTTTGTCTGTTTGTCAATCACCTAGCATAATGAATATAATGCTAAGAGATGAAGTCAAAGAGAGCGCTGTGCTTGAGGTTTTGGGCACAAATATTCGACAATTTCGGGCCCATTTTGAGCTGTCTCAGGCGGATTTGGCGGAGCAAGCAGGGATCTCCATTACTTTTTTAAGCGATATCGAAAGAGGCCGAAAATGGATCTCTCTGCGCACGATGATAAAGTTCGCCAATATTTTTAATGTTGAAATTTATGAATTATTAAAACCCTTGACCGGCTGGCCGGCGGACTGTGCCAGTTTACTGGGTAAATATTATGCGGATGTCAGCTATGCGCTGGAAAAAATACATCATAAATATCTGGTGCGCACCGGCAAAAGACAGCTTTAGTACTTAAACATGCCCTTTTCGTAAATGAGCAATTTCTGGCCGCCGTGCAGGGTGGCCGTGACGGTTTTCTGTTCGGTGTTGATCAGATCCCAGTGCAGGGCCGAATCATTAAAGCCCAGTTCTTTCTTGAGCGGCCGGGTCAGTTTTTTCGGATCGCCGGCATAGGTGTCGGAGTAGGAGGCCCCGACGGCAATGTGGCAGTTGCCGGAAGCGCCGCCAAAATTCTCGTCAAAGAGAATGTCGGCCATGAATTTATCTATGCGGGAAAAACGTTTGTCCGTCAGGGAAAATTCGCCGAGCTTGTTGGCCTGTTTGTCCAGCCGCAGGGTTTTCTGCGTATACTCCGCGCCTTTTTGGGCGTTTATTTTGACCGCGCTGCCTTTCTCGAAAGTCAGCTCCACGCCCTCGACATAATTACCGCCGCGGTAGGACGGCAGATTGGCGTAATAACGCCCCTGCGTGCCGCGCCAGTCCGGCGAAGTGAAGAGCTCAAAAGACGGGATGTTGTGGCCGCTGACACCCATAAACCGGCGTTTGGCGCCGTACAGAATGGTCAGGTCAGTATGCGCGCTTTCGACCTGAAAAGTTTTGATCGGCAGAGCGTTCAGCCATTTTTTTATCTCCGCGGCCATTTGCAGGGTTTCCTGCCATTTTTGAGCCGGATTTTTTTCGTTGAGATAACAGGCCTTGATGATCTGGCCGGTATAGTCTTTGAGGCTCAAGCGGGCTTTGCCGGCCAGCTCCGGCGTGGGGTAGGTGCAGAGCGTCCAGCCGTACTGCCCCTGTTCCTCTCTTTTTTCGGTTATCTCCCGCAGGAATTTCCGCGCCACGGCCGTTTCACCCATGCGCCGGGGGTCAATGTCCTTGAGGTGGGTCAATGAGTCCGGCGCGCTGATGTAAATATTGCCGTGCAGATTGGCGTATAATTCTTTTTCGCCTTTGTTGACAAACCGCCGCTGCTTCCGGTCGGAATTTTTGTAAAAACTGTATTCCATGCCCGGCGTGGACAGCGCGCGCGTCAGCACATTGAACCGGCGCTGCACCAGCTGCTCATAGACTTTTTCCGCGAGCGGCCGCGCCGCCAGCTCCCAGCGTAGCAGCACCGTGTCATAAGGTTTAAATTTATGGCGGCGGGCGGTGGTTAAGCCCCAGAGGAGAACTTCAGCGTATTTGTCGAGCAGAATATTATTCATTATCATCAATGCGCGGCCAAAATCAATAGAGCAGTTTTTGATAGGCTCTGGATATTTCCAGCGCCTCTTTTTTTAAGCCTTTGTTTTTCAGGAGCGCGTTCGAAATAGTCTGCCGCATGTGGGGATAGTAGCCGCGCCTGCGGATCTGCGGCGTGAACTCGGAGACCAGCGCCGCGTCCACAATGGTTTCAATAATATTTTCCGTTTTGGCTTTGGGCGTAAGATTTTTTACGAGTAGTTTTTTAAAATTTTCGAGCTTGCGATTGGCCGGTACCGGCGCCTTGATCGGCCGCTCTACTATTCTGGCGGCAAATTTTTTGGCAGTTTTTTGTTTAACTTTGACCTGTTTCATTTTTATGTTCCCCCATCCTTTCTTAATTATATCATATCGCCTTAATTTTTACGGCCTTTATTGCAAAATTGTCACTTTTCTAAAAGACTCCTGCTGCGCCGCTTTTACTCTTGCCGGGTAGATATCGTCATTTCTCCAAACTTGATGCAAATTTTTCAAGCGCCGTCCGGAATGTTCGGCAAAAATATCCGGTGCTTGCCCGAAAATCCCGTTTTACCGCCGCGGGCGCCTGTGTTAAGCTACGGCGCCATGCAGACTCAGCGCGAATTTGCTTTAGCCAATCAGCTCACCCCGCAGATGGAACAGGCCGCGGAGCGGGAAGGCGTGCCGCCGCAGAAAATCCTGCGGGGCTTAAAGTCCGGCAAAATTGTTCTGCTGAAAAATAACCGCCGGCCTGTTCAGCCGCTGGCGGTCGGCGCGGGCATGCTGACTAAGGTCAACGCCAATATCGGCACCTCACAGCGGAGTTCCACGCTGCGGGCCGAGCTGGCCAAACTCCGGGCCTGTGAAAAATACGGCGCGGACGCGGTTATGGATCTGAGCACCGGCGGCGATCTGGACAAAACGCGCAAAACTTTGCTGGCCCAAACCCGGCTGGTTTTCGGCACCGTGCCGATCTATCAGCTGATGTGCGCGGGACGCGGCGAGCTGGACGGCGCTGCTCTGCTGGAAATTATCCGTAAACACTGCGCGCAGGGCGTGGATTTTATCACCGTGCACTGCGGTGTGACCCGCGAGGTGGCCGCGCTGCTCCGGCGCTACCCCAGAGTGACCGGCGTGGTCAGCCGCGGCGGTTCCTACATCAACAAATGGCTGCAAAAAACCGGCCGGGAAAATCCCCTGTACGAACGGTTTGACGAGCTGTGCGCTATCGCCTATGAGCACGATGTCACACTGTCGCTGGGTGACGGCCTGCGCCCCGGCTGTCTGGCGGACGCGCATGACCCGGCGCAGCTCAAAGAGCTGGAAATTCTGGGCAAATTGACCCGGTGCGCCTGGCGCCGGAATGTACAGGTGATGATCGAGGGGCCGGGGCATGTGCCTTATGACCAGATCGTGAAGTCCATGCGCCTCGAAAAAAAACTCTGCCACGGCGCGCCGTTCTATGTGCTGGGGCCGCTGACCACCGACATTGCCGCCGGTTATGATCACATCGCCGGGGCGATCGGCGGCACGCTGGCCGCGGTCAATGGCGCGGATTTTTTGTGTTATGTCACGCCGGCGGAGCATCTGGGCCTGCCGGACATCGAGGATGTCCGCGCCGGTATCATGGCCAGCCGCATTGCCGCGCACAGCGCCGATTTGGTGAAATACCCGGAGCGCACCGCTGCGCATGATCTGGCCATGGCCAGAGCGCGCAAGTCTCTGGACTGGGACGCCCAGATCAGTCTGGCTCTGGACAGCGCCAAAGCCAGAGAAGTGCGCCGGGCCAAGGGGCAAAATTTAAAAGAATGTACCATGTGCGGGGATCTTTGTTCTATGAAAGAAGTATAATAAATAAAAGGGAATATAAATAAAACGATGTAAACAGCCTGTTTAAGGCAGGTTATGTGTACACGGACTCTTTTCCCTCCTCTACCTGTGGCTTCTTCTCACAGCGCAGCCGTCGATAGTGCGCAGGGCTATATATATATGGCAGGAGCGCTGCGCCTCAAGCGCTGAACAGGCGGCGCCCCGCAAAGGCGAAGCTATTTATATCCTGCCAGAGGAACAGCTTGCCGGGAAAAATATTTAGACCAGGTTAGGTTTATTTTCAGGCGGATTGCTCATAAGCGTGTTGACATCGCGGATAAGCGCATTTCTGAAAAAACGATATTCAGAAGAGTGCGGCGTCGTTTGTGCTACAGGCGATCTTTTCCCCGCTAGCTCTCTGGTCTTGCTTGTGATATCCGTAAAAAATTCTATGCCCGGTTGAGTCATTGGTTTCCCCCTGTAAGGACGTTGATATTCCATATTGCCCCAAATCCGCTAAAATATGTATCGATTGTTTTTGTTGCAAGGCTTGACAGGAATAATTCTTATGTTAGAATCATTCTAATATGGTAATGACGGTGGAAACATTGCGGCGGAAGAAGGTTAAGGCCACGCCGCAGCGCATAGCCGTGGTGGAGTTATTGAAAGCGGAGCGCATCCATCCTTCCGCTGAGGAGATTTACCGGCTGCTGAAGCCTGCCTGCCCCTCGCTGTCTCTGGCCACCGTGTACAACACGCTGGAGGTGCTGGTGGAAGCCGGCGAGATCCGCCGGTTGACGATTGACGCTAAACGGACAAATTACGAGTACGCCCGGCCGCCCCATGACCATTTCTGGTGCCGGTTGTGCGGCCGGATTTTTGATGTGCCTGGCCGGATGAAGCGGCCGGATTTTTTGACAGGCCATAAAGTCGAGCAGTCCTCGCGGTACTACAAAGGTATCTGCCGGGACTGTGTTAAGCAAAATAAAAATAAATAAAGGAGGTTTCATATGGCAGATAAACAGGCGGTTTATAAATGCGAGGCCTGCGGCAGCATAATAGAAGTGCTGACGGCGGGGGATAGCGAGCTGGCTTGCTGCGGCAAGCCGATGAATAGGCTTACCCCCAATACCGTAGAGGCCAGCAGGGAAAAGCATGTGCCCGTGCTGGAAGTGTCCAGCGCCGGGGATCTGGTCAAAGTCGGCGCGGCGCCCCATCCTATGGAAGAGAAACACTACATAGAGTGGATTGCGGTGAAGACCACGGACGGCAAGACCGGCCGTAAATTTCTGGAGCCCGGCGACAAACCGGAAGCGCTGTTTGAGGTCAGGGCGAGTAAAATTGTGGAATTGTCCGCTTACTGCAATACCCATGGTTTGTGGTCCAGCAGAGCGGGCTGAGCCGGGCTGGGCAATCCGGGCAGGTTTGGTTAAAATAATATAATAGAGGAGGAAAACATGACTTCAGTAAAAGGAACTAAGACCGAAAAGAATTTGTTAAAATCTTTCGCCGGGGAGTCGCAGGCGCGCAGCCGCTATGTGTTTTTTGCCAGCGCGGCTAAAAAAGAAGGCTATGAGCAGATCGCGGCGATTTTTACGGAGACCGCGGAGAATGAAAAAGAACATGCGGAGAAATTTTTTAAATATCTGGAAGGCGGTGCGGTGGAGATCACGGCCGCGTATCCGGCCGGCGTGATCGGCAAGACTGTCCAAAATCTGGAAGCGGCCGCGAACGGCGAAAAGGAAGAATGGGAAATTCTCTATGCGGAATTTGCCAGAGTGGCCAGAGAAGAAGGTTTGGCGGACATCGCTAAGACTTATGAAGAGATCGCCAAAGTCGAAAAAGCCCACGAGACCAGATACCGCAAGCTGCTGGCCAATGTACAGAACGGCAAAGTATTCAAGAAAGACAAGCCTCTCCGCTGGAAATGCCGCAACTGCGGGTATATTTTTGAAGGCGCGGAAGCTCCGGCCAAATGCCCGGCCTGCACCCACGCCCAGAGTTATTTTGAAGTTTTTGCGGAAAACTATTAAGCCGTAGAATTAACACAAAGGAGCAAAAATGGCCAAGTATGTTTGCACAGTCTGCGGTTATGTTTACGATCCGGCCCAGAATAACGGCGTGGCGTTTGAAGATCTGCCGGAGGACTGGACTTGCCCGGAATGTGGCGTGGGCAAGGATTCTTTTGACAAAATGGCTGGCTAGATAAAACTCTCCCGGACGGATACGGGCCTGCCCGCCGGGCGGCGCTTCCCCCGTCCGGGAGAGCAGGAGATACAGGACAAATAGATGCGGAAAATTACGGAAAAAGTTTTTGCGGTTGGCGTAAAAGATAATAAACGCAAATTGTTTGACGCTTTGATCCCGCTGCCGGACGGCACGAGTTACAATTCCTATCTGGTGGCGGGCGGCCAGACCGCGGTGATCGACGCCGTTGATCCGCTGTTCGTTCAGGAGTGGCTGGCCAATATTCAGCAGACCGGCCGGCAGCCGGATTATCTGATCGCCAATCACGCGGAACAGGATCACAGCGGCGCGATTGTGGATTTTGTCCGGGCCTACCCGCAGGCCCGAATTGTGACTAACGAAAAATGCCGGGATTTTCTGCGGCTGTTGCTGCATCTCCCGCTGGAGAAATTTTTGACCGTGCCGGATCGCGGCCGGCTGGAGCTGGGCGGCTGCACGCTGGAGTTTTATCTGGCTCCTTGGGTGCACTGGCCGGAAACAATGTTCACCTTTTGTCCGGAAGAAAAAGTTTTGTTTTCCTGTGATTTTCTGGGCGCGCATTACGCTTCTGATGAAGTGTTTGTGCGCGACGAGGCGCTGATCTACCGCGCGGCCAAACGCTATTATGCCGAGATCATGATGCCGTTCAGAGCGCAGGTGCGCCAAAATCTGGAGCTGGTCAAAACGCTGGCGCCCCGCATTATCGCGCCGAGCCACGGACAGGCTTA
>JAISQA010000079.1 GCA_031274525.1 Candidatus Margulisiibacteriota bacterium
AGAGACCAGTGTCCCGCTGCGCAAAGCGGCTAATTTGTTTTATCTGCCGGTTGCTTACAATGTCAAAGCGCCCCGGGTGCGTTTACAGGCCGAGCTTTATGATTTCGCGCCGCAATTGGCCAGAGTGGAATACTCCTGCAATTTTGCGCCGTTTGTTTCCGTACCGGTGGACAAATGGGGCGCGGTCGCTTTGCCGGATTTTTCTGTGGCGGAGGGCCAGAATATTATTACTTTTCGTCTGACCAATCAGCTGGGCCAGACCGCGCAGCAGTATCTGCGTATCATCCGCTCCAGCACGCCGCTCTTGGCTTCGGAGATTTACCCTGCGCCGCAGACCGCGGTCGGCACGGGCAATCTCACGATCAGTCTGGTGTTTTATAACGCGCAGTTTATTTCCAATAATATAGAAGTCTCCTCTATTGAGGCGGTGTTGCTCGACGGCCGGGAATTAGCGGCAGACCGCTATGTCCTCACGCGCGGTTCCAATCATACGTATCAGAATTTTTTGCGTCTGGATATTCCGGTAGTTCTGGCCGAGGGTCGGCATACGGTCACGGTGAAGGCCAGAGACACCTATGCTCACCAAAACGAGACTAACTGGTTTTTTGACGTGGATTTGACCGCGCCGGAGATTGTTATTCCGCAAACCGCTCCCGTGCGGCAGGGCCAGACCATAGAATTAAATTATGAATTAAACGATGCGCAGTCCGCGGCCTTGCAGGATTTGCGGCTCAATCTGCGGCAGGCCGAACGGATATTCTGGTCGCAGAGCTATCCTCTGGCCGGTCTCGGCCCGCAGCAGGAGCTGCTGGTCAGTGTGAATGAACTGCTGGACGGAGAGTACAGTCTGGAGATTGGCGCGGCTGATCTGGCCGGCAACCGGACTGTGCGCACAGGCTCTGTGTTTATTGATTCCGCGCCCCCGCGGATCGAGTGTAATTTTCAGGGCTATCTTAATCAGACCAATCCTTTGACCGAATTTACGGTGACGGCTGATGAAGAAATTTCCGGGCAGATAATTTTAGGTGACCGGCTCAAAGATATCCGGATACCTTTGCCGCTGGAACAGAGCTCCTCGCAAAGTTACACGGCTCTGCTGAACGGGCGGAATATCCCGGACGGAGTTTACACGGTCTCTGTGCTGGCGCAGGATGCCGCCGGCAATCAGGCCGCAATAGACTGCGGCGCTTTACTGGCCGACAGCACCGGCCCGCAGCTCAGCGGTTTGCACGCCGAGCCGGCGGTTCTGCACAGGAATAATGCTTATCAGCTCCGGATAAGCCTGACCATTCTGGATGACTCGCCGGAGGATGCCGGATATCCGCGCGCCGTGCGGGCGCAGGTCGTATTCCTGCATAAATCCACCGGACGGGAAGTGCACAACGCGCCGCTGACCGCGCAGGACGGACATTTCCGGGCGGACTGGTCTGCCGCGGACACGCGTTATTTGCCGGGTGCCTATCTGGCGCGCGTGACCGCCTGGGATGCCTTTGGCAATAAGACCGTGCGGGAGTGTGAGTTTATCAAGGACGGCATTGCCCCGGAGCTCACCGCACCGGCCGAGTATGCGCCGGTCAGCGGTCTGGCGCTGATCACCGGCAAAGTGTCGGATATAGACTGGACGAACGCGCAGGATTTTGCCTCTTATACCGTTTACTGGGCGGAAGGTTTTCAGGATTTGCCGCCGGATCTGCGCGCTCTGGACCCCCGGCTCTGGCAGGACGCGGGACTGGAAACCCCGTATGTTAACCGCGGCGGGGCGGCCCGGAAAAATATTTCTTACCGCGCCGCGCCGGAAAATACCCTGCTGTGCTGGTGGGATACTGCCGCGCTGCCCGCCGGCGCCTATACTATACTTCTCGTTTCCGCGGAAAAAGATCTTGGCCCCACGGCCGGCACAGTCCGCCGGGTGTTTATCGAACCGGCCGCCGCCAGCGCGGTCAATGTGCGTCTGCACGGAGATTTTGCGGATATTGTAGATTACGCGGTCAGCGCCGGGGTGACTTTTAATATTCTGAACAACGGCGGCACCGCCAATATCAGTGCGGAGATTATCGACAAATACGGTCAGGTGGTAAAATATAATTTCTGGCCGGAGGTGCCCGGTATTATTTACGCCGGACAACCGGCGGAATTTTCCGACGGAGCGTATTTGTGGCAGGCGGACGGCTGGCATTTGCGGCTGGCCACTGCGGAGGCCTGTTCATTCAATGTCCTTTTGAGCGGCGTGGAGCGCGTGTCCGCGGCGGAGCTGCCCTATAGCTTGAATTCCGGGCTTTTGCAATTGAGCGGTGAGCTGGCCGCCGGCGCTCAGCCAGAAATAGTTTTTGATTTCCAGCCCGGAGCCGGCAATCTGTACATCAACGCGGAGCGCGGCCGCCCGGCGGACGCAGAATCGACGCCGCTCTGGCTGCGTATCGGCGCGGGCGGTTATGTCCCCTGGACTAATAGTTACGCGCTGGCTGTGGCCGGACAGTCCGGCGCTTTGAGCCTGAGCTGGGACGGCCGTTTGCCAGCGGGCGGCTATGCGGACAGCGGTGAGTACACCCTGCAGCTGCTGGGTTCGGGCGTGGACGGCGGGGTCTGCCGCGCAGCCGTCACTTTCAATATTGTTACGCCTTTTTCCGCACAGAACAAAGGTCTGGCGCCGGAGGACGGCAGTTTTGATCCTTTTGGCGGGCTGAACAAAATAACGCTGGCCTATACGGCGGATAAGGCCGGTTATCTTAGTGCGGTTATTCTGGACGCGGCCGGAACCACGGTGTCTGTCCTGCCGGAACAGCAAATACCCGGCTCGGTGCAGACCGGCTATCTAAGCTGGAACGGCGCGTATCCGCGGTTTGACAGCGGACAGCGGCTGGTCAGCGGTGATTACCGCGCGCTGCTGACTTTCCGCACCGCGGATGGACAGCAGGAGACGCTGCGCTATGACCGGATTCAAATTCGCAATAATAGCAGCGGGGATCTGGCGCGGCTGCTACCGCTGGGCGAGGCGATTTTGTTCAATGGCCAGCCGGTGCAGGCGGCGGCCGGTTCAGCCGAATATTACTGGTCGGCACGCGGCGAGGGCACCTACACCGTGCCGCGGACTTTCAGTTATGAACTGGGCGTGTCCGGCCAGCAGACTGTCACCGCCGCGCCCTTCGTGCCTTTTGCCGGCTTATACCACCGCGGGTTTGACCGGGTAGATCTTATAGTCGAGATTGCTTACCGGTGGAGTATCGATTACAAGACCGGCAGCGGCGCGGGCTGGAAGACTATGGGTGAGGGGCAAGAAACGGATAGTTTTGCTGTTTCTTTTACTTCCCGGAATCAGATGGTTTCTGGTCTTAATTCGGCGGAGCATCCCAGCGGTTTTCAAATGGCCGCTTTGTCCTACGATTATGTTAATCCGGGCGCGGGCTCCATCACCGTGACGCTCAAAGACCGGGCCGGTAATGTCCTGTACTCCGGCAGCCGCAATGCCGGTAATTTTTCCGACGCTTATTTCTGTAACGGCGTGTTTGACCTCAAAATAACCACGCAGGCGGACTATAATCGCGCGGGCGGCCGTTGTTTTATCCGCAGCCGGATTGACCATTTCAAACTTAAAGATGACATAAAATATTCCCGCCTGACCAACCGTTACTACGCCTGGTACGGCTATGTGAATAAATATTATCCGCAGGAATTACAATTCGACGCGCTGTGGAATGATCTGGGCAAATTGGGTTTTGTGCCGGGCAGTTATTTTCGGAACGGTCTGAACGCGGCCTCGCTGAACCTGTTATTTCAGGAAACCTATCCGGCGGTTTTAGCTACCAATTCGGCCACGCAGAATCAGGACATTATCGCGGTTTTGCAGCAATTGAATGTGCTCTATGAATCTCTGCCTTATGCGGATGATAGTTATTATAATTATCTGGCAGACGAATACTGTGAGTTTATTCCAATGACCAAAGGGCAGGTTTATTTTGTCACGGGAAACCAGACCACCCGGCCTGAGCTGATCACGAAGGTGCAGGTGTATTCTGACTATGCCGTAACCGCCAGTATCCCCTGGCCGGCCAGCGAGGAATATATTGTCGGCGAAGAGAACAAAGCCAAACAATTGATCGAAGCGCTGGCCGCCAAACAGGAAATAGATCTGGTCAATTATGCGGATTTGCCGCTTATTTTTGATAAACAGTCTATCGATCTCGGCGGGCTGGGCCAGAGCCGTCTGCTGGTGCCGGCCGCTCTGGGTAAAAAAGGCCGCTATCAGAAAAATCTGACCGAGCTGGCCGCCGGACTGCCTAAAGCGGTAGACCGCCATTCGCTGGAGTTTACGCTCTTAAAAGCGCCGGAGGATGTGCGGATCAGTTTTGACGACGGCGCGCCGCGGGTCAGGTACTCGCCGGAGCGCAGCGTTGTCGCGCAATACTCCACAGAGCTGACCGGTAATGTGTTTAACTGGTCTACCGAACAGGATTTCTTTTTGAAAAACGGCGTGATCGATAGTCCGCCACTGATTTTCAATGAATATGGTTATGCTCCGGATTCCGGTAGTCTGCCGATCTATGAGGCTTACTTTGCCACGGTCAACCGTCGGCCGGATTTGCCGGTGCAGAATGTTACGCCGATTGATTATTACACTTTTCTGGAAAGGGATTATTACAATCCCGCTTCTGGCCGGATCTTAAATCCCAATCTGGATTTTGAGCGCTGGACGGTGCAGGTCTATGACCGCACCGGCCGGCCCAATCCGGATCTGTCCGTTGAGGAGGTGCAGTTAAGCAATACGGATATTTTACAAAATACTTTTAAAGCCCGGCTCAACCTTGATGCGGCGGAAAAACGCTATGTGGAAATTTCGGGCGCGGCGGCCGGCCCTTATGAGCTGCTGTATTCGGACGGCGACAGCTGGCAGACTATCGCCACCGGCAATCCGGCGGAAGGACGTCTGGGCTGGTGGGACGTGACCCGGCTCAACGGCAGTTATACAGTCGCGCTCAAAGTTTACGCGGCGGACGGCGCTTATTCGCTGGCCAAACAGGACGTTTTTATCGGCGAGCTTTTGCGCAGCGGCGACGCCAGCGAGGACAATAAACGGGTCAGCAGTCCCTATAAACGCGCCGAAGTTTATTTTCATCCGCAGTCCTACAGCGAGGATAAATTCATTACGGTCGCGCCGATCAAGCTGCAGGATCTGCGTCTGCACAGCCAGCCGGAGCTGTACACGCTGGGGCCGATCGCGGAAATCCTGCCGCATGGCTCGGAATTTCCGGAGCCGGACAAACGGCCGACGGTGGTTTTTCGTTATAGCCGGGCCGATCTGGCCGAACTGCGGCGCCGGGGCATGGATGTAGACCGGATGGCTTTGTATTACATCACTGAGTCCGGCGCGCTGGAACAGGCGAACAGCGAAGTATTTGATACGGAGTACGGGCGGGAGATCTGGACTGTGCTCAGGCATTTTTCGCCCTATACTATTCTGGCCGGTGAAGTGCCAGAGCAGCCCTCATTCCAGGTGGTTCTCAGCGATCTGGCCCGGCGCCGGATCAAAATTTTCGGCCAGGCCGAACCCCGCAGCGCGCTGGAGATTTATCTGGATGATGACGCTTATTTCGGTGATCAGGACGGCGAGAGTTTTCTGGATACGGTGACCGTGACCACCGATGCTTCGGCCTGGGTCTTTGACCGGCGCGCCTGGGCTGAGGGTTACGCGGAGAAGCTGACTGTAGAGCAGCAGGCCCGGCTAGCCGCCGCCCGCAATTTACTGCAGGAGATGTATCTGGCGGCGCTGGCGGACAATCAGGCCGCGGAACGGGAGTTTGCCAGACAATACGCGCTGCTGATGACCGCTGATCAGGAGCGCGCGCAGATCATCCGGGATTTCCTGCTGGCCAATAATCAGGCCGGGCTGGTGACTGTCAATTCCGGTGTGGAGCTGCAGGACACGGTGGATCTGGCGCTGGGTCTGACCGCGCCGGCTTTGCATAATTGCCTGCCAGAGCGGCTGGAAATAATTTTGCGCGAATCTTTTCCGGTACTCAGCGGCGCACCGGCCAGAATTTTCCAGACGACAGCGGATGCTCTGGGTTATTTCGTTTATGATCTGCCGCTGGATACGCCGACCTGCAGCATCTATGTCACTTATGCTCTGACCGGCAATATTCAGAACCGGCCGGTGGCCAGATTGGATTTTGTGGATGACCCGGAAGCTCCGCGTTTTCTAACCGTGAATGTCTCCTCCGCTTATTTAAATGAGCAGAACCTGGCAGCCGGCGTCACCGTGGATCTGGCTTTGAGCGAAGCAGCCAAACTGCTGATTTCCTGCTATGACTCTGCCGGCGAGCTGGTGGATTTGCAGTATCAGAACACTTTTCTGACCGCGCAGCATTTGACACTGCGGCCGGTTCAGGAAGGCCATTATTATTATACGGTGCAGGCTGTAGACCCGGCCGGTAATGCCGGTCAGGCTTACGGCTTTACCCTGACCGTGGATCTTACGCCGCCGCAGAGAGCGGAGATAAGCCTGCCGCAGCAGCTCAATCCGCGGCTTAATCAATTGCAGGAACTGCTTACCGTGCAGGAAACTATCGCCACTTATTCTATAGACATTGCGGACTGGGCCGTGGTCTCCGGCGCTTATGTGGAGCAGGCCTATCCTTATGTGCTGACCGCCGCGGATGCCGCCGGTAATACCGCGACTTTTAGCGGCACTATTGTCGTGGATATTACGCCGCCGGTTTTGACGGAGCTTAATTTTGGCCCGCAGGCGGCCAGCGGTGTGCGCGTATTCTGGCCGGAGGGCGAGTCCGGGCAATGCGCTTATCTGCTCTCGGTCAGTCAGCCCGGCGCGGCAGAAGCCAGTACGTACAATACCGTGGTTAATTATTATTACGACCAGCAGGTCAGCCGCGATCGTTTTTATGCCTATACTTTGCAGGCGGTGGATCCGGCGGGCAATACCAGCAATATTTTGCGGCGGCTGGTCTATACAGCGGATGATACGCTGCAGGTTTATGTTACGGCTGACGTGGCGGCGTTGAATTATAAGGATTTTCAGGCGCGCGCCGCCGGAGCACCGCTGGACAGTTTGTTTGTCGTGCAGCGGCTGGAACAGGCGGCGGAGAATTTGCCGTCCGGTCTGGTGCAGTTGACCGCGGCCTATCGTTTGCTCAATAGCGCGGGGGACAATTTTGCGCCGCTGGAAATAACGCTGGCCTTTGAACCCGGAGTGCTGGCGGATAAATATATCCGTCTGGACAGCCTGACGGTTCTGCGCCGCGCGGGCGGCTGGACGGCGGACGGCCTCGAAATCCTCACGGTCAATTATCAGGAGCACACGCTGACTTTCCGCACCGCGGCTGGCGGCGATTATGCTTTATTCGGCGGACAGGAATACTGGCTGTACGATCGCGGCGCCGCGAGCCTCCGTTTTGTGGATTTGCGGGACAATGATTATGTGGATATCGCCGTGACGATCAGCGCGGAGGTACGCGATCCGGACACGGCAGTCGATACGCGGAACATGTGGCTCCTGTTGGACAATACGCGCTATGTTCTGCCGCCGGAGAGCCTGCTGGCCGCTCCAGCCAGCGGCGGGCGCGCCGGACGGCTCAGCTTCAATCTGCAAAAGATGCTGTCCGGCGGTCTGACGGATGGCGGTCATGTGCTGGATCTGTATGTTCTGGATCAGGCCGGACATACAGCGAACGCCACGCTGCGTTTTACGACAGACAGAACGTTTCAGATCGACAGAATATTGCCCGCGCCCAATCCTTTTACCGCGGACGGCGTTTATTTTACCTATCAGCTGTCCCGGCCGGCCGACAGCATCGAGATCCGGATTTACGACGTAAACGGCCGGCTGGTGCGCGCGCTGACTGATTGCGGCAATCAGCCCGGCTATAACAAGACCAGATGGGACGGCCGTGACCGGCACGGCATGTTTGTGGCCAATGATGTTTATCTCTATGTGGTGCGGGTGGAAGCGGACGGCCGCCGGAAAACGTTCAAAGGCAAAATCGCGGCTTTGCGTTAGAAAGGAGAAATTATGTTCAAATATCTGACCCTGGTTTTACTGCTGTTTACTCTGGCGCTGGCGGACAATAACGCCGTGGATTTCTTGCAGACCGGCTTGAGCGCGCGTAGTCTGGCGCTGGGCAATACGGGAGCCGCCGCGGGCGGACATATTGACACGGTGTTTCTCAATCCGGCGGCTTTGCAGGAAGTCAGCACGGAATTCTTTTCCGCAGCCGTGCGGGATTTTGATCTGGTCGAAAATAAAATGTTTGCTCTGGCCGGCGCGTTTGAGCTCCGGGGCAGTCCGGCGGTCTGGGGCTTCATCTATGCCGGCGCGGCGGTCAATGGTCTGGAGCGCACCGGACTGGACGCGGAGGAGCGGCCGGTCGAGCAGGGAACTTTTAATTCCCTCAAAAATAATTACACGCTGGCGCTGGCGCGCCGGCAGCGGGACGGCGGGGCCTGGTACGGCGTCAGCCTGCGGCGGTATCTGTACACTCTGGATGACGCGGCGGCGGAAGGCACGGGGCTGGATCTGGGCGGCCGCTGGCATTTGCGGGATATCGGGGGCGCGAGTATTTTTGGCGGTGTCAGTCTGCGCAATATCTGCCGCACCAGAATTACCTGGAGCACCGGCCACGAGGACACGATGCCTTTCGGCCTTAATTCCGGGCTGTCCGTGCGGCGGAATATCGCCGGCGGCGACCTGCTGGGCAGTCTGGACTGGCGCTGGCGCGAGGAACAGGAGCCGGCTTTCAGCGGCGGTCTGGAATACGCTTTGCCGGTTTTAGCGCTGCGCGTCGGCTGGGAGCAGCGCTTAACCTATGGCCTGGGTCTGCGTTATTACGGCCTCAGTCTGGATTATGCCCGGACCCTGCACGAAGACCTGGGTTTGCAGCAGCGGGTGTCACTGTTGTTATATTTGTGATGTATTACAAAAAGTATACAAAAAGTGTACAAAAAGGAATACATATTGTATGATACTTGGTAAGCGTTTTGAATGGGATGAAGCCAAAGAGATAGCAAATATTCGCAGACATCAAGTTTATTTTGAGGATGCGAGGCTTGTTTTTAATGACCCATTCTTATTGATAAAATATGACAGGGCGCATAGTTTAGAAGAAAACAGGTATCAAGTTTTAGGTAAAATTGGCAAGTTATTGTTTGTGGTTTTTACCGAACGGGAAAAACGTATAAGGATTATTTCAGCCAGGTTAGCTACTAAAAAAGAAAAGGAGATTTATTATGGGCAAAATAGTAAGATCGATACTGCGGGCTGGCGATAGACCGACACTGGCGCAGCTGAAAAGGATCCGCGAGGCGGCGAAGCACCCGATAGTTTTTGACGAAGACTGTCCCGAACTGACCGACGAGGAGCTGGCGGAATTTGCCGAACTAGCCAGACAGAGAGATGAGGCTAGAAAAAAGACCGTGCTGTCTTTACGGGTGTCCCCGCAGACCGTGCAGATCGGCGAGTCGCTGGGCAAGGGCTGGACGGGCATTATGGGGCGCTTGCTGGATCTGGCTGTGCAGGTACCGGGATTACTGAAAAAAGCTTTGTAGTAAATCAGCGTTTCCTGGCCACCATGAACAAATAGCCGATCTGTTCTAAGTCCCGACGTTTGTAAAAAAACTTTATTTCTTTATTGAGCGATTCTCGGACATTTTTATCGGAAAAAAAACCTTTGCGGTTTTTGAGATTTTGTTTAATGTTCTCATAATATTTTTCCCAGTACTGCTGGGTGACATACGAACAGAAAACTATTTCGAAGCCGTTAAGCTTGAGCAGGGTGCGGTAGCTTTCTTCAGTTTCCAGATCCAGATTCTGCGCACCGCCCAGAAAAATAGCCTTGACCTCGCGGCTCAAGCGTTTGCCGCGCAGAATGAGGTCGGATATTTCAATATAGCCGTTTTTCTTGAGCAGTTTATGCGCGCGTTTGAGGCCGGAGTCCCGGCCGATATAGGTCAGCGCGCCGCCCTCGGCGATAAGCATATCGAAAGAGTTCGCGGCAAACTTTTGTTTGTTGAAATCACCGGCGATAAATTTGATCTGCCGGTCGAGTTTTTCCTGCCGGGCGGTTTCCCGCGCTGCCCGGATAAAACTTTCTTCTATATCCACCGCGACGGCCTGGCAGCCGAATTTGCGCACCAGATTGAGCGAGGCCGCACCGTGCCCGCAGGCCACGTCCAATATTTTTGATTTTTTATTGAGTCCCGCCAGCTGCCCGGCGGTGAGCGTGTATTCCTTGCCGCCGGGGGCGAGATAGTTTTCGTTGCTCATGCGGTTTTAATCCTTTGGTTAATTATTTCCTCAAATTCATTAAGTAAATACTGGGTGCCCAGTACATGCAATGCATCATATCTGCGCAGAACATAATCATATACTCCGGATTGCTTAAACAGCGACAGAGCTTGATAGCCAGAGATATTTTTCCTTTGTTTATAGGCTTCCACAGCATAGATGAGAAATTTATATTCTTTACTCATCAGGCCGCTTCCTCTGGAAATAAAATATTTCCGGTTTTTTGCTCTTCCGCGAATATTTCGTATAGTTTTGGCACACTATAATGCCATAGGCCGAAGTGTTCGTCTGACAGTAAAGAGTATGTTTTTGACTTGTAAAACAGTTCAGTCGCCGCGTATTCAGATAAATTTTCTTTTGCGGCAATACGGGTAATTATTTCCGGGATCATTACGGTGAGCAAGCCGGTTAATTTAGCGGGCGGCATAATTCACCTCAAGATGTTCAATGAATTTTAAGTATTCTAAAGATTTAGGTGTTTTGAATACGAGTTGATTAAATAACTTTTTTATTTTGAGTTGCGCTTTGGCTTGCTCAATAGACAGGACACCAGTTTCGTATAACTGCAGGGTCAAATATACATCATCGTTAGCAACTGCTCCATAAATACAGTCTACGACTTGAGTCGGCTCATTTCCTTTGCGGCAATGAATAATAAGATCAAACCAACTATCATCAGCTCCGTCAAAAGATAATACTTTTAATTGAGGATACGCGATAGTTTCAGCAAACTGATAAATCGAAACAAAAGGCTTCCCGCCTTTTCTATCGGTCACTTTCTGCGCAAAGGCAGCAGCTTGTTCTTTATTGGTAGTAGTATAAAAACCTTTGCCGAAATCGATCCCGCGGTTAGGTTCAATAATTTCAGGTTTTTTTACAATAATATTTGAGCCGTGATATAAAAGCATCTGAACAACCTCCTAATGTATACTAGCATATAGTATTTTGACGAGAAACTATCACTTGAAGTGGTGTATGTTTTTTACAGGCAAGCCTGAATATGTCAGGGGTCTGCTTTGGTAAGGCAATACGGCGCCACTGCTTTGACAGGCGAGACCGAAAAGAGCTTGAAATATGTTAAAATCCAGCAGAGGTTAAAAATGCTGGATGCTGTAAAAAAAGAACTGAATTTAATCACCGATTCCGTGGTTGCCAACACTCCGGTAGAGGCTATCTATCTATTCGGCTCTTATGCTTATGGCGAGCCAAATGCGGACAGCGATCTGGATATTTATGTGGTTGTCCCGGATACGGATACGGATACTGTCGAGCTTGGGGCAAAAATACGCTACGCGCTTTACAAGAAAAAAACCATGCAGATGGATTTACTGATTGGTAAAAAAAGTGTTTTTGACCGCAGAAAATCCGGCGTATCTTTAGAAAATCTTATTGCCAGAGAAGGGGTTAAAATCTATGGGAACGGATAACGGACAGGAGTGGGTAGCTTTTGCCGATGCCGATCTGGATACAGCCCAGCTTTTGCAGAAAATGCGGCCAATGCACCATGAGATTATCTGTTATCACTGCGAACAGGCTGCCGAGAAATATCTCAAAGGTTATTTAACCGCTCAAAAAATTTTTCCTCCTAAAACCCATGAGCTTGAAAAACTTTGCGCTATGTGTGCGGAAAAAGATAAATTCTTTGACGATATTGCCGGTATTTGCGGTTTTCTGACCCAATTCGGCACTCAGCCTCGATATCCGCATGAAATGGAC